>CAZSVJ010000066.1:0-14507 GCA_964610185.1 uncultured Occallatibacter sp. | reverse complement strand
GGACTGTCTTCTTCAGACGGCTTAGAAGGTCTCGCAGCATGTCTTGCATCTCTGCGCGTGTCAGCGGGTCGAGCGCTCCGAGCGGCTCATCCATAAGGAGGAATTCGGGCTCGGCGGCCAAAGCGCGGGCCAGGCCGACACGCTGGCGCTGACCGCCGGAAAGCTGGTGCGGAAAGCGCTTTGCAAAGCTGGCGGGATCGAGCCCGACGACTTCAAGCAGTTCATGGCTGCGGCGTATGCAATCCCGCCGGGATTGGCCCTCAGCTTCCAACACCAGACCAACATTGCGCTCGACGGTGAAGTGCGGGAAGAGTCCTGTCTCCTGAATCACGTAACCCATGTTACGGCGCAGCCTTATAACATCAAAGGCGCTAGCGCTCTTGCCGTGGAGAAGAATCTCGCCGCTTGTCGGCAGAACCATTCGATTGACCGTGCGGAGCAGCGTGGTTTTTCCTGACCCACTCCGGCCAAGGATGGCGGCGGTGGTTCCTTCTTCGATCGAGAGCGAGATCGAGTCAAGCAACAGCCGGCCTTGCGGCGTCGCAAAGCAGAGATCGCGGAATTCGATGGCAGCGCCCATGGCTCTCTTGAAGTCTATTCCTCAGTGTTCATGATTCTTCCACAAATCCTATTCGTAATGTTGACGCCAGGATACTCAACTCTTTTCAAATTCCTTCGCGGATCGCGCTACTCACCGGCGCCATCACTGTTAAATCTATTCATGGCTAAGCGGGCTTTACGGCGCCGCTCGATTTGCGCACTCGCGCCTCGTGCTGCGATCATCGCTGCGAAGTTCCTTGAAGGAGAAGCTGCTCATGAATAAATACGCCTTGATTCTTGCGGCAATCGTCGCGGGATTGTCCGCGAGCCTCTTCGCGCAGGGCTCCGGCTGGCCTCCCGCGCCTGGCCGGCTCACCATTCCGGTTTGGCCGGGCATTGCTCCTGGCGCTCCGGCCAATCCGCCCGCGGAAGCCGACCTCACAACCCCTAAAGACAACCTGATCGCCGGCAAGCCGATTGTTCACCTCGGCAATGTTTCCGTGCCGACGCTCACCCTCTACACGGCCAAAGGCAATGGCAACGGCTTCGGTCCCGCCGTGGTGGTATTCCCCGGTGGTGGCTACAACATCCTCGCCATCGACCTTGAAGGCACCGAGGTGTGCGACTGGCTCACCGCGTCCGGTATCAACTGCGTGTTGCTCAAATACCGCGTTCCCAACACAGGCCCTTACCCCAAGTCTGCGGCTGCGTTGCAGGATGCACAGCGCGCCATGGGGCTTGTGCGCGAGCACGCAACGGAATGGGGCATCGATCCGAAGCGCGTGGGCGTGCTCGGCTTCTCGGCCGGCGGTCATCTTGCTGCCGCCATCAGCACACACTTCGATCAGCGACCCTATGATCCTGTCGATGCCGCCGACAAGCTCAGTTGCCGGCCCGACTTTGCCGTGATTGTTTATCCCGGCTATCTGGCCCTCGCCGACAGGAATTTTGCGCCCAACGCGGACATCAATCCCACTGCTAACACGCCGCCGACATTCATCGTTCAGGCCGAGGACGATTCAGCCCATGTCGAGAACGCTGTGGTTTATTTCCTGGCTTTGAAGAATGCCAAGGTTCCCGCCGAGCTGCATGTCTATGCCCAGGGCGGGCACGGCTACGGGCTGCGCCGCACTGCGCTTCCGGTAACCACCTGGCCGCAGAGCGTGGAGATCTGGCTGCGCACGATTGGGATTTTGCCGTCCGCATCGAACTAGTTCGCGGATACAATCATCCTCATGCTGCTCGCAGTCATCACCATCTCCGACCGCTGCTCGCAGGGTCTGCTTCAGGACACTGCGGGCCCATCCGTCGTTTCTCTGCTCCGCCAGCACTGGCCGGAGGCTGAAATCAGCACCTGTTTGCTTGCCGACGATGAAGACGCCATCGCCGGCAAGCTAGAAGAGTCGAGCCAACAGGGCGTAGCGCTGATCTTAACTGTTGGAGGAACAGGCCTGGGCCCCCGTGACCGAACTCCTGAAGCCACGCGAAGAGTGATAGATCGCGAAGCCCCAGGCTTGGCCGAGGCCATGCGTTTCATCGGCGCCAGTCATAACCCATTCGCATGGCTTTCACGGGGCGTGGCCGGACTGAAAGGCAGCACTCTGATCGTCAACCTGCCAGGCAGCCAGCGCGGCGCCGAGCAAAGCCTGTCCTCCATTGTCGACCTCATCCATCACGCCCTCGACGTTGCCGCTGGCGGACAGACGCATCCGTAGGTTGAATCGCGATTGAGAAGCACTGTGAAAGCGCTTATGCTTCATCACCGTGCTTCATCGGAACAGAAATCCGATTGCTTGCGTATTATGAACCAGACAGGAGTTCCAGATGCTCTTGAAAATTGCTCTGCCGGCAAGCGGCCTGCTACTACTCGCATGCCTTGCAGCTTCTCCGCGTCCACAATCTTCCTCTGGCGCTCCGCAACCTGCGGCGAAGACCGAGTCGCAGAATGCTCCCGCCTACAACAAGGAGGGCGCTATGCTGTTTCCCAAGCACTATCGCGAATGGGTGTTCCTGAGTTCTGGAGTCGATATGAGCTATATCCCGGCTGCGCAGGCCTCAGACCATCCTACGTTCGACAATGTCTTTGTGAACCCGGAAGCGTACGCGCAATTCGTTGAGACCGGCACCTGGCCGAACAAGACGGTGCTAGTCCTTGAAGGGCGCGCGGGCATGGAAAAGGGCTCAATCAACCATCGCGGCCACTATCAAGGCACCCAGGTCATGGGCATTGAGGTTCACGTGAAAGATCAGGCCCGGTTTCCGGATAAGTGGGCATTCTTCGATTTCGATAACGAAGTTAGCGGCAGCCTCTTTCCAAAAGAAGCGGCTTGCTATTCCTGCCATGCCGAGCACGCCGCTGTAGACACGACGTTTGTACAGTTCTATCCAACGCTCTTGCCCATCGCAAAGCAGAAGCAGACCCTAAGTGCGAGTTATCTGAAAGAAGAGGCCGCGGCGAAGTAACTCCTGAGATCAGGCAGCGGCATAGTCGTCGCCTCGCTTCGCTTGCGTGGCTTCTGCCTGCCGCTGGTCGGCGATGGAGAGGCGCAGTCCCAGGGTTTTCAGGACTGCAACGAGTGTCTTCAGCGTCGGATTGCCTTTAGCGGACAGCGAGCGATAAAGAGATTCCCGGCTGATTCCCGCCTGAGCCGCCACCGCACCCAACCCGCCGTAGGCCTCGGCTACGGCGCGTAATGCAAGCAGTCCGCCAGCGCGCTCTTTGGGGTCGTCGAGGGATTCCAATGCCACCTGCAGCGTTGCGACAGCATACTCTCTGTCCTCGCGCAGTTCTTCAATCTCACGCTCATGATGCGACACGCCTGCAATTAGCTTCTTCATCGTTGCCTCCGTTTCCAATCCGCCCAGAGCGCCTTGGCTCCTGCGATGTCCTTTGTCTGGCTGTCCTTATCTCCTCCGCAGAGGAGAATTACCCAGGCTTTTCCATGCCTTCCGCAGTACACCCGATATCCGGCGCCCACGTCGATACGCAATTCGGTTACGCCCTCGCCCACTGGCTTCCAGTCCCCGAAGTTCCCGGATTGGACCTGGCGCAGCCTGGCTGCAATTCGGGTCCTCGCCATTTGGTCGCGAAGGCTGCGGAACCATTCCGTATACGGTTCACGACCATCCTCTTGCTGGTAGCGGATGAGTTCGATTACGAAGTAAGTGTAGCATAAAAGCTACAGACGAAAATTGGGGATTCCAAGGCGAACAAATCCGACGCGATGCACGATTCGCTTCTGTCAGAGCTGATTTGGGAGATTCGGAAGGACGTTGATATTCCTGGGACACCAGAAGCGGAAGAGTTCTCCGTCCGTCTCTGGGCTCCGCCAGCAATAAAGAAGAATGATCGGTAATTCAGGTGTTCCATGCTTAGTTTAAAAACATTGTCCGATAAAGCGTATCTCTCTGCACTGGTTTGAATCCCGCGTCGCGGATGATTCTGCGCAGCTCTTCTTCGGTCGTGCAGTTACTGGTGCCGGCGGCTTTAACTACATTTTCTTCTAACATCACTGAGCCAACATCGTTGCCGCCGAAGTGAAGGCCTAACTCCAAAACCTTCAGCCCCTGAGTTACCCAGCTAGCCTGCACGTTTTCGATGTTATCGAGATAGAGCCGCGAGATAGCCAGCACCTTAAGATACTCGACTGAAGTTGCTTCTTCCCAACCGCGGCCGCCGAGCGCTGTGTTGCCGGGTTGAAAGCTCCAGGGTATGAATGCCGTGAACCCGCCCGTCTCTTCCTGTAGCTGGCGCACCACTTCAAAATGATTGATGCGCTGCTCGAATGTCTCGCCCACGCCGAACATCATGGTGGCTGTAGTCCTCATCCCGAGTTGGTGCGCGGTGCGATGCACGCTTACCCAGTCCTCGGTGCGGCACTTGAGGCGAGCAATGCGCTTGCGCACGTCGTCATCCAGAATTTCAGCACCGCCGCCGGGGATGGAATCGAGCCCAGCGTCGCGCAGCCGCGCTATGGTGTCGCGCAGGCTCAGCTCGGAGTATTCCGCAATGGCCAGCACCTCGGAGGCCGACAGGCAGTGCAGCCAGATTTGCGGAAAGCGTTGCTTGATACCAGTGAACAGCCGCTCGAACCAATCGATCTTCAGGTCGGGATGGAGACCGCCCTGCATCAGCACGCCGGTGCCGCCCATTTCCAGCGTCTCTGCGATCTTTTCGTAGATTCTTTCGAATTCGAGGATGTAGCCCTCGTCGGATCGCGGAACTGTCTTGCCGGGTTTTGGGAGCGGCCTATAGAAGGCGCAGAAGGTGCAGTACTCCGTGCAGAAGTTGGTGTAGTTGATGTTGCGATCAATGATGTAGGTGACCACGCCCTCGGGATGCAGACGGCGGCGCACGGCATCCGCTTCGAAGCCCAGGCCGATCAGGTCGGGGGAGTGGAAGTAGTCGAGAGCCTGTTGGCGGGCGAGGGTCATAGTCTCGATTCTAACAATTCAGGGATTGCGGCGCGAGTCTGCGCAAGTCAGGATGGATCGTTTTGGCTTTTTTCAGACTTATTTGCAGGGCGTCGAAAAAGAAAGAGACCACCAGTCCGCAGTTGGCGGCCTTGCGTGCGCGCGAGATTCGAGGCTGTCGAGATTCCGCTGAACAGGACGAAGAAGTCCCAGAACGCGCGCAGGAAGCCTTTTCGATTTGCGTTTTCCATTGGGAAGGCCCTCGCTGATTGCAGTCAACTCGCAGTTGACTTACGCCTCATTTGAGCAACTGCGGGGGCTTCCGGTTGCACGATCTTTGCTGGATCATTCCGGCTCAGTTCAAATCAGTCTTTCCGGGGCCCCGGGGCGGGTTTGGGCTTGGCCTTCACTTTCTTTGCCGGGCTGGACACGCCCATGCTCATCAGCAAGAAGCCAAAGCCTTTCCGCAGCGAGTCGAGCACGCTCATGGATTACTCCTTTCCAACCTTGGCGGCGGGCGCGGGAGAAGGCACGGATTCACCACGCAGAAAGGCCAAAGCGGCTGGGGGTAGAGGCTTGTCGGCATTGGCCAGCAGGAGGCTCACCTGCCACATCTGCGTATCGTCAAGCACTTGCTTGTAGCTCGGCATACCCGACAGCCGAATACCGTTGGCCACCTTCCAATAAGTTTCACCGGGAGGGTCATCGGTGACGCCCATCATTGTTTCTGAACCATGGTGGTGCATTTCAAACAGCGGCGGCGCGGCGGGATACATGTGCGCGCCGAAGGAAGAAGGCTTGCCGTGAAAACCGTGGCAGGCAGCGCACTGGTCGTGGTAAACGTGCGCGCCCGCGACCAGATTCTCCTCATTCACCTGAATCGGCGGAGTCGCAACCAATTCTCGATCGATGCGCGCGTGCAGCGCCGCCCCAGTAATCGAGCTCTCGTGCGGCAACGGCGGATCGGCGACGGCAACCGGGACATTGCCAAAATGAATCCAAGCCAGCACGGCCAAGGACACCAGAACCACTCCAAGAAACACTCCAATTAGCACTCGCCCCATTTTGCGTTCAGCCTCCATTCGTCTTCATCGTAGAACATTCGCCTGCGCCCACTGCCGATTAATGGCAATCAATCCGATATAAAGTTGACAAGGAAGAATTTGCTGGACAACGTTAAGCAGGGTTAGGCACTGTTCTTTTGCATTGTGCCAACGGCGTAGGCCGGCTTCTCCATAACTGAACGCACAACTCAATCAACCACATTCAACTAAGGAGCGCTCCCCCATGGCAGATCACTCGAAGATGAGACTGGGCCGCAAGGCCATCAAGACCGACACACGCACTCTGGCGTTTGGCGATTACCTCACCCCAGGGCTACCGCCTCCTCCGCCCACAGCCGACTGGACCAAAGGAATTAATTCGTGGGGCATGATGCTCAACGGCCCCGAACCGTCAGAGCCACAATTTCCGAATGGATTGGGCGACTGTACCATCGCCGGTGTTGCTCATGCCATACAAGTGTGGACCGCCAACACCGGCAACATGGTCACCGTTCCCGATCCCACGATTCTGAGCTACTACGAGCAATGGGATGGCTATGTGCTCGGCAACGCAAGCACGGATTCTGGAGGCGTCGAACTGGATGTGCTGAACGACTGGCAGAAGCAGGGTTTTGCGGGCAATGCCCTGGTTGCCTTTGCAGACCCCAAGCCCGCCAAGCTGGTTGAGATTCATCAGTCCATTGCCTTGTTCGGCGGGGTATACATTGGTTTGTCGCTCCCGCTGACCGCGCAAACTCAGGACGTGTGGGATGTGGTGCCCAACGGCGGCGCCAAAGCCAAGCCCGGCAGTTGGGGCGGCCACTGCGTCTTCGTGCCCAAGTATGATCAGAAAGGATTCACCTGCATCACCTGGGGCCAGTTGAAAACCATGACCCTGGCTTTCTGGAAGAAGTATTGCGACGAAGCTCACACGCTGCTCGGCCAGGACTGGCTCTCCGCCAAGGGCGCGCCGAACGGCTTCAACGAGGCACAGTTGCAGGCCGACCTGAAATCGATTGTTTGAGCCGCGCTCGATGCGATTCGCAAGCCGGGTCCATTCACAGGCCGATTCAGGGACAAATCGATCTGGCTTGCGTCCAATACCGTGCCCATCCTGTAGTTCATAGCAGGCTCGAGGTGGTTTAATACCTATTGGGGGGAGCGCTGCCTGTCGTATCGGTGTGCTTCCGCAGTCCCGTGGAGGAAACCCGAAACCGATGCACCCTTTTCGCCGTCTTGCCCTTTTGCTGGCGCTCATTCTGCCAGCCTTGCACGCCGTTCAAGCCCAGAGCTCAAGTTCGAGCAGCAACCCCGCCGCGCCGGCTCCAGAGCAGTCACAAGACCAGGTGCAGCAGTCAGCCGGTCAATCTCAGCCTCAGCTTAGCGTGCAGGCTCGCATCCGAGCTCGCCGCGAACAGCGCCGCGTGGCTGCTATCCACGACGTTTACGACCATCTCTATGAGGGCTATGTCGGTGCGGGTTACCTGCGCTTTACACCTGGCGCCACGTTGCAGCGCGTAAACGAGTACAACTGGAATGGCGGCTTTACCCGTTACTACAATGAGCGCCTCGGACTCACCCTCGATGGGCGCGGCTACTACGGCACTCCGTTCATCCCGCCGTTGCAGACGACGAGCGGCCAAACCAAGCCGGCCATCAGCCAGTACGCTGCCCTATTTGGGCCCACATACCGCTTCTATCTCCAGCCCAAGTACTCCATCTCCGCCAGGGTCATGGGGGGATACGCATACGGCAATTTCACCGGCGATACAAACGGGTTCGGCACACTCGGAGTTCTCTACCCGGACGCGTCCACGTTCGCCGCCAGCGCCAGCGTATTCGCCGAGTACAATTTGGCCCCCAACATCGGCTTTCGGGTAGCGCCGGAGTACTACCTCACCGGCTTCGGTTCGACCGTGCAGAACAACCTGGGCTTTACGGCCGGCATCGTGGTCCGCATCAAGAAGCAATAGGTCTGAGTGGCAGCAGCTGTAGGGTAGTCGATATCGGTGACCCGCAGCAGATCGTCCCGTATTGCCGCGCGAACCAGCGCTCGTCGCTGGGAAATTGCGATCTGAGTACCCATCACGGTTGCTGTAGCCCGGACCGCAAGTCCGTATGCCCAAAGTCATCGCCCTTCCAGAGCAGCGGCTCGCGCTTGTCCCGCGCCAGCGCATAGCTGAAGCAGTCGCCGAAGTTCAAGTTGGCAGGATGACCGCTGCCTTTGCCGTAGTCATGGTAGGCCTGGCGGGCGATCCTTGCTTGTGCGACGGTGACTGGTTCGACGACTATCCTGGCTTCTTCAATCGCTTCGTCCAACCTGGCGCTTCGAGCCGGATCCCGATACCGATCCAACACAATCGCAGTTTCCAGGTAGGAGGCCGCAGACATGTACACTCTGTCGGCGGAGTCCATTCGCTCCGATAGGACCAACCAGTCCGGCTCGCGCTTGATCACCGCTACCATTGCCGATGAGTCGAGGATCATTTGGGCAGTCCCGTCTCATCATCGTAAAGGTCGTTGATCAGATCGTTCCCGCTGCGGCCATCCGTGAACAGCGGCGCGCACAGCTCGGAGAATTCCCTCAAAACCTCCGAACGGCTCCTTCGTTCCGGAGACTCGTGCTGCCGCGCGAGCCGTTCCTTCAGCGCAACTGTCACCGCTGTTGTTATGGTCTCGCCGTTTTGCAGCGCTACTTCTCGTGCCAGCTGCTCAGTCTCCTCATTCTTAATGCTTAATGCCATAGTCTTCTGCCTTTCTACCATTGCCGTCTACAATTCTACCATCACAGTCAATTCAGCCCCACGCTGAGCATTCCAGCCCTCCCAAAAATCTCCGTCATGCCCTAATCTAATTCCATGAGCGATTCCAACGAGCAATCGGTCCTGAATCTGACGCCGGAATTCACTCCGGACCCGGTCGCCGATCCCATGCCCTACGATGTCTTCGACCTGCTGGTCATCGGCGCTGGGCCTACCGGCCTGGCCTGCGCCATCGAGGCTCAAAAGGCCGGTTTCCGCTCAGTGGTTGTGGACAAGGGCTGCCTCTGCAACTCGCTTTTTCATTACCCGGCGCACATGACCTTCTTCACCACGCCGGAGCTGCTTGAGATCGGCGACATTCCTTTCCCCAGTCCCAATGCCAAGCCCACCCGCGACGAGGCGTTGCAGTACTACCGCCGTGTTGCGGAGCACTATCGGCTCGATCTGCGCCTCTACCAGCGCGTTGAACGGGTTACCGGCTCTGACGGCGACTTTTCTGTGAATACAGTGGACCGTTTTGGCCGGCCGGGAGTCGTTCTGGCGCGCAAGCTGGCCGTATCCACCGGCTACTACGATCTGCCCAACTACATGGGAATTCCCGGTGAAGACCTGAGCAAGGTGCTCCACTACTATGTCGATCCGCATCCCTACTTCGAGACTGACGTGGTGGTGATCGGCGGCAAGAATTCTGCGGCCATTGCCGCGCTCGAATTGTGGCGAAGCGGCGCGCGGGTTACGCTGGTCTATCGCGGGCCGGAGGTTCAGCCTCATGTGAAGTACTGGATCAGGCCCGACATTGAAAACCGCATCAAGAACGGCCAGATCAAGGCATTCTTCCATTCGAGCGTCATTGAAATCAGGCCGGACACTGTCGTCGTCCAGACGCCAGAGGGCCGTGAGATCCTGCGCAACGACTTTGTCTTCGCCATGACCGGCTACCATCCCGACTTCGAATTCCTTGAAGCAATGGGTATCCGCTTCGAGGGCGAGTTCCGGCTGCCCCTCTGCGACCCCGAGACGCTGGAAAGCAATGTGCCGGGAATCTATTTGGCCGGGGTCATCGTTGCCGGTTCGCGCACCAATGAGATTTTTATTGAGAATGGGCGCTTCCACGGGCACCAGATTGCCCGTGCGCTGGCATCAAAATAAGAAACGGGGGATGCCTGAGTCGCGCCGAATTCGATACACTTGAGCCCCGATCCTTACCAAGAGTAAAGCTCGGCCGGGAGTAAAGTTCGCCTATGCGCTGGTGGCCGCGGTCCATTAAATGGCAAATGCTGGCAGGGCTGGTGCTGCTTGAGGCGCTCTCCATTCTCCTGTTTGCCGCGCTTCTCATTCGACAGCAGACAAAGGAATTGCACCAGCGCATGGTGCAGGGGATGGCCCACCAGGCTACCTCAATGGCGCTGCAAGCGAAGGAGGCCCTGGTGCAGAACGAGCCCAGCTGGGTAGGTCTTTCGCTCAAAATGACAGGGGAGTCGCCCGCCGTGGCCTTCGCCAAGGTCACGGATCCATCCGGAAAGGTGCTCTTCGTCAGCGAGGGAGTTCCCGAGCAATTCACTCTTAATGCCGTTGAACGCGCGCAGATTCCCCTCATGAAGAAGGATGAGCCCAGGGTGTTTACCTTGGGAAGCGATCAATGGGAGAGCGCCAGCCCAATTTACACCGGCAGCGACCTGCGCGGTTTTGCCTGGATCAAGAGGGAGCGTGCCTGGGATTATGAACAGCTCAACGCGATGCTGCGCGACACTGCAATCTTTGGCGTTATTTGGATTGCAGCGTCGGCGCTGCTGGTGCTGCTCATGTCTAGATCCATTTCGCGGCCTTTGGCCACGCTGCACCGAGGCACCCGCGCCTTGATGAACTCGCCGGAGAACAGCGGCAGCTTTCCGTTGCCCGTGGTTGTGCACAACGAGATCGGCGAACTGATTGAGGCCTTCAACCGCATGGTCGCATCCATTGCGGAGCAGCGCTCCGGCCTCAACGACACGCTTTCGCTGCTGGACTCGATGCTCGCCAACGCGCCCATCGGCCTGGCCTTCTTCGATCGCCGTTGCCGGTTTGTTCGCGTCAACCAGGTATTCGCAGACATGGCCGGCGTTCCGCTCAGCCGCCATCTTGGCCGCACTCTGCTCGAACTGCTGCCTCAACCCGTGGCCCAGGAGCTGGAAAACACGGTGCTGCGCGTCTTTGCCGAGGAACAGGCGGTGCGCAATCTTGAGCTCACAACTCCCGCCCTTACAACTCCGGCCCTTCCTAATTCCGCCACCAACGGCCAGCGCGCCAAGCCTGTTCGCTCGTCCACGTGGCTGGCCAGCGCCTATCCCGTCCGCACCACCCCACAGGAGGTTCGCTGGGTCGGCGTCATTGTGCTCGATGCCAGCGAGCGCAAGCGCAGCGAAGAGGCTCTGCGCAAGACCGAGAAACTGGCCGCAACTGGAAGGCTAGCCGCTTCCATCTCGCACGAGATCAACAATCCGCTCGAGGCCATTACCAACTTGCTCTTCCTGCTGCGCAACTCGTGCCAGCTTGAGGATCCGGCGTTGAACTACGTGATCATGGCCGAGCACGAGGCCCGCCGCATCTCCGAAATTACTCAGCAGACGCTGCGTTTTTACCGGCAACCCACGCAGCCCGCCCGCGCCAAGGTGGGCGAACTTCTCGATTCTGTAATCAGCCTTTATCAAGGCCGTTTGAATAGCTTGAACATCCAGGTCGAACGGAAATTCGACCCCAACGTCGACCTATTCTGTTTTGCCGGAGAGCTCCGTCAGGTCTTCGCCAACATCATTGGGAATGCCATCGACGCCAGTGGCGACGGCGGCCGGTTGCTGGTTCGCGCATGCCGTTCGCACAGTTCGAAGGATCCCGAGCACACCGGCGTTCGCTTCACTGTGGCCGACACCGGCACAGGCATCGAGCCCGCCGATTTGGAGCGCATCTTTGAAGCCTTCTTCACCACCAAAAGTGTGACCGGAACCGGCTTGGGTCTATGGGTGAGCCAGGAAATCATCGAGAAGCACGGCGGAGTGGTCCGTGTACGCAGCCGCACAGCCGCTCAGGGAACCCCGTCCGGCACGGTCTTTCAGATATTCATCCCCGATGACCCAAATCTGAAGGCCGCTCCGGCGCAGACGGCTGCGGCCGCGGTTTAGAGCATTTTCAGATTTACTGTAAACTTCCGTGCCCCATCCTTTCCGCTTTTTCTGCGGAAAGGGTGGGAAAACGATAAACTCTTGGTCTACATAATTTCCGAAAATGCTCTAGTCCTCCACCGGCGTTGCCGAGCCGCGGGGAATGAAATTGTGCCCCATGTATCGGACGTTTTGTGTTTTTGTCCGATGGGTGGGAGTCCGTAGAACTCCAACACGAATTCACGCCACGGCTCTTTTTGGTCTTCCGCCTTTGGCTCCGTTTGCCTGTGCCGCGCGGCGTTTGGCCTCGGTCTTGGATGCGCCGCCCTTCTTGCCCAACTGCGCCATCCAACGGCGGTTTCCGTATACGCCTTCAATCAAAGCGGGGACGTAAAGATCGACGTCAAGATCCGGAAAGCTTATCCCGGTTCCACGCCCGAGCAACAAATAGTTTTGAAGTTGCTTGTGAGTGGCCGTGCCAAGCCCCTGCACGTCCTCGATTGGAAGCGCCAGGCGGCGTCCGTTGTTCAGGCCAACGATGAGCAGCTTGAGATCCGGGATATACTCGACAGTCCGCGCGCGCGGACCGCCGTCGTGGAGCTTTGCCTTCTCCAGCGCGGCACCGATTTCGGCATCGGTCGTAACCACTTCATGCTTAGCCAAGATGCTTCTCCCAAAGAAACACCAGATCGTCGAAATTCCCAGCTGCTACGGTCAGCACGTGGCGAACATCCGACTTGCTTGCATTGCTTGGCCTGATCGAATCTGTCCTGTTTGCGAGCGAGACATTGCTGTCCGGGCAAAGATCGACGATCACCTCTACCTCGGCGTAGAAACCGTCCACGTGCCGAGGCTCGTGGTCCATGGCGTAGGCCACAAATCTTACTCCGCTGAGCTGGATCGAGCCCACCTGGACTATATCAACCCAAGCTCATTGGGTTTTTGTTTTGGGATTTGAAATTACCGGAATAGCGTCAAGTTCAGGGGCCTCAGAAAGTCGAAGCTGTCCGATTGGCTCTTGGCAGTGTGGGGCATGCAGTGACTCTTGCTTTGCATCGGCGACGCATACGAGCGCGTAACGTGCAGCCTGTCCATCACCAGGTAGCGCGTGCGCAAGCCTTCAATGGTTGCGGGTAGCTGGGCGGGAACCCGCTTGCGGTCTACATAAATCACCAGCGCGGCTTCTTTCGGGTTGTCCAGGCTCTGGCCCACACCGACGCCGAAGAACGCCGGATTCTGCTGCATCAGGCCGTGCGCGATTTGCTGCTTGACGGCAACCGCTGGATTCAGGACCGCTGCCGAAAGCGCCGAAATAACAGCAGATTCGAAGGCAGTCTGCGGCGCTGAGCCAAATGCCACCGCACGGGCATTGGTGGGAACAACGAGTGTTCGAACGCCGTCTACCATGGCCGGCGCGCTCACGTTCATGGTTTCATCCACATAAATCGTCACCGCGCCCTCGCCGGGATGGTCGCTGCTCTTTCCGGTGCCCACGCCCAGAATTCCCGCGGACGGATTGACCAGCATCCTGGCCTGCGACAGCGCATCTTGCACTCGGCCAATCTCCGCGTCGCTCAGCATTCGAGCCTGAGCCGCGGCTACCGTATTGTCGCCGTAGTTCAGGCAGCTCACCGGGTGATCCGCGCTGCCCACATAGGTATACGATGTCCCGCTGCCCACCTGCGCGCTCAACTCACTCAGCACGTCAGGCGCGGGGCTGGCCACCGCCTGGCTTACGCCGTTCGCGTCAGCTCCACCGGTAAAGTAGAGGCCCACCGGCTCGGCATTGGCGGCATCGACCACCAGCGAACCGGAATCGCCCGCATCGCTGAATTGGTTGCCGCTGATGGCTATCTGGTTGGTATAGGCCTTGGTCAGGTAGGGCTTGGTTTCAGCGCAATCGAGGTAGTAATCGACCGTCATGTCCAGATCGAGCGCTGAAACGCTGGCGCAGGTCAGCCCAGTGGTCCGCCCGCTCTTGGCTACAACCAAATTGAGCGACGCGGCCTCGCCTTTGCCGCCAGTCGATGAGATGCCGGGAGGCGCTGCGCCCAGCGAGCCGTCGGCTTGCCTAACGCCCAGCTCAAGAATGCTCCCGGCCGTGCTCACAGCGCCGAAATCGACTTGAGCAATGGCCGCGTCGGCATTGGTGGCGCTGGAGCTGAGCGCAAGCCAGCCAGTCAGCGAGCCGACCCGCGTGGTGCCGGGGCCGTCTCCATTCGGCGTGCAGTTGTTGTCGATCAATCCCGGCTGGATGATGGTGTCGCCCACGCTGCCATGGTCGCTGCGCGCCAGCACATGGTTGTTGCTCAGCAGGTACTGGTGGCCGCTGCTGTCCTGAATCAGCGATCCCAGCGTTCCGCCGCAGCAGTCGGCAACCTGGTTTCCCTGCGCGTCGTAGTCGTTGTTGTTCCCGCCAGAGCTGCCCAGCGCCACCGGCGTCGACGATTGCGCCTGATGGGTCGCCGGACTGCTGGAAACTCCCTGAGTGTTCAGCAGCACCGCAGTTGCTGCCTTTGAAGACGAGGTTCCCACCGTACCCACAATGTACGTGGCGCCGGTGGCCGTTACCGTAGCCGGAGCCGTGTAAGTAACCGTGCAGTAGGTGAAAGATT
>CAZSVJ010000065.1:0-14679 GCA_964610185.1 uncultured Occallatibacter sp. | reverse complement strand
GGCCTGAGGCCCTTGCGCCCCAGCCCCAGGTAAGACCCGGCGGAGGAATTCCGTCCACGGCTCTGGCACTCGCGGAAGCGCGAAGGCCTCCAGTCCAATCCCAACAGTCTACCGGCAGCGGCCTCACGAGCGAGTGCTCTTGAGGCCGTTGTTGTTTTAGAAGCAGGGAACAGGGAATAGGGAGTAGGGAATAGGCGAATGAGGAGGGACGATGAATCGGGAGTGGCACAAGGAGCACAAGATGCCGGAAGGTGCAAACGAGAAGGATCGGATCGATTGGCATCTCGCGCATACCAAGAACGGCGCGTGCCGGCCGTTTCCCAAGGGGTTGATGGACAAGATTAGCGAGCGTCAGAAGTTGGCGCTCAGGGCATAGGGGATCAAACTACCACGAATGTGGCGCCATTCTTCTTCCTCACTACTTGGTGGCAGGCGGCTGATCGAGGGGATCAAGCTCGACATTGCGGACCAGGGCTGGCGCGGCTCCTGGCGGGGTGGCTGTCGCGTAAAAGGAAATGCCCTGGCTGGTGGCGGATGGATAAATGAGGTCGGTGAGCACGGTTTCGCCGTCTTCGGCGAAGACTTCGACTGAGTTGCTGTCGACGACGATCTCGATTGAGACCGAATTGGCCTGCGGATGCCTGAGCGGAGCCGATACGCGGACGGGGAAGTCGGGCGACCAGTCAGTTTTGCCGGAGCGGGTGCGATCGACAAAGATGCGGCCGGTTTCAAAGTTTACGCCAACTACGGTTTCTTCGGCTGCCGGCGCGCTGGGATCGATGACTCCGCGGCGCAGGCGAACGCCGGCTTCCTCGGCGTCGCCGGGGTTGAGGATGAAGCTCAACCGGTAGACGCTTCCGGACTGCTTTTGAGCGGCTATCGCAGCATTGGCCTGGAAGATCGTCTGAAACGGCGGCGCGCCGAACATGGCTGCGTAGGGTTTGACGTCAGGGATCGGCAGGATGGGTTGCTGCACCAGCAACAGCGGCTCCTGAGACGGCGATAGGGCGGGATGAGCCGGCGATTGATGGAAATAGAGCCGGCGCGCGACGGTCATCTCGCCACGGCCGGGCAGGGAGGGCAGTTTGGCTGCGTACTGCCAGTTGCTCATCCATGCGATCCAGACTCGGTCCTTTTCGGAAGGGATATTAGCGAACGAGGTGGAAGCGTAGAAGTCCTTGCCCCAGTCGGCCCAGTGCGGCCCGGAGCCGGGATGGTCTTCAGTGAAGCGATAGCCATTGAACTGGCCGACGAAGTATTGGCTGGCTGAACCTTTTGCGGGGCCGCCTGGGTTGATGTTGACGCTGAGGAGCCAACGGCTGGAGACCCAGTTCCCCTTGGCGTCGCGGACGGCAAGCTCGAAGAGGTCGGGGCATTCCCACACGCCTTGGGTCGAGCCGGCGGGGCCGAATTCGCTGGCCAGTTCCCATTGCCGCAGATTCTTTGAGCGGTAGATACGGAGTTTGTGCTGGGTGGGGAGCGCGACGACCATGACCCAACTCTGGGATGGCGCGTGCCAGAATACTTTGGGGTCGCGGAAATCCTTGAGTTCAAGGTCGAGGATTGGATTCGAGGCGTACTTTGTCCAGGTCACGCCGCCGTCGCGGCTGGAGGCGAGGTTCTGGGCCTGCTTGTCTTGCGATGCGCCTGTATAGATGGCGATAAGGCAGCCGGGGGGCTTCTGGCCGGGATCGCCGCAGAGACCGCTGGTGTTATCGCGATCCTCAACGGTAGATCCGCTGAAGATGGCCACGCCGTTCTCCTCGGCAAGCGCGACGGGAAGTTGCTTCCAGTGGGCCAGGTCTGGCGAGACCGCGTGACCCCAGCTCATGTTTCCCCACTCATCTCCCGAAGGGTTGGTCTGAAAGAAGAGATGATATTGGCCATTGAGAAAGATGGGGCCATTGGGGTCGTTGATCCAGTTGGGGGGGGAGGAAAAGTGGATGCGCGGCGACCATAGCGTGGTAGAAGCAGGCGGTGCCGGCTGCTGTGCTAAGGCTGGCGTGGAGAAGAGCATTGCCGCCGCGAGTATCGAACCGAAGCCGATCTGCGCCGGCGTGCGGTGCGGGGATTCCGTGGGCATACATCGATTTTACCCGGCAGAGCCCCCAATCGAATTCTCCGCGCTCACCGCCGCGCCCCTGCCGGTGAGGCCGGTTCTGCGGTCATCACCGCCATGACGAGGCAAAGGGCGATGAGGATTTCAACGACTACCGGGGCCTGGAAGAAGTGGAACCAAGAGTTCACTGCGATGACGAGATAGCCGACCGCAAATGTGGCTGCGATTGGACGGATCGCGCGGGCGTGAGTCTTGGCAAGGGTGCCCAATTGCCAGAAGACGATGGCTTCGACGGTCATGGAGATGGTGAGGGCCAGTCCGAGGCCCAAGTAGAAGTCCGCGTAGGTGCGCGTCAGGCCGTAGACCATAAACTGGTTGGCTTGCATGGCAGCGAAGGCGACGGAGGCGGCGCCCGGCCCCGGTTTGCCGAAGACGCCGCCAATGGTGTGCAGGATCGAGTGAATCATGGTCAGAACGGATGCAATGCGAAGAAACAGTGTGGACTTCATTTTGCCCCCTCTCCATTTGCTGTCTTGGCATACAGCGCCAGAATGTCGCCCCAGGCGCCTGGCCCATCGAAAATGGCGCGCAATTGCTCATAGCCCTCGCCATGGCGCTCGAACTTGCTGTGCTCCAACTCGACAAGGGTCGTGCCCGGACCTTCGGCCAGAAAACGAATCTCGACCTCGCTGGCCTTGGCCATGTCCGGATCGAACTTCCAATCCGGTTGATCGTGGCCCGGACCCAAATGCCAGGAGAAAGCGACTCGATGCGGCGGATCCCACTTGAGCACAGTGCCCCAGTCGCAGTGGTTGCCCTTGGCGTCTAGTTCGTACCAGCGGCCCCCGATGCGTGGCTCGACGAAGATTGCCTCGAAGGGAGTTTTCCCAATGTGATGCGTCGCGGGCCACCATGTCTCCATCTGTTCGACGAAGACGGAAAACGCGCGATCGATGGGGACCTGAACGCGCACGCTTTTACGGACGACGGCTCCTTGCACTGTGTCTGGCATTTGTCTCTCCACTGGGAATTTTTTCTACTGAGGTTTGAAACGATGTCAATGCTTTGCTCCAGAGTTGGTCAAAGTGAGCACGAAGACGGGCGACACCCTCGGGGTCCAGCTGGTAGAGGCGGCGAGTACCGGCGCGGCTATCGGTGACCAGGCCAGCGTCTTTAAGCACGCGCAGGTGCTGGGAGACGGCGGGACGGCTGACCGGAAGATTACGAGCCAACTCGTTGACGGCAAGGGGACCGGCCGAGAGCTTTTGGAAGATGGCCATTCGTGTCGCGTCGCCGAGGGCATCGAGTCCGGCTTGTAGGTAAGTATTCACTTACGGTAAGTTAGCACGCACCGATAGGGAAATGTCAAGGCGAGAATTCAGGAGCCGGTGCAAAGGCCATTTTCAGCTTTGCGCCATTCCTGCATCGACAGGGAATTGATGGGAATCGGAAGGCGGCTGCGATAGACTTGGACCCGATGAGGGTGTTCGGGATCGATTGCGGGACCGAGACTACGGGGTTTGGTGTCGTGGAGTCGGACGACACCGGGCGCGCGCCCCGGCTGGTGCTGAGGGCGATGGGAGCGATCCGGTTGAAGAAAACGCTGACCACGGCGGAAAGGCTCTTGCAGGTGTTTCGAGAGCTGAGCGCGGAAATGGAGCGCTGGAAGCCGGATGCGGTGGCAATCGAGGGGGTCTTCTACTCAGTGAATGCAAAGTCCGCGCTGAAGCTGGGACAGGTTCGCGGTGTGGCGCTGCTGGCGGCGGCTGCGCAGGGGCTGCCGGTGGCCGAGTACGCTCCACTGAAAATCAAGTCGAGCGTGGTGGGCTACGGGCTGGCCAAAAAGGAGCAGGTGCAGTTTATGGTGGCGCGGCTGCTTGAGCTGGCCGAAGTGCCGGAGCCCGCGGATGCGGCGGACGCCCTTGCGATCGCGATTTGCCACATTCATACAGCGCAGACGCTGGCGCTCCAAGAGGCCAGGCGATGAGGGGTGGAGTGCTCGCGGTTTGGCTTGCTTTGTCGGGGTTGCCAGCGGCGGTTGGGGCCGCAAGCGCGCCGGTGTTTCAGGTGGACTACTCGAACCCTGGGCTCTTGCCGTCGCATTGGATGCTGACGCTTCATCCGGATGGGAGCGGGCATTTTCACTCCGACAGAAGCAACGCGGCGCCTGGCGGAAACCAGAGGAACGGCCAAGCGAGCAGTCAGGAGAGCGGCAAGGAGATTCAGACGCCCGATGTGGATCGGAACGTAAGAGTGAGCGTGGAGTTTGCGGATTACGTCTTTCAAACGGTGCGCCAACACAATTTGCTCAACTCAGATTGCGAGAGCCACATGAAGGTGGCATTCCAGGGGTGGAAAAAGCTGAGTTACAGCGGGCCCGAGGGAGTGGGCGGCTGCCAATTCAATTACTCGAAGGACAAGGATATTCAGGCGCTGGGGGACTCGCTGGTGGCGGTGGCGGGAACGATCCTGGAGGGCGCGCGGCTCGAGACCCTGCTACAGCATGACCGGCTAGGATTGGACAGCGAGATGGAGTATGTTGCAGAGGCATCAAAAGATGGCCGCTTGCTGGAGCTTGGTGCGATTCAAGGGATTCTCGACCGGTTGGCGGATGATCCGGACGTGATGGTGCGTGTGCGGAAACGCGCCAGAGCGATGTTGGATGGAAACGGGAAGTAGATGGAGGCAGTGGATAGCCACGCCAACGCAGAAATATACCTTTTCCGGGTACGAATTTGACGCGACTTTTCCTGGGGTGGGGGTGTCCTAGTTAGTGTATGACTGCCAATGGACTGCTCATGAACTGGGAAGTCGAGTTGGGGACTGGGGTACGGCCGGCATTGGGAAGGCGGAACGCCATGAAGCTTAGTCGGAATCGCACGGTGTGGGTGAATAGCGGGTTGGGCTCAGGAGTTCTGTGGCTGGCGGCGCTTGCAGTTGCAACCGTCTTGTTGTTGCCCGCGGCGCTGGCCGACGACGCGGCACGGGCGGTCAGCGCCGCACGGTTGAGCAGCGTGGACGGGCAGGTGCAAATCTCGCAGGGCAACCAGGTAATTGCGGATCAGGCCGTGGCCAACGCGCCGCTGTTTGAGGGGACACGGGTGGCGACCGCGGAAGACGGCCGGGCGGAGGTTCAGTTCGAAGACGGGAGTGTGGCGCGCCTTTCGCCAAATAGCTCCTTGACGCTGACGGTGTTGCGCGGGCAGGGCGGAGTTGGCGACACGGAGATCATGCTCAACACCGGGTTGGGCTACTTTGAACTGCGTGGCGCGGGATCGGCAGGACAGCCTTCACAAGCGGGAACTCGAATAAGATTCGGCGACAGCGTGGTGACGGCGGGTGGATTCACGGTGTTGCGGATCAACCTTGACAATCAGCCGGGAGAGCTTGCCGTTTTCTCAGGCAATGCGCACATGGAGCGTGGCAGTGCCCTGGCAGTGGATCTGCATGGGGGCGAGAGCGTTGCTCTGAATGGCGCTGACCCCAGCCACTACGACCTATCTGAATCGATCGAACCGGATTCATGGGATACATGGAACTCCGACCGCGATCAGGTACTGGCGGCTGAAGGCTCGTCGAGAACCGCGGCGACACAGGGATTTGCGGATAGCGGCAACCCCGCGTGGAACGACCTGGACGCGAACGGCAACTGGTACAACGTTCCCGGACAGGGAAATATCTGGTCGCCCTACGATGCAAGCGACACGGGATTCGATCCGTACGGGAGCGGGTACTGGATGTGGACGCCGGGATACGGCGATGTTTGGGTGTCGGGCTATTCCTGGGGTTATCTGCCATATCAATGCGGAAGTTGGAACTTTTATGATGGCTTCGGGTGGGGTTGGGCGCCGGGGATGGGCGGCTGCGCTCCGTGGTGGGGCGCTGGCTATTATGGACTGAATATTGGCCTGATTCCTGGCGGCTATCGCCCGCCGCATCGGCCCATCAACCCCGGCCGGCCAGGCAGGCCGCATCCGCTGCTGGCCGTGAGCCGCCAGCCTGTCGGCGGAGTAGGCGGTCTGCCCTTGCGCGACAGGGCGGGAACGGTTGTGATTGCCGGACATGCGGTACAGGCCATTCGTCCGCTGTCGCCACGGCCGCAATATGAACGCTCCGCCTCGGGGTTTGTGAATCGGACGGTCGTAACCACTGCGGGCGGCTCAAGGACGGTGACCGTGACGGGCCCGAGCTACGGAACCAGCCGGCCCGGTTACGCGGTCAATTCAAACGGGGCAAGGCCATCGGGCGGCAGCGGTAGCCAACACGCATCGCCGCCGAGCCGTCCAGCTTCCAGCGGAACTGGACCGCCGGCCAGCCATACCTCCGGCGGTGGTGGAGGATTCTCCGGCGGCGGCGGTGGCGCTGCTCATAGTAGCAGCGGCGGTTCCAGTGGCGGTGGATCGCACCGCTAGGGTCTCCATCCCAAACACTCGTTTTGGCGAGCGGATATTGAAGCGCGCTCTACTTTTCCCCGCTTTATCGGAGCGCGCGCCAAAGGGCCGCGATGTCTTCAATGGGCAGGGCTTCGGCGCGGACGCGCGAATCGATGCTCGTCAGGTTGAGCGCCGCGTCGATGGCGTCAGCGGCGAATCCGGCAGCGCGGAGATTATTGGCGAGCGTCTTGCGCTTTTGGGAAAAGGCTTTGCGGACAAATGGAAGGAAGGCGGCTTCCTCAACACCGAGCGCGGCGAATCGCGGTGCAAAGCGCCAGCGGAATACCGTGGAGTGAACGTCGGGCGGCGGAGAAAACGATTCAGGCGAGAGCGTGAACAGCGATTCCACAGAGCCGTACATTTGCACCGTGACGGAGAGCAACCCATAGTCGCGAGAGCCTGGCTTGGCGGTGATGCGGTCGGCCACTTCGCGCTGAACCATCAAGACAGCGCGATCCAAAACTGGCTGGCTGGGGACTGTCCGGCCAGGGGCGGCATGGCTGGCGGCGAGTTTCAGCAGAATCTGCGACGTGATGCCGTAAGGCAGATTACCCACAACGAGAAGCTGCTGGCCGGCTGCCTTGGCGGCTTCGGCGAAGTCGAATTTCAACACATCCTGTGCAATCACGGTGACGCGGCTGGGATCAAACTGAGTGCGGAGATGGGCGGCGAGACCGCTGTCCAGCTCGACGGCAAGAACGTGCGCGGCGCGCGCAGCTAGCGCTCCAGTAATAGCGCCCGCGCCGGGGCCGATTTCGACGACGGTTCGGCCCGTCAAATCGCCAAGTGAGGCGGCGATACGATGGATAGCCTGGGCGTCGTTAAGGAAGTTTTGGCCGAGCTTGGGCTTGGCGGGCATGGGCTTTATCGATGGTAGACGACTGGGCGGACAGCGAAACAGGCGTTCGATCCGGTTGCCTCGCGCAGTTGTCAGGCATCTCCTCGAAAGAGAAAGACACTGACGCATCCAAATTCCGATTGTCTGGCAAAAGGTGCGGCGCCGGCCGCGTGAACTCAATTCAGTATTCGACAACCGATTGCAATCCAAATCGGGAATCTTGAAGATGCATAGTCTCCATTAGGGTCTCTCTTCACCGTTGGAAGCAAAAATGTCTTAAGTTTTTCCCGCTTGTGTTCATAGTTTAAAGATATGCATTCCATCACGGCATTGCTCCGGCCATGCGAATGAGTGGCCGAAAACCCAAACACTCGCCAAGAAAAAGGGAGATTTCATGACCGGAAAAATATTGATCGTCGAAGATGAACCGATTGTCGCGCTTGACCTGCAGCAGGAGGTTGCGGAATTTGGATGCGAGATTGTCGGAGTGGCGGAGAGCGCCGACGAGGCGCTGATGGCGGTAGAGGAGAATCTGCCGGACCTGGCGCTGATGGATGTGCGCATTGTGGGCAGCATGGATGGCATTCAAACGGCGCGGCTATTACGCGAGACATATGGAATTCCGACGATATTTCTGACTTCCTACAGCGACGATATCACCACGGCCAGAGCAGCGCGCGAGATGCCCTACGGGTATCTGACCAAGCCCTTTCAAAGCCGCGAGCTCAGGGCCACGTTGGAGATCGCTCTGCATAAGGCCAAGGTGGACGAAGGGGTGCGGACGGCGCGCCTGAAGATGGCTTCAACCGTGGACGGCATGCATGAAGCGTTAATGATGGTATCGCTGGACGGCGAAATTCAATTTATGAATGCGGCAGCTGAGCGTCTGACCGGCAGAACACGGGAATACTCCTCCGGTCGGCAGCTTGAAGAGGTGCTGGATCTGAGAGACCACCGCGCCCGGCTGGTTCCGATCTTGACCGACCGCGAACAGAAAGTCGCACTTGAGGAATTCGGGTTGAGTCTCAGGCCGGCGGAGGGAGGTTCGCAGCTTGTAGACCTGAGCGTCTGCCCACTTGCCGACGATGCCGGCGGGTATCGGGGATATGTGATTACCCTGCGCAAGGCGGACGAGCGGCTGCGCGCGCAAGCCCTCGAGGGGTTTGTCAAGGAGATCGATCCGTTCGAAGCGGCTTCTTTGCCGATGGTCCAGTTGGATGGCAACGGCCACATCGTCCGTGTGAATCAATCCCTGTTGCGAGAGTCGGGGATTGCGGCCGAAAGCCTGGTCGGGCGGACGCTCACCGGCCTCAGCACCGACCCCGATCCGAGAATTTCCAAGCAGTTGATGCACAAGTTGTTGCAAGGGGATGCAAGAGTGACCACGTATCGCCTGGGCGCCATCTTCTAGATGGGCTGCAACGCCTCTCCGGCAAATGGATATGAGGTTGTATTGACTGCCGGAATTGCCGGTCTCCCGGACCGCGGGATTCAGTTTCTTGAAGGAGGTTGCGATGTCCCGCATGGAATACATGCCTGCGGCTAAATCTTCTCCCGCAGGCTGGCGCCCGATTGACCTGCAAGCTCCACTCGGCACAACTGAGCGGGACCGTGAAAAGCGCGCCCACGATCGGGAGGGCGGAGACTTGCAAGAGACGAAACGGTTGCTTCACGCGAGCGAACAGCGCTTCGACCTGCTTGTCGAGAGCGTGACGGATTACGCCATTTACACGCTCGATCCCGAGGGACGAATTACCAGCTGGAACTTGGGAGCCGAACGCAGCAAGGGGTACAAGGCCGAGGAAGTGCTGGGAAGAAATTTCTCGATGTTTTTCCTGTCCGAGGCGGTTGAGGCTGGAGTGCCGGCACAAGAGCTGGCGGCGGCGGCGCGCGACGGCCGCTATGAAACGGAAGAATGGCGCCGGCGCAAGGACGGGAGCAGAAACTGGGCGCTGGTGACGTTGACCGCAATCCGCGGCTCGGATGGCGAACTGCATGGCTTCGCCCAAATCACTCGCGACATGACTGAGCGGAAGCAAGCGCAAGATGCCTTGAAAAAGCTGAACACTCAGCTTGAGCGCTACCGAACTATCGTCGAAGGTATCACCGACTACGCGATCTACACCCTGAATGCGGAGGGGCGGATCGATAGCTGGAGCACAGCCGCGCGAAACATCGTGGGATACACGACAGAAGAGGCGCTGGGCCGGGAGTATTCCCAGGTCTTCACTCCGGAGGAGATTGCAGATGGCCTGCCGCGCAAGGAGATGGAGGAAGCTGCGCGTAACGGACGCTGCGCAACCCAAGGCTGGCGAGTTTGCCAGGACGGGTCGCGGAATTGGGTCAGCGGTGTTCTTAGTGCGGTTCGCGATGAGTCGGGGAGGTTGACTGGGTACATTCGCGTGGCCCGTGACATGACTGTGCAAAAGCTACAGGCGGAGTCGCTCGAGTTAATTGCCATGGATCTCGAGAACCGAATTGCTGAAAGAACTCAGCAACTCGAGGAGACAGTTGCCGAGTTGCGTATCAAGAACCATGAGAAGGAGGTTCTGCTGCGCGAGGTCTATCATCGCGTGAAAAACAATTTGCAAGTGGTGCAAAGCCTGCTCAAGATGCGAGGACGGAGCCTGCGAAGTGTTGAAGCCAAGCGTGCGATCGAGACTTCCGTTCAGCGGATTCACGTGATGGCCATGGCGCATGAGCGGCTTTATAACATGCCCGACCTCACCAGCCTGCCCCTGTCCACGTATCTTCATGAAGTAATCGCCGGCGCGATCAAGTCGAACTCCGAGCAACCGGACTCGATCGATTTCGAGCTGGACTCCGAGGAGATTCTCATCACGCTTCAACTTGCCATCCCATTTGGGCTCATGGCAAACGAGATTGTGACCAATTGCCTGAAGCACGGAATCCCCAAGGGGCGCGCCGGCAAGATCCTTGTCTTCGTTCGGCGGATTCCTGGCGCGGTTCGAATGATTGTGAAGGACAATGGAGTCGGCCTCCCGGCCGATTTTGACCTTGCCAATTGCAATTCGATGGGTCTCAAGCTCGCTTCCAGCCTGGCGCATCAACTCGGCGGCGCTCTCAAATTCTCATCCAACGAAGGCTGCCAGGTTCAGGCGGACCTGACCCGCCTGGTCCCGCAAGTTGAAAAGACGGAAAGGCTGGAGCTGAGCGAGGCGTGAGGGCGTAGGCGCATTGGCAATCATGGGCGTAGTAGACTGGCGCTTTGGGCGGATTTTTCGGCCGGCGCCATTTTTTTGTACATGGAGATTTCTCGAATGCGAATTGTGTTTGCCGCATCGGAGTGCGTTCCATTTGCGAAGACAGGCGGGTTGGCCGATGTGGTGGGCGCGCTACCGCCGGAGCTGGTCAAGTTGGGGCATGATGTTACGGTCTACCTGCCGCTGTACGCGGGGGTGAAGGCGCACCTTCCCAGCAAATGGAAGTATGCGGTGCGGTCGATCACGATCCCTTTCGAGTACTACAACCGGTTTGTGGGAATCGTGGACGGGGGGATTCGGCAAGGGGTGCAGTATTACTTTGTGGATTGCCCGGAACTCTTTGACAGGCCAGGACTTTACGGAACCAAAGCCGGCGATTATCCCAACAATTGGGAGCGTTTTGGATTGTTTTGTCGAGTCGTGCTTGAAGCAGCCAAGCTGCTGGGCGTGCCGGAAGTCTTTCACGTACACGACTGGCAAGCGGCGCTGATACCAGTCTATCTTCGGACGGTCTACTCGCAAGATCCGATGCTGCAGGGCGCATCGGTTGTGCTGACGATTCACAACGCCGGCTACCAAGGTTGGTTTCCCGCGCCGACGACGGAGCGGCTCTTGTTTCCGTGGGAGATTTTTACCATGGACAAGGTCGAGCAGTTCGACAACTTCAATTTTCTCAAGGGCGGCGTGGTTTACGCCGACATGTTGACGACCGTCAGCCGGAAGTATGCTGAAGAGATTCAGACGCCGGAGTTTGGGGAGAAACTGGATGGCGTGTTGCGACGGCGGGCAACGGACCTGCGCGGAATTTTAAACGGCGTGGACTATACGCAGTGGGACCCGGCGACCGACGGGAACCTTGCGGGACATTTCAATTCTAACGATTTGTCGGGCAAGCGAGAATGCCGTGCCGATCTGCTTCATGCCTTTGGGCTGGAGAACGTGGCGGATGAGACGGCGGTGATCGGGATCGTGTCGCGATTCGCGCCGCAAAAAGGCTTCGACATAGTGGCGGAGATTGCCGAAGAGCTGACCGAGCGGGACGTGGTCGTGGTGGCTCTCGGGAGCGGTGAGCCGGTGTACGAGCGATTCTTTCGCGAGTGGGCGTTCCGGCATCCGGGGCAGGTGGCCGTGCAGATCCGCTACGACGACGCGCTGGCGCATAAGGTTGAGGCTGGGTCGGATATTTTTCTAATGCCTTCGCGATATGAGCCTTGCGGGCTGAACCAGATTTATTCGCTCAAGTATGGGACGGTGCCGGTGGTGAGGGCAACCGGCGGACTGGACGACACAATCGAGGAGTGGAACGCGGAACTGGGCACGGGTACCGGGTTCAAGTTTGAAGGCTTGGAGGCTGCTCGGCTGCTGGAGGAGATCGACCGGGCGCTCAAGGCGTTCAAGGATAAAGAGGGCTGGAAAAAGCTGATGCGGAATGGGATGGCAAGGGATTACGGCTGGGCCGGGCCGGCTCGGGAGTATGCGCAGGTTTATGACGAAGCGGTCAGGCGACGAATGTAAGCGCACGGATTGTATTCATTTCACCGCTGAAGATTGTCGGGATTACCGACCCAAGCCTGCGAGCGCTGGCAGGTGAAAGTTGCGGAGAGCAAAGTGGGCGCCGTAGGCAGTGAGATGGCCGCTGTCGAAATACAGAAGGCGGTCTCCATCGCGATAGGCGCAGTGGCTCGGATCAAGGCAGAACGAAGGTTTGAGGTCGATTAACTCTGTGCTGTCCTGGGCGGGGACAGCTTTATTGACCGCTTCGATGGCGAGTGGATCGACGGAGGCATCGGCATTGTTGAGGGCGAAGCCGGGGTCGATTGCGCTGTCCGCGGCGTTTTCGACCTGCAGCCATTTGGCCAAGGCGTTGCGCGCGGGGATGTGAGCGGCTCGAACTCTAGCCAAAGGATCCGAGTCGAAGTTCGGTACATCTTCGAGCACAATCACATATTTGTCGGCCGCGCGCAGAGTTTGGATCTGCGATCTCAGCGACTGCGCCAAGAGCGCCTGGGTAGCGGAAAGGCTCGGGAGCTGGTTCGGATTCCAGGGCTGCCGCGAAGTGTCGGCAATAAGCCAACCGCTTTCCCAAGTCCGCTCAAGGCAGGGGCTCCATGCGCCGGTCAAAACTACGATCCGGATTTGGCGGTCAGACTGAATCAGGTCGAGAACCTTGCGGTTGAAGTTGAGGCAGCGCGAGGCTTGCGCTGGAATCCGCGGTATGTAACGCACGACGCCGGCGAGCGGCAGGCAAGAGGTCTTCGTAAACTGAACGAAGCCGTAGCCCTGGGCGATTGCCAAAGCGCGCAGCCCTGGGGCAAGGGACGCAGCATGACTGTCTCCCCAAAGAGCGACGGAGGGTCCCGAGGCCGCTGCGGCGAAGCAGGATGGGGAAGCGTTCGGTCGATCTTCGTCATCCTCAACGAGGCATGGGTCGGAAGCCAGCAAGGGATTGGCGGATTCCATCTTTGCCAGCACAAGATAGCGCTGAGGAAGGCCGTGGCTAAGCCAAATGCATGCGCAGACGACGAGCATGGCGACGCTCACGGCAGTGTAGCGCAGAAGCAGCGGAATAGACTCCCGCGTGGACCGGCGGAAAGGCTGCTCTATGAAGAAATAAGAAACCACAGCTAGAGGGAAGGCCGCCGCCACGGTGAGGAGCGGAACCGCGGGCGGCAGCTTGCTGCCATTGACGATATGAACGAAGGCCAGCAGCGGCCAATGCCACAAGTACAAGGAGTAAGAGACTCTTCCAACGAAAACCAGTGGCGGGAGGCTAAGAAGACGCCGGTTGATAAAACTGGCAGGGACGGCGATGAGCATGACTGTGCCCAGGACGGACGGGAGCGCCGCAACTCCCGGAAACGGGGAATGCGCGGTGAGCAGCAGGATGGGCGCCAGCATCGTTGCAAGGCCTACCAGGCTCAAACCTTGAGTGACAAGCTGGGACTGGGGCATTGGCCACACTCGATGTTTGCGCCTTTGCTCAGCTACAGCAAGAGCAACGCCGATGCCAAGTTCCCAGGCGCGTGCCGGGAGCAGATAGAACGCAGCTTGCAGAGCTGCCTGGGATCCGCCAGAGAGTTGGTACTGAGCGAGCAAGAAGGACAAGGCGCAGACGGCGAGAATGGCGGGCAGAGTCCAGCTGCGCCGGATGCGCGCCAGCAGAACCATCAACAGCGGGATCACGGCGTAGAACTGCTCTTCGACGCCGAGCGACCAGGTCATCAGGAGTGGGACAAGTTCGCTCTTGGTATCGAAGTAGTGGGCGCCATGCCAGAAAAGAATGTTTGACACCGAAAGTGCAGCTGCGAAGGCGGAGCGGCCGAATTGGCGCGCTTCAAGAGGCGAGAGCAGCAATAGCGCGGCCACGATGGTGAAGATCAGGACGGCGTAAAAGGCAGGCAAGATTCTCCGCGCTCGGCGCTGATAGAAGCGCAAATAACTGAAGCTGCCGGCGCCTACTTCCGAGAAAATGTGACCGCCAATAAGGTATCCGGAGATAACAAAGAAGATGTCTACGCCCGTGAAGCCGCCGGGAAGCCAACAAAGGCCGGCGTGATAGAGGACAACGCCGAGAATGGCAATGGCGCGGAGGCTGTCGATGTCGGGGCGATAGGGACGGTTGAGAGTGCTGGAATTGGCAAGGCCCACGCAGGCCGCTCCGGCGAAGCAACTGAATTGCAGTGGGAGGGATGCGGAGTTCTACAGATGATGCAGGGAGCAAACCAGACCGAGGATCGATTCAGCGGTCATTGTAAATCAAACGGCATGGCCAAGTCGTTGGCGCCCGGGCAATCGAAGGAGCGTCGGATGGCGGTTCGTTCCGCCTTTCGGGGGCGGGCGGATTTCACGCGGGGCTATTCTCGTCCTCTCCCGCCGGGAGGAATCCAGCGCTCGAAATGAGTTTCAAAGCGTGGGATGGTTTGCTAGGATCGAGGTATGAATCAGCCAATCATTCTTGTAAGCGGAAGCAAAGGCGGCGTCGGAAAGTCGCTGACGGCGATGGCCTTGATGGATTATTTTTCGACCAATCACAAGTATGTGAAGCTGATCGACGCCGATGTCACCAATCCTGACGTATTTCGCTGCTATGGCCGGACCACCAGCGGCGAGGTGCTGAGCCTGGAC
>CAZSVJ010000064.1:0-14688 GCA_964610185.1 uncultured Occallatibacter sp. | reverse complement strand
GAACCTGAAAACTCAGCCGCATTCAGGACAGAGTTGGTAGTCGCTGCCGCAATCGCGCCCGGAAAGACGAAAGTTCCTGTCGGCGCAGTCCCCGCTCCCACGTTCGCAATCGTGAGAGAAGACGCCACTGCCAGCGACGGGGTGCTGCTCGCATTCGTCACTGTGGGAACAAGCCACGCGGGCCAGCTGGCAGAGGGCGCCGCAAAAGATGAGACGCCACCGCCGCCCCCACCGCCGCTGCCGCCGCTAACCACGTTCCACTGAAATGTGCCCGTCACGTTCGAGCACTGATACAGACTCAACGCGGATGAAGTATAGAATGTCGCGCCGTTTGCGGACCCTGAACAAGTTAACGAAGGAGCCCCGCTACCAGTCAGCGAAATAGGCTGCGCGCCCAGGTGCGCCAGTGAAGCACTCACCGAGCTTACATCGCTAAGATTGTTTGCGGGATTGAGCGGCGAGTAACCAAGAGCAGGCTGCGCATTCAGGTTTGTCAGCGCCCCTGCCGCGGTCGAAGCTCCTGTGCCTCCGGCGGTCAAGGGAACAGTGCTTGCCCCGCCAATGGTCGTGCCATTGGCCACGTAATAGGCAATCTGCCCGCTCGATCCCGAGTCGACCGTGCCGCTCCCGCCACCCGAACCGGAACCTGAGCCGCAAGCTGAACCCGTATTCGAAATGAATCCCGAGTTATCGACTTGCAGGCAATTGGTCCCACTACTCGCGGCAAGCCCCGGGAATTTGATCGCGTTTGTTCCCGTGAAGCTTGCATACAACGTGCTGCTTCCCCCACCGTATACATTGAACGATGATCCCGACCCAGTCTCGTAGTTAACGCGCACAGCCCCTGAGGAGTTCGATGCATTGATGTATGTGTCGCCGCTGTTCGTGCTTTGATAAGCTTTGAAGCTGTCTAACCCGCCCGTCGCCGAGTTCAACATCCAGTTATTGCTCGCATCCTTCACCATGTACCACTGGCTGTTCCCGTTCCAGTCTTTGTAGATGAACGATTCCTTTTGCGCCGCAGTCAGTCCCGCCCACAGCGTTGAATCGATCTCCGCATCCGCCTGGTTCTTCACGATCGTTGAGCCCACGAATGTCGAGACCCCGCCAACTTGCAGCGTTCCGTTCAGTTGCGCATTCCCCGCGCTGCTTATTGTTGCTACCGTAGTCTCGCTTGTACCTCCGGAACCTATAACTACGCCTCCGGTGCCCGAGTTATTCGATCCGTTCAAGACGACCGCGCCCGTGCCCGCCGCATTGATCACAGTCTGATTGTTGGTGCTCGACTGGCCGTTGTTATACTGCCCGATCGACAGCCGGTAGACACTGTTCAGCTCATCCAGAATCTCGTAAAACTGCGCTCCCGCCGTCGCATCGCTCAACCCCGTTGTCCAACGGTAGCCGTAGTCCGTCTGATAACGGTCGAGCAATCCACGCTCGTTGCCGAGGCCGATCCCGATGCGGTAATGATTGGTAACCGTCGCATCCTTCTGGCTGCCATACCAATCACCATTCAGGCCGTTGAAACTCCGGTGAAAGGTATCGAAAAAACTGTTGCGCGTGCCGTTGTCTGTCAGCGCGCCGGTAAACATGGTCCCGCCCGTCATCCAACTGTTGTAAGCGCTGCCCGCATCGGCCACAATCTGATTCGTCGAATTCTCGTTCCTCAGGCCCACAATCGTGTTGTTCTGTGCATTCACTCCCAAGTGCAGTGCGGTCGAGCAACCTTCTACATCTCCTCCTGTAAACGTATTGCCGTCCCCCTGCTGTAGGTTGATCCCATAAGTGCCGGAGATCGGACTTCCCCCGCTCTCCGGGCAATCGATGTGCAATCGCACAAACGTGCTCGCATTCAACCAGTCCGTCGTTGCCGTATTCGATATCTGGTGGCCGATCGCGTTCACCGCCGTACCGAATCCATTGAACGCGTTGTCAAAGAACGTTCCTCCGGTGTAATTCCCGGTTCCGTCCAGAGTCATGCCCGTCTGATTTTGATTTCCCAGAAAATACAGGCTCTCCAGGTCTATCTCCTGCGTGCGATAAGCCACAAGCCCCTGCGTTGTCGCCGCGCTCGACGCCGTCGTGTTAATCACAACGTTGTCCAAATGAAAGCCCATCGTATCCGCCGCATAAGTCGGGTCGCCAACCTGTATCATCGAGCCTGTACCCGAATACATGAATACCGTCCCGCCCTGACTGCCGCTCGCCGTGCTTGCGCCTCGCAATGCGCATCCGCGCAGCGTTACATTCCTCGTGCCCGCCGTTACTATCACCTGGCTGGCCGTCGAAATCGTCGCGCAGGGAAGATGCACAGTTAAATTTGCCTTGGATACCGTAAGATTCGACCCCATTGAAAGTGTGCCCGTGAAGTTACGCGCGTCGCACGTCCCGCCATAACTCGCGCTTACCGCACTTAGGCATGCCTGTAACTTCGCCCCGAAGTCCGCGCCGGGAAACTGGTCCACCTGGTATGCCGAACCAATCGGGTTGTTCACGACCAGAGCCTGGTAACTCCCTCCACCTGGCAGCGTTCCACCGCCGCCGCCCAATTGCGTCCCGTAGGTCCCAGACGCCGCCGCGTTCCACACCGTGTAGCCGCCGTTGCCCTTGAGCAGATTTCCGTCGAAGAATCTCATGTTCTGCCCGGCAATCAGGTTCACAGGCGCTGCCGTGTCCCAGGCCCCAGCCGCATTCAGGCTCGCTGTGGTGGTTCCCGAGCACCCCACTCCGCCCGACGTCACTGTTATCGTTCCAATCGATCCGTTGCTATTCACGCCGGCCGTGCCAGTCGCCGTGCAGCTCCCACTGAAGGTCAGCGGAACCTGCGCCCCATAAGGATCGAAGCCCAGCCCATGTTCCGTCCCCACTGTCACCGCGGTCACCGCGCCGCCTGCTGCCGTCACCGTCAACTGCGGCTGCACCGCATTCCACGCAGGCAGCACAACTGCGTTACGAATCGTCCACCCCTGCTGCGAACCGGAAAGATCGAGCACCAGCCCCGTCGGCGGCTCGGCCGTCGCCGCTGAGTTTTGAACCTGCGCCACCACGTTATCCAGCACATTATTCGAGCCCGCCGCCGCCGCAAACCCATGCGTCGCTTGAATCGTGATGTTCTGCCACCGGTTCGAATCCGAGTTCAGCCCGGCCGGCGTCGTTACCGGCAATGCCGGAATCGCTATGCCCGTATTCAGCCCGCGAATATCGATGTTCCGGAACTCGCTCCACTGCGGCCACTGCGCGAAATAAAGCCCGCATGTATGTGTCGAGTGCGCTCCGGGATACAGCGCAGCCATCGGGTCCACGCCCGTTGCCGCAATCTCCACGTTTTCAATCACTGCCGTGCGCAGCCCGTTTCCGCCCGTTCCCAAGGTCGCCGGCATCGCAATCGCGCAATTGCCAACCGACCAGCCAGCGCCCGTTCCCGCCGTTCCCGTCAAGCCGTTCCCGCCGGGCGAAAAAATTGAGTTCTTTTCTATCAGCCGGCCCGCTGAGCAGCTTCCCGCAGGCGCGCGACCCTCTGCCGGCGAGCAGGAGATGTCCAGGCTCTGATCAACATAAATTGTCAGGTCGTGAATCCGCGTGTAGCTCTGCATGTTCACGGTGTCCGTTCCCGACGCCAGCACATCCTGGCCGGGAAATCCCATCAGCGCTGAAACCTGCTTGCCCAATCCCCCGATCGACTGCCCAACCCAAAACAGCGACCGCGTCTTGCAAGTGCCCTGCGGGACCGTCAGCGCAACCTCGTGCGCGAGCGCATAATTCAGCGCCGCCTGCAGTGCATTGGTGTCGTCCGTCGCCCCATCGCACACCGCGCCGAATTCCTTCACGCTGCGCTCAATCTGCTGCGCATGGCTCGCTCGCAGATCGTTCACATATACGCCATTCGGATTTGTGAATCCATCGGTCCCCGCATAAGTCGGTGGAATCTCCACCGCTCCGGTCGTCCCCGCCGCGGTCATCGTTGTTGCAAGCGTTGGCTGCGAGCTTCCCGCCACCGGCGATTCCACTCCGTTCACCGACGGCGTAATCAGTGCCCCCGTCATGCTCCCGCCCGACAACGGAACCGCCTCGCTGAAGACGGTGTCGACATAGTGCTTGTCAGCCGCTTGCAACGGCTGCGTCGGATCACCGCTCAAATAGAGCGGCCCGGTCAGCGTCCCGCCCGATGCTGTCAACTGGCTCAACCCCGCCGCGGCAATCGCTTGGTCCACATACGCCTTGTCAACCGCTTGCACTGCCTGCACCGCGGGCATCAGCTGCGCCTGCACCTGGGCCAGGCTTGCTTCCGCCGCCACCGGCACAACCCAATACTGAGTGCTCGTCGTCCCATCGCTCAGGTAGTAGACCGCCGTGTAATACAAACCTGCCGGCGTCGATCCAAGATTCGCAACAAGATTCACGCTCATAAATCCATCGGGCGCAATCGTCACGGTGGTGCTGTCGGCCGCCACCGCCTGGCCGCTTGCCGTTGTAAACGCAGGCCAGCTCACGAACACTGTCCCCGAACTGGGCTCCCCGTTGGCTAGATATACCGTTCCTTGAACCGTCGTGGTGGTGGGCGCCTGCGCACGGACCAAACTCCCCGTCGCCAAGCTGATAAGGCATAGTCCCAATCCAAGTTTCAGCCTCACATTCTTGCCGGTACGCGACAGCCACTGATTCATCGTGAGCTCCATTTGTTTCGATTCTTCCTTCCTAACAAGAAAGCAGATTCCGATTTTGCCGCGGGTTGAATAATCCAAGCGAGAAAGCGCCATTGAAGAATTCAGCGAGTTAGCCCCCGCTGGGGCGGGGATAGCAAGTTAGCAAGTCAGCCGCGGAATCTTCGGGTTTGCTTCATCTTTCCGTGGGCCGGTGGGCGATTGGGAATACGGCGGAGAGGATAGTTTCATCCCGCATCTCTACCGTATTCCCGCCGGTCGAATTGATCTGCACAATCCAGCTTTCGGCTTGCAACTACGTTTACGCAACAGGTTCATCGGTCTTGTCCTGCCACTCCGCCTCTTTGGCCAATTCCGACGCCAGACTGCGAAGAGGCCGCAAGGTTATGGCTACCTCCGCGTCCACGTCGCCCTCTCCAAGATCGACGAGCAGCTTTGTGCTGAGCACATGCCCCTTGAGGGTGCTGTCATAGAGGGCTTGGGCAATCAGGCCAGCATTATCGTCCAAAAGCTTTAGCGCCGCTTGGCTGAGTTTCTTTGCCTTAACAACGTAGTGCTTTGCAACTGTTTTTCTGCTTCGTATTGCCATCTGTCCGCCATTCCCGGTTCACCTTTCCGCGGTCCTTCGCACTCCCGTAAAAGAGCGTCGGCGCCAACTCCGCTCCGGAACTGCTCCCCTGACACGCCGTCAGTGTTGCACTGGCTTCTGCTTCTTCACACGCCTTGCGACCCCCCGCGGTGATGGCCCGAAGAAGATCAGGAAAGCCTCACCGCTCTCCCCTGTCGACTCATTTCGTTTTTGTTGTTCTTAGCTTAGCCAATATCTGCGAAATGATTTGCGTGTTGGCGATGCATACTCCACGCAGCTTTCCTTTTTGTTTTCAATCACATACAATTGTTGGAGATTTTGGTGCTCTTGACAACCAGCCCAAGGAACGATCAAATCAGGCCGCCATCGATCTCTGAAACTCCAATGCCGAGTTGGCATTGCTGACTCAGAAGAAAGGGCAAACGCGAGTAAGGCTCAGATGCGCCTGCCATAATTTCACTATGCTGATCCTGGCCTCAGCCTCGCCCCGCCGCCGCGAACTCCTGACCCAGGCCGGGTTTACATTTCAGATCCATCCCGCTCACATTCCCGAGGAGCCAAATCCAGGCGAAGACCCCATCGCCTACGTCGTTCGTCTTGCCCGCGAGAAGGCCGAGGCTGTGTTCGCAGAGTTCTGCACCAACTCCGCCGACAACCTCGTCGTGCTCGGCGCCGACACCACGGTCACACTCGACAACCACATCCTCGGCAAGCCCGAAGACGCCGCCGACGCCGCACGCATGTTGCGCCTGCTCTCCGGCCGCACTCATCGCGTCATGACCGGCGTTGCCGTCGTCACCGCTGAGCGCATTGAAGTAGCCGCCGAAGTCACCGGCGTCACTTTTTGCACACTTTCAGACCAAGACATCGCCGGCTACGTCGCCACCGGCGAGCCTATGGACAAAGCCGGCGCTTACGCCATTCAGGGCCGCGCCGCCCGCTGGATTCCCCGCATTCAGGGCGACTACTTCAACGTAGTTGGCCTCCCCATCGCCCTCGTCTATACTCTGCTCGAATCCAATCAGCCTCGCGCCGACCGCCGCTAATAAGAAGCGGGACCGAAAAGTTCAGCAAAACGAGACGATGTCCTGGAGTTCTGCGGACTCCCGCCCATCGGTCGCCGCGGCGACCGATGGGTGGGGCACGGTTTCATCCCCCGCGGGCCGCCCGTGTCTTTAAGCACCACATCATTGTGACCGCGCGCACATCGCACCCCGTTTTCCGCCCCTCCCCCTTGCCTATTCCGCTCATTGCGCCCAAAGTAGAGATAAGGAAAAATTGATCAAAATTGTACAGGCTGGCGTTAAAATGCCTGTTGATTCCACGCAAAGGAAAATCTCGTGCGTATTTCCATCTTCCTGCGTACCACCCTCCTGCTCCTCGCCGTGGCCTCTCCGGCTCTGCTCTTCGCGCAGTTTCAGCAGCCCACCGCCGAAGAACTCAAAATGACCGCCGACCCCAAAGCGCCCGGCGCCGCCGCCGTTTTCCTCAACGTTGAAGAGATCGACAACGACCCCATGCACTACCAGAGCTTCTATGCCAGAATCAAGGTGCTTCAGGAAAAGGGTAAGGAGCTGGCCACCGTCGAAGTCCCCTACGCGCATGGAGAATCGGAAATTGCCGATATCAAGGGCCGCACCATCCATGCCGATGGAACCGTTGTTCCACTCCAAGGCAAGGTTGCGGATCTGCTTTCCACCAAGTTAACCACAAAGGATGAAGGGAATGAGCAGGTCAACCGAAGGGTCTTCACCCTTCCCAGCGTGGAAGTCGGCAGCATCCTTGAGTATCGCTATACCTATCGCTACGACGACAACCATCAATCGACTCCGTCCTGGGAGATCCAGCGGCAATATTTTGTTCACACGGCCCATTACGTTTTCACGCCCTACAAGGCATTCCTTCCCGGCAATCAAGGAATGGCCAGTACCACCTTCCTGATCGACGCGAGAGGCAATGCCATCAACATGATTATCTGGTGGCCGATGCTGCCGCAAGGCGTGCAAGTCAAAACCAACGCGGAGGGAACTTACAGCCTTGACATCGTTGACGTCCCCGCGATTCCGGATGAGGAGTGGACGCCTCCCATCCAGAGCTTTCTTTATAAGGTTCTCTTCTATTACATAAGCGCCTCCGACGCCAAAGACTTCTGGGAACCGACGGCCAAGCGCTGGTCGAAGGATGTCGATCACTTCGCCGAACCATCCAAATCCATCCGTGACGCGGTCTCTACCTTGACGGCCCCAGCCGATAGCGACCTCGACAAAGCCAAGAAGCTCTATAAAGCCGTGCAGGCCCTCGACAATACCGACTTTTCACGCACAAAAGGAGAATCCGAACTCAAACAGCTCAAGCTGAAAGTGGAAAAGCGCGCCGAGGACACGTGGTCGCAAAAAAGCGGCTCCGGCGAGGACATCGCCCTGCTTTACCTGGCCATGGCGCGGGCCGCCGGGCTCACCGGCTACGCCATGAAAGTCGCAGATCGCGAGGATCGTCTCTTCGATGCCGGCTACCTCAGCCTTAGCCAGCTCGAGGACACTATCGTCATCCTCAAGATTGACGGCAAAGAGATCAACGTCGACCCCAGCGAAAAAATGTGTCCCTTCGGCTTCGTGCATTGGAGGCATTTAGGCAGCGGGTTGCGCCAGACCGCCAGCGGCCATGCCTTCACCAGCCCCGACCTTGAACCCTACTCAGCCAACACCCTGGTGCGCATTGGGATCATCGACGTCGACGATCGCGGCGCGATTACCGGCGACTTCCGCTTCGACATGGCCGGCCAGAAGGCGCTCGACTGGCGTCAAGCGGCCCTCAGAAACGACCTCGACGAAGTCAAAAAGCAGTTCGACCGCCAACTCGAGTCAATTGTTCCAGACGGCGTGCAGGCGCACCTCGATCGCTTCGTGGGCCTCGACGATCCTGACGCCAAATTGCAGGCGTTCATCAAAGTGCGGGGCACACTCGGTACGGCAACCTCCAAGCGCCTGCTTCTCCCCGCCTTCTTCTTTGAGACGCGCGGCCATCTCCCTTTTGTGAACCAGGAAAAGCGTATCGAGCCGGTCGATATGCAATATGCCGAGCATGTGACCGAGCAGGTCACCTTCCGCTTGCCCGCCGGCCTTGCCGTGGAGGGCGCGCCGCAAGACGCGAAGATTTCATGGCCCGAGCATTCTATTTTCATCACCAAGAGCGTCCCTGCTCCGGGGCAGGTGATCGTCGCCCGATCGTTTGCTCGAGCTTTTGTCATTGTCAAGCCCGAGGAATACCAGGACCTGCGCGGCTTTTATCGGAAAGTTGCCGCCAGCGATCAACAGCAGCTCGTCCTTACTTCATCCCAGGCGGCGAAAGGTAACCAATGATTCACGGGCCCAATATTCGTCCGGCATCCGGAGAGAACAAAATTACCCAGCTTCACGCTTCGGCCTACGCCGCGCTTCTGCTCCTCGTTTCGGCATATCCCGCGTTGGTCCGCGCGCAGTTTCAGCAGCCCACCGCCGAAGAACTCAAAATGACCGCCGACCCCAAAGCGCCCGGCGCCGCCGCCGTTTTCCTCAACGTTGAAGAGATCGACAACGACCCCATGCACTACCAGAGCTTCTATGCCAGAATCAAGGTGCTTCAGGAAAAGGGTAAGGAGCTGGCCACCGTCGAAGTCCCCTACGCGCATGGAGAATCGGAAATTGCCGATATCAAGGGCCGCACCATCCATGCCGATGGAACCGTTGTTCCACTCCAAGGCAAGGTTGCGGATCTGCTTTCCACCAAGTTAACCACAAAGGATGAAGGGAATGAGCAGGTCAACCGAAGGGTCTTCACCCTTCCCAGCGTGGAAGTCGGCAGCATCCTTGAGTATCGCTATACCTATCGCTACGACGACAACCATCAATCGACTCCGTCCTGGGAGATCCAGCGGCAATATTTTGTTCACACGGCCCATTACGTTTTCACGCCCTACAAGGCATTCCTTCCCGGCAATCAAGGAATGGCCAGTACCACCTTCCTGATCGACGCGAGAGGCAATGCCATCAACATGATTATCTGGTGGCCGATGCTGCCGCAAGGCGTGCAAGTCAAAACCAACGCGGAGGGAACTTACAGCCTTGACATCGTTGACGTCCCCGCGATTCCGGATGAGGAGTGGACGCCTCCCATCCAGAGCTTTCTTTATAAGGTTCTCTTCTATTACATAAGCGCCTCCGACGCCAAAGACTTCTGGGAACCGACGGCCAAGCGCTGGTCGAAGGATGTCGATCACTTCGCCGAACCATCCAAATCCATCCGTGACGCGGTCTCTACCTTGACGGCCCCAGCCGATAGCGACCTCGACAAAGCCAAGAAGCTCTATAAAGCCGTGCAGGCCCTCGACAATACCGACTTTTCACGCACAAAAGGAGAATCCGAACTCAAACAGCTCAAGCTGAAAGTGGAAAAGCGCGCCGAGGACACGTGGTCGCAAAAAAGCGGCTCCGGCGAGGACATCGCCCTGCTTTACCTGGCCATGGCGCGGGCCGCCGGGCTCACCGGCTACGCCATGAAAGTCGCAGATCGCGAGGATCGTCTCTTCGATGCCGGCTACCTCAGCCTTAGCCAGCTCGAGGACACTATCGTCATCCTCAAGATTGACGGCAAAGAGATCAACGTCGACCCCAGCGAAAAAATGTGTCCCTTCGGCTTCGTGCATTGGAGGCATTTAGGCAGCGGGTTGCGCCAGACCGCCAGCGGCCATGCCTTCACCAGCCCCGACCTTGAACCCTACTCAGCCAACACCCTGGTGCGCATTGGGATCATCGACGTCGACGATCGCGGCGCGATTACCGGCGACTTCCGCTTCGACATGGCCGGCCAGAAGGCGCTCGACTGGCGTCAAGCGGCCCTCAGAAACGACCTCGACGAAGTCAAAAAGCAGTTCGACCGCCAACTCGAGTCAATTGTTCCAGACGGCGTGCAGGCGCACCTCGATCGCTTCGTGGGCCTCGACGATCCTGACGCCAAATTGCAGGCGTTCATCAAAGTGCGGGGCACACTCGGTACGGCAACCTCCAAGCGCCTGCTTCTCCCCGCCTTCTTCTTTGAGACGCGCGGCCATCTCCCTTTTGTGAACCAGGAAAAGCGTATCGAGCCGGTCGATATGCAATATGCCGAGCATGTGACCGAGCAGGTCACCTTCCGCTTGCCCGCCGGCCTTGCCGTGGAGGGCGCGCCGCAAGACGCGAAGATTTCATGGCCCGAGCATTCTATTTTCATCACCAAGAGCGTCCCTGCTCCGGGGCAGGTGATCGTCGCCCGATCGTTTGCTCGAGCTTTTGTCATTGTCATCCCCAAGGAGTATGAGGACCTGCGCGGCTTCTATCAGAAAGTCGCCACCAGCGATCAACAGCAGCTCGTCCTTACTTCGTCCCAGGCGGCGAAAGGTAACTGATGATCACTCGTCTATCCATTCTTCCGGCCCTCGTTATTCTCACCTCCGTTTCAGCTTTTACCTGCTCCGTTTCCGCGGCGGCCAAAGACAAGCCGGATCCCGCCCCGCAATGGGCCGTCGACGCCGCCAAGACGCCAACCCCCGCCAGCGCCAAGGATTCGCCCGCTGTCATCCTTTTCGACGAGTACCTGATCACCGTCGACGAGCAGAATCACGCCGTCGAGCGTGAGCGCGAGGCCATCCGCATTCTCAGGCCGCAAGGGCGGAAGTTTGCGAAATGCGAGGCCGAGTACGATGTAGACGAAAAACTAAACTACATCCGCTCATGGACCTTCGCTCCAGACGGCCGTCAGTTCCAGGCCATGGAATCGGACTTCGCGGATTTCGGCGCATACGGCTCCTCTGCCTACAACGAGACAGAGCGCTTTCGAGTCGCAAAACCTCCCGCCTCAGACCCCGGTGCCGTGGTTACATGCGAATCCGAGGTGCGGCTTCGTCCTTATATGAGCGAGGAGTTGTGGATGATCCAAATGCCAATTCCCGTCGTTGACCAAGCCTTAGAACTGGCCTTGCCTCCTGGCGGCCATTTTGCGACGTCTTGGCACCGGTCGTCTCCATTGCAGCCTGTGGAGCTAGGAAACAATCATCTGCGTTGGGAGATCAAGGACATGCCAGCCCTCGATCTTGAAAACATTCAGGCCACGCCGGATTGGGAGGCATTGGCCGCGCGAGTCTCTATTCAATGGGGCGACTCCGCCGTCAAAGGCATCGATAACCAATGGAACGCCATCGGTCTCTGGCAAGAGCAACTGGAAGAACACCGCTACGATCCCACCCCGGAGATTGCCGCAAAAGCCCGGGAACTCATCGCCGGTGCCCCCGATCTCTACACAAAGCTGGGTCGTATCACCGACTACATCCAGAAGAATGTCCGGTACTTCATCGTCGAGCGCGGTATCGGTGGATGGCAGCCGCATTACGCCGCCGACATTTATCGCAATAGGTACGGAGATTGCAAAGACAAAACCACCTTGCTCATTTCCATGCTCCAGGCCATCGGCATCCGCGCCCACTCTCTCTCCGTCGACCACCGCCGCGGCTTCGTCGATCCGGCGGCTCCATCCCGCTTTGGCGATCACATGATTACGGCCATCGAACTACCCAATGGTGAAAGCGATCCCCGCCTCTTGGCTCGCTTCAAGGCGGCCAATGGAAAGACCCTCCTCATTTTCGACCCCACCGACCAGGAGACGCCGATCGGCTTGATTAGCGCCAATTTACAGGGAGGGTGGGGATACCTCGCTGACGGACCTGATAGCCAGGTACTGCAAATGCCGGTCCTTCCCCCGGAATCCTCCGGCCTCACCCGCAAAGGCTCGTTTATTCTCTCCGCCGAAGGCTCTCTGGCTGGGGACGTTGCCGAAGTGTTCACGGGGGATGATGCCAGCTTTGAGCGCTGGTTCATCAAGGACAACGACTCCAAGCAAATTCACGAAAAGCTTGAGAATGGGCTCGGCGGCGATCTCCCCGGCCTGACTTTCAAAGGTTTTGAATTTCGCGGCACAGCCGACCTCGACAAACCCCTTGACCTCGATCTCCACCTCAGCGCAACCGGCTATGCCCATCCCGCCGGCCCTCTGCTCCTGCTGCGCCCGCGCGTACTCGGCAGTCACGCTCAAGCCGTTCCCGACGTTATGGAAGGCAAACCGCGCGCCTATTCCATCGAGCTCGGACACCCCGGCCGCTGGCACGACTCCTTCGACATCAGCCTGCCTCCAGGTTTCGTGGTCGATGAAACCCCCGACTCCGTCGACGTCGATATGGACTTCGCCAGCTACCACTCCACAGTCACGGCAAAGGCGAACCAACTCCACTACGAACGCGAATATGTCGTCCGCCAAGTCGAGATACCGCCCGAGAAAGCTTCAGCCTACCGCAAGCTTGAGAGCGCTATCCTCTCCGACGAGAAAGGCACCGCCGTCCTGAAAAAGCAGTAGCCGGCGAATGCATTCGTTCTTCGGTTTGCCCGCCGGACAAAACTGGGTATCGCAGTTCTCGATTCCACGAAGAAATAAGATTCCGATTATGTGGCGGGGTTGAACACTCCAAATTGGAGCAGAGTATTAGGTCGGATGCAGCGAGTTAGCTCCCGCTGACGCGGGGACGGCGGGTTAGCAAGTTAGCGTTTGGGTGCGCGGTCTCGTCGCTGAGCGTACGGCCCGCACGGGAGCCTGAAACTGGCCTGGATTCGGTCCCAGATTTTCCACAACCTGTTGTATTTCCAGGCTCCCTTTGCATAATTGCCTCAATGTTGCTGCGCCCTTGGTGCAATTGAAGGCCTATACTTCCCGTAGACCGAGGCCGCCGCCTCAATTGCGGTGTCCTCCGAATTTTCCTTATGGCTACCCACCTTGCCCACGCGCGTCCCCTCGACACCGCTTCAGCGATCCCCGACCGCCTCTACTTCAAAATCGGCGATGTAGCCCGCATTCTCGATCTCGAGACCTACGTCCTGCGCTTTTGGGAGACGCAGTTTCCCCAACTCAAGCCCAACAAGAGCGGAACCGGCCAGCGTCTTTACCGTCGCCGCGATGTTGAACTGATCCTGGAAATCAAGCGCCTCGTCCATTGCGATGGATACACGCTCGCCGGCGCCCGCCAGGCTCTCGCCCAGAATTCCGCTCAGCGTCATTCCCCACAGCCAAGAGTTGTCCAGCCGAGCGCTCAGCCCGATTCACAGCCGCGCCTGCCGCTTGTGGCCAACGCCTCCACCCAGCGCTTCGATTCGGCGGCCGCCGCTATTGGTCATATCCGCGCCGAATTGCGTGAGATTGCCAGCCTGCTCGCCTCGCCTGCCCAGCCTCCGCGCCGTCGCAGCCGCATCTCTGCCTTGCCCGCTGCCGAGGATTCCCTGTTTCCCGCGTAGCCGCCCCACCGGTGTCGCCGGCCCCCAAAAGCAATGAAGTTGCGTTCGACGATGCGCCCGCTAGCTTGCCAACTCGCTGCATTTAAATGAACAGATTCTTCTCATTCGGATTTTCAACGTCCGCCATAATCGGAATCCTGATCCTAACGAGCTGTCCGCGCCGCTCAAAGGAATTGTCCCCACAGGGTCTGACCAAATCCTTTGCTTCCTTGAGAAAAACCTTCGACCATAGTCACTCGCCTTGATATCGTGCTAATTTAGAGCCAATGCTGGCCGCAAGGGATCCCGGCAAGGGATTCACTCTGCCATTTCAAGATCCGGGCAATCCGTTTCCCCGTTCATCGGAGCCTGGCTGTGTATTGCGCCTTTTGCGGTTCATCGGACTTTCGCGTCTCCAGGTTGCGTCCATCGGACATCTTCCGGTTGATCTTCTTGCGATATCCCGTGCGCTGCAGAGATTGCGACACGCGAAAGTTTGTGGATGCTTTCGAGGCGCACAGGCTTCACCGCGCCAGAGAACTTCGCCATCAAGAAGAGCGTCTCCGCCAGCCTTCCGGGCAAAGACCCACCGTGCCACGGCAATAAGCTCGAGTCAGCCTGAATACAAGGGCGCGGACTGCTGGCCGCAGCTCTACAGAGCTTAGGTTTCGTTACGCGGCCATGTCCCCTGCTGTAATATTTTCATCAATAAGGCCGCGTCTCCGCCATGCAAGAAGTGCTCTCAAGAGCTGACGATAAAAAGACCCCGCTTCGCGAACAGGAATTCTATGAATTGCGCCTCTACGATTCGGATTTCGCCGGGGAACCTGTCTACTGCGTGCGAGAGGCCCGCGCATGGTGGAACGAGGAGAGTAAGCAAGAAGTGTGGGATGAACCTCGAATTGAGGTGTTTGCAACGCTTCAAGAGGCTAAGACGCGATATTCCGAGCGAAGGCTGGCTCTGGCGCAACTAGGATTCATCCACTCGGATATGGACCTGTTTTGAGCGGGATTCCGCGGAGGGACTGCCTTTGGCTGCCAAGCGGCCAAACCTTCTAATCTATTGATTCCGTAAATGGTCGGGACGGGCAGATTTGAACTGCCGACCCCTCGC
>CAZSVJ010000063.1:0-14708 GCA_964610185.1 uncultured Occallatibacter sp. | reverse complement strand
GCGGAAGCGCGCCCTTTACGTCGCCTTCGCCAAGCAGCGTGGCGCCTTCCATCACATGAATGGCGTTGGTGTAGAACTCGCCAGTGATGCGGGCTTCCGTCTTGTTCTTGCCGAAGCTGAACATGCCGAGGCCGGGAATCAGCACCACCGTCGGGCTGGCGTCGCGAAGAGCCGGTGAGTCGGGCGTTGCAAAAGAATGGTAGTAGGCGCGGTATTGCTCCCTATACTCCGCGAGCGAGCCGGCAATATTTTCCTTGAGTGCCGGCACGTCTTCTCCCGCCGCCCAGGGCACGAAGAGCGGACGGATTTTGGTGCGAATAAAGTGATCGGGGCAACTGGTGCCCAGGAACGCGAGCTCTTTAGCGTGCTTCGAGTTGACGAATTGGAGCACCTCGGGCGCGTCGCTGAAGTTGGCGATCCAGCGATTTTGAGTGCTCACCTGGCCGCGCAGGTAAGGCGCAATCTCCACGGCGAGCTGCTCGCGATCGCTGCGCGCTGGAACAGCTTCGCCGCCAAACCTGATCGGACCTTTTTGAATTCCATGGCGGTGGATGAACTGCCCGATTTGGTCGATGACGGTAAGCGTGTTCAGATAGCACTCGCGCTGCGTCTGGCCCCACGTAAACAATCCGTGGCCACCGAGAACGATGCCGTCGCAGCCTGGGTTCGCTTCGACAGCCTTGCGCATCATCAGCCCCAGCTCGAAGCCGGGCCGCTGCCAGGGAACCCAGACCAGCGAGTGATTGAACTCGCGGTTGAACTCCTCCATTTTGGCCTTGCCGTTTCCGGATGCAGCCAGCGCAATTCCCCAGTCCGGATGGAGATGATCGACATGTGGGAAGGGCAGGAACCCATGCAGCGGCGTATCGATCGAAGCGGCTACGGGATTGCCTCGGAAAGCGCACAGCGGATACAGCCCCACCATGTCGTCCTCGGTGTCGACGCCCTTGTAAATCCGTTCCAGCGCCAGCAGCTTGTGCTGATAGAGCGTGGCAAAGCCCGCGCGCTTGATGCTGCCCAAATCGCCGCCTGATCCCTTCACCCACAGCACCTCAACGGGTTTGCCGTTGAGCGGGTCGATCTCAGTCACCTTGGAGCTGGTGTTGCCGCCGGCAAAGTTGGTGATGCGAAGGTCGGAACCGAGCAGGTTCGATCGATAGCGCAGCAGCTCCGGTTCATCAAGTGTTGCGGCGACGCTCGAGTCCCAGCGGTCTTCGAGGAAGTTGAGGGTAGGGGAAGCGGATATTGCCAATGTCATAGTTACCACTCTACGAGGAGTTAGAGCACCACAGTCAAGATAACACATTGCAATGCAATAGGGAATATATGTCTTATCTGAATATACGCACAATAAGCCCTATAGGGCAGCCGGCTGGGTCATGCGTCAGATATTGCTTCCATCAGCCACCAGCGCTCTCGGCGCCCAGCGTCTCCGGCGTCACTGCCTTGTGGCGCACGTAGTTGTACGGCGGCACGGTGTATCCGCGCAGCAGTGCAATCCCTAACTGGATCAGCCGGGGCCCGTACGATTCGACCTCGTGCGAGATGGAGCCGATCAAGGCGCTGGTCCCGGTGCGCATCTCTTCCAAAACCTCTGGAATGCAATCCTGCCCGGCGATGGCGAAGTCCCCTTCGCGGCCTGCTTCGCGGGCCGCGTCAAGCACGCCCAGCGCGCTCGAATCGGTGGCTGCCGCCACCAGGATGTGCTCGCCCTTGCGATGGTTGCGAATGAACTCCGCGACAGCCAGTTTGCTGGGCTGGCGCATGCCCCTGCCTTCGATGTGCAGATACCGGTCGGCCCCAAGATCCGTCAACCGTTCCCGAATTCCGTCAAATGCACCCGTGATCCGGTTCTGCACAAAGCTGCCCGCCTCTGAAAACCCGACACCGAGCACCCAGTCCACTTTGCCCTTCCATTTGCGCAGCGCGTGCTGGGCCAGCAGGGAACCGGCTTCAAAGCCAACCTCGAAGTTATCCACTCCGAAATAGGTGGAGTTGGGATGCGGCACATCGATGGCGACCAGCAGAATCTCAGCCTTCTTGAAGATGTGCGCCACGCGTGGCGCAACGTGCTCCTCCACCTGGAACTCAATCGCCAGGTCAACGCGTTTGGCGACAAATTTTTCCGCATTCTGAACGGCAATCTCGGCGTCGTATTGGTTGTCGAGCATCAGCAATTCCACGCCCGCGGCCGCCGCCGCCGAAGTGATGCTTTGAGCAACGGCCACTGAAAACGGCATCTCGGCGCTCTGTGCCGCGAAACCGAAGCGCAGCCGGCGCGGGCGCGAAACAAGCCGGTACATTCCGTTTTGTCCCTGCGCAACATAGCCGCGATGAACCAGGGTCTTCAGAATTCGATAGACGCTGGTCTTCGAGATCTGCGTCTTCTGGTAGACATCCTCCAAAGTCACGGAGGTATGATTCTGCTCCAGCAATTCCAGAACGTCGAGAGCTTTGGACAGAATAGGGATGAGGTACAGCCGTTTGATCTTCGTTTTGGGCAAGCGGTCTTCTCCGGCCTCAGTTTCAATACCGAAACAACACTCGGACTAGAATACAGCATCTCAGGCGTAGCTGCTCACAGCCGCGGACCGGCTTCCACGTTCAGCGGCGGCGCGTTCCACATAGCCGCCCGCGTAGAGCGCCGCCAGCGGGTCGGCGGGCAGACCGCGCTCCACTCGCCAGGCAGCCGTGAGCGGCCGCACGTCCGTCCAGAATGCGCCGCGAAGCAGCTCCTCCGCAGCCACCAGGTTGCAGGATTGCTGATGGGCAGCAAGCTGTTCGCGATCGACGAGCGCGGCCTTGAGCCAAAGCTCTTGGGCGGTTACGACCGTCTGTACCGAGGCCTCGATTTTGCCTTTCAGGTTATGGCTCTGGTCGATCATGAAGGCAATGTCGTGGGGCAGGCCATCTGTGGTGGCGGTATGAATTTCGTGGAAGATGCGGAAGATCTGGTAGGGATCGATCGAGCCCAGGGTCAGATCGTCGTCGGCATAGCGGCGGTCATTAAAGTGAAAGCCGCCAAGCAGGCCGGTATGCAGCAGCCAGGCCACGATCTGCTCGATATTCTGAGAGGAATAATGGTGGCCGGTATCGACCAGCACACGGGCTTGCGGGCCTGCCATCCGCGCAAAGTGGGAGGCCATGCCCCAGTCTGCAATGTCCGTGTGATAGAAGGCGGGCTCAAACGGCTTGTATTCGATGAGCAGGCGCTGGCCGGGATTGAGCTTGTCGTGCGAAGCGCGTAGCGCCTCTTCAAGCCAGCCGATCCGCTTACGAATGCTCTGCGAGCCTGGATAATTGGAGCCGTCAGGCAGCCAGAGCGAGATGTCGCGGCACCCCAGCCGCTTGGCAATCTCGATTGAATCCAGAACGTGATCGACCGCTTGTCTGCGGATCTCCGCCGAGGGGTTGCAAAGCGAACCGAACTTATACTCCTGGTCCTGGAAGAGGTTTGGGTTGATCGACCCGGCGCGAATGCCGTAGCGGTGCTCAAGCTGTTTCACCTCGGCAACATCGGCGACGCCGTTGGGCAAATCCCACAAGACATGCAGCGCGAGCGTGGGGGTCGAGCCGGTCAGGCGATTGACCTCAGCAGCGTCGGCAAACTTTTCTTCGATGGTGGAGGCTGCGGCGGCCTGGACGAATTTGCCAAATCGCGTGCCGGTGTTTGCGAATCCCCAGGAGGGAATCTCGATCTGGAATGAGTCCAGGGCTTGCGCTGCCAAGTCGGAGGTTGCGGATTCTGAATGCTTCATGGTTACCCCTCGCCGGGAAGATGCTGCCCGGTAAAAAAATCAAAGCTCATCCCGCACAAGGATTACATGGAGAAAACGCGGTCCATGAACCCCTTTAATGCGGGTCATTTCAATATCTGCCGTGGCGCTTGGTCCGGATATCCATGTTACCAGCGCGGGAGGTTGCTTACAGCGGTCGAAATACTCAGGCAGCGTTTCCACCACCTGACTAGCTCTGAGAATGCACAGGTGCCAGTCGGGAAGCAGAGTGATCACGCGCCGCCCCTCAGCAGCGGAGTGATGCAGGACGATAGTTCCCGAATCCGCAACCCCGCAGAAGGCAGCGGTGACTACGCCTTCCGCCTGCTCAATTTCAGCCGTGGTCAGTCCGTGGTCCACCTTCCAGTCGAAGCCTGGAACCAGCCAGTCAGCCGCCAATCCCTCAGGAGCGACAAAAGTGCGCCTGCCGCTGCCGGCTAGCTGTGCGGCGATCGAGGTTACAAGGTTCTCCGGCGTAGATTCGATCACTTCGGCATCGTATTCGCGCAGCCGCTCGATCATCAGCGCCAGCCGCGCCTCGGCTGTGAGTTGCCCACGGCAGATATATGTTTGCGGCAGCGCTTCTTGGGCAGCGCCGCTAGAGAGCGGGGTTGCGGAGCGAATAAGGTCGAGAATCCGCTGGCGGGATTTGCCTGCGGCGGGGTTGGAAACGGTCGCGCTCATTCGGCCTCCCTTGCGCGCGCCGCCCACCATTCGTGGAAGGTCTGGCTGGGAAGAGCGCGAAGATCGCGAGTCTGTGTCCATTTGCCGCCGATGCTGGGCAAAGAGTGAATCCATCCGTCTTTCTTCGTATAGAGACGCATGCCGATCCGCCCAAGACGCTGCGCCAAATGAAAGCGCCACGCCTTTTGGAAAAGAAGATTTGCGGCCTTCATGCCCAGGTACATGGGATCGAAGAAGCGGCCGAAGTCGTGGCGTTCCTGATTGACCACTTGCGAGCGCAGTTCCAGCAGCACCTCGGGAATGTTGATCTTCACCGGGCAAACCTCGTAACACGCGCCGCACAATGAAGAGGCGTAGGGCAGCGACTGCGCGTGATGCATCTGCATGAGTTGCGGAGTTAAGATCGCGCCAATAGGGCCGGGGTAAACCGAGCCATAGGCGTGGCCGCCGGTCTGGCGATAGACCGGGCAAGCGTTCATGCAGGCCGCGCAACGGATGCACTTCAGCGTCTGGCGCTCGGTCTTGCGCGCAAGAATGGACGAGCGGCCGTTGTCCAGCAAGACCACATGAAAGCGCTGCGGACCGTCCCCCGGCGTGACCCCGGTCCAAAGCGAAGTGTATGGGTTCATGCGCTCCCCGGTGGCGGAACGGGCAAGCACTTGCAGCATCACTTCGAGATCCTGGAACCGCGGCAGCACCTTCTCGATTCCGGCCACGGTGATCATGGTCCGGGGCAAAGTGAGGCACATGCGGCCGTTGCCCTCCGACTCGACCACTGCCACGGCGCCCGTCTCTGCAATCAAAAAGTTCGCGCCGCCGATGGCCGCGGGAATATCGAGAAATTTTCGGCGCAGATAATTGCGCGCAGCGGCAGTCAATGCTTGCGGATCGTCGGAAAGATCCTTGAGCCCCATGCGCCGTGCAAAGATCTCGCGCACCTGGCTGCGATTTACGTGCAATGCGGGAACGACAATGTGCGAGGGTTCATCGTCTCCGAGCTGGAGAATAATCTCGGCCAAATCCGTCTCAAAGACGCTGATGCCGCCAGCCTCCAGGAAAGGATTCAGCTGAATTTCGGCCGAAGTCATCGTTTTGATCTTGATCACTTCGGACGCGTTTTCCTGCCGCAGCAGGTCAAGAATAATTTGCCGCGCCTCGGCAGCGTCCGCGGCCCAGTGAACCGTGCCGCCGGCGGCGGTGCAGCGAGCTTCAAACTGCTCCAGATACGTTCCGAGATTTTCGAGCGCCCGTGCGCGAATCGCCGAGGCGGCCGAACGCAAATCCTGCCAGTCCGTCTTTTCCGCAACCAGTTTGGCACGCTTTGCCTGGATCACGTCCATGGCATGGCCCACGTTTTTGCGAAGCTGCGGATTGCGCAGCATGGGCAGCGCAGCCTGCGGGAATGGGGACGCCAGCAGGGGATCCAAAACCGGATGGTTTGCGACTGAATGCTGCACGGTTTCAACGCTCATCGTGTCGCCTCCACGGTAGAGGCTTCGGTGCTGGCCAGAATCTCCGCCAGATGAATCGTCTTCATTCCCGCATACTGCCGATGCAATGCGCCGCCAAGGTGCATCAGGCAACTGTTGTCGAGAGCGGTGCAATATTCGGCGCCGGTAGCCACCACATCCTGTAGCTTCGCGGCCAGCATGGCTGAAGAAACTTCGGCGTTCTTGACCGAAAAAGTGCCGCCGAAACCGCAGCACCGATCGACGTTTGCAAGCGGCGCCTGCGTCAGCGAGCGCACCTTGGAAAGCAGCCGGTAGGGCCGGTCCCCTAGGTGGAGCGCGCGCAATCCGTGGCAACTCGCGTGGTACGCAACGCGATGCGGGAACCATGCGCCCACGTCGTCCACGCCGAGGCGGTCGATCAGGAATTCGCTTAGCTCGTAGACTCTCGGCAGCAGGGCAGCGAACTCGCGGCGCAGCGGCTCGTTGCCCAGCTCCTCGAACAAGCCCTGGTATTGATCGCGGATCATCGCCACGCATGACGAGGACGGAATGACAACAATCTCGGCGTCTTGGTAGAGCCGGACAAATCGCTTGGCCTGCGAAAACGCTTCGCCGCGGAAGCCGGTATTCGCATGCATTTGGCCGCAGCAAGTCTGCTTGGGATGAAAGTCGAGCGAGACGCCGAGCCTTTCAAGCAGGCTAACGACCGCGCGGCCGGTCTCCGGGAAGAGCGTATCGTTATAGCACGTGATGAAAAGCGACGCGCGCATAGGCAGCTCAAACAGAAACACAATTCAAAAGAGGTATGGTATTCGATAGAGACACGAGTTGTCTATTGCAATATTGAATTCCAAATTTCATTCCCATTTTATTCCGATCTTCACGATCTCGCCGGCCCGAAGCGCGGCCAGGATACCCCACAAGAACCTCAGTCGGCGCACTCATTCCGCCGCCCTCAACGGCATTCGCGCCGGTACTCGTCTCGCTGGCAGCTAGGACCCCGACCCCGACCCCGACGAAAATTCACCATCTGCCAGTTCGGGATTGCCTGCCTGAATCCAAAGGCATGCGTCCGTTGAAGCGCTGAGTTTCTTTCCTTCTCGGGGTCAACCTTGCTCATTGCGTTGCGTCTAACGAAGTTGGTGCCCCGCTGATAAGGTGGCGAGAGAGAATCGAAGGCCGCTTCGTTCTTGTAGGTTCGCACTTGGGCTTCTGTTGCATTACTTTGCATCTCTCGCTCTTCCAATATCATCCTTGATCGTTGAACCTGTTCTGTTTTGAACCACGATCGCCGCTTTCCGATGGTAACTTCGATTCGACGGCTGAAACTTCCGGATTAACACTCCAGACATCCGCGGCGGGAGTGCAGCCCCAGTTGATCGAGCTTCAGGCTTCTTGAGTTTTTTCACTTATTACGCATTTTTCGCTAGGGATCTTTATTGATTCAAACCGCAACTTTTCGTATGTTCGGGTGTCTGATTCCGAAGGAAAGGCCTAGGAAAATCCATATGCTCCCCCTCCAATTCCGTTCGTTACCCCTGCGTGTTTTGGCGACCTCATTGCTCTGCGCAACCGCGGCAATGTGCCAGCAGTTCACCCCCAGCATTCGCATCGTCGACAAAATCGATGAGAGCAATCTGGCAACGCTCAAAGGCAACACTCATCCCGCGGCCAACGCCAAGAACGACCTGGGCAAGGTGAGCGACAGCCTTCCCATGACCGACCTGATCCTGGTGCTCAGCCGTGGACCCGCGCAGCAGGCTGCGTTCGACAAGTTTGTGGCCAGCCAATACGATTCGTCCTCCCCCAACTTCCATCAATGGCTCACGCCGGAGCAGGTTGGCCAGAACTTCGGCCCCTCCGAGACCGATATTTCGACCATATCGAACTGGCTCACCGGCCGTGGTTTCACCATTGGCGAGGTGACCAAGGATCACATGTCGATCCGCTTCAGCGGCACGGCGGGCCAGGTCCAGAGCGCGTTCCACACCGAGATTCACAACCTCCAAGTCAAGGGCGTTGCACACATCGGCAACATGACCGACCCGCAGATCCCAGCGGCGTTGACGCCGGTCGTGGTAGGCGTCAAGGCTCTGCACAACTTTTTCCCGCGACCGGCGCACCATTTGGGAAGCGTGGTTACGCGAGATACAGCGACGGGAAAATGGCAGCGGGTTGCGGACGCCACGAATTCGAACATATTGCCAAGCGAATCCGCCATCCGCCCCTCTTTAGCCGGACCCAGCTTTGGCTCTAATCTCGGCGGCGAGGCAGTTAGAGCGCAGAAGGCCAATCCGCAGTTCGGCATCAGCGTCGGAGGTACATCTCCATATCTGGAGGAGGATGTGGCCCCGTACGACTTTGCTACCATCTACAACATTCTCCCGCTCTGGAATAAGAGCACCCCCATCGACGGAACCGGCCAGACCATCGCCATCGCCGGAACCAGCGACATCGATGTCGGCCAACCGACCGCGGAAGTCGGGGCTAACGGTAACAATGACGTTGCAACCTTTCGCACCTTCTTTGGGCTCCCAACCAACATCCCGGCCAACACGCCGATTCGCGTCTCCGGCAATAAGCAGCCCCTGACGGTCTGTACAGACACGACCGGTACGCTCCCGTACCCGACCAACCCTTGCGGCATCGGCGACCTGACCGAGAATTCGCTGGATGTGGAATGGTCTGGATCGGTCGCCAAGAACGCGCAGATTGTTTTGGTCGCCTCTTACCCAGCCTCGGCATCCGACGACAATCTCTATGATTCGGAAAGTTACATCGTCAACAACGTAGGTACCTCCTCATCGCCTGTCTATGGCGTTCACATCATGAACGTCAGCTATGGCGAATGCGAATTGGGCAACGGCACCGCCGGCAATGTTGAGTACTACGACCTCTGGCAGCAGGCGGCGGCAGAAGGTATCGCGGTTTTTGTTGCCGCGGGAGATTCGGGCTCCGCGGCTTGCGATGACGGAGACTACGTCGCAGTGTCCGGGCTTACTGTGAGCGGGCTTGCCTCCACCCCCTGGAATACGGCGGTCGGAGGGACGGATTTCAATTGGTGCAACATCGACACCGCGGCTACTTCTGAATGCACTGCGGGGAGCCATTGGAGTGCAACGACTAACGCGAGCGCCGGGCAGAGCAACGCCACCGGCTACGTTCCGGAAGTTCCATGGAACCAGACCTGCGCCAATCCCCTTACCCTGAAATGGGTTCAGGATGCGGCGAATGGGATCTACAGCATTGCGGCCTCGAGCATAGCAAACACCGAGCAGGCCTGCAATTTTATTTTCGACTATAGCTACACAGGCTACTTTGACGGCGGTGTCTATACTGGGGTTCTTGGCCTGGGGACTACCTACCCATACCTCGAATATGCTGTCAGCACCACCGGCGGCAGCGGCGGCGCAAGCGGATGCGTGGTGGGCAGCGCGGTCACGAATCCCACCACCGGCGCAATGACTGGGTGCAGCGCAGGCGCCACCAGCACGGGCGCCACCACCAACCCCGACACGAGCGTGGCCCAAAGCCCGATTCCTGTATACGCTACGAGCACAGGAAGCGGCTGGCCGAAGCCGAGCTGGCAGACTGGTGTTCCGGGCATTCCAAACGACGGAGTGCGCGATCTTCCGGACGTGTCCTTCTTCGCTTCAAATGGCTTTATCTCTAGCAGCGCCTATCTGATCTGCGTTTCGCAGATCGCGACCTGCAGTTATTCCACATACACCGAGCCGTTTTACCAGGAAGTGGGAGGAACCTCCGTTGCGACCCCGGCCATGGCAGGCGTGATGGCCCTGATCAACCAGAAGACAGGTGCGGCTCAGGGAAGCCCCAACGCCGAACTCTACAAGCTGGCAGCCAGCCAGACGTATTCAAATTGCAGCGCGGAAACCGTAACTACGAGCAGTTCATGCCTCTTCAACGACATCGACCAGGAAACGATCGCCGTGCCCTGCGATGCATATGATAAGACCCCAAATTGTGCAACGACTCAGTCCACGCTCGGATCTGCCGATGAGATAGGCATTCTGCCGGGTTATAGCGCGACAACGGGATACGACCAGGCCACTGGCCTGGGATCGCTGAATGTGGCCAACGTGGTGAGCGCCTGGACAGCGACCGTGGGCACGGGCAGCACGACAGTGACTGTGACGCCGGGGCAGAAAAGCATCACTTCAAGCCAGAGCCTGGTCGTAACTGTCACGGTGGCGAGTTCGCCATCCGGAGGAGCGACACCCACCGGGACGGTGACGATCTCAGGCGGCGGCTACACGTCGTCGGCACAATCCCTCTCCGGCGGTATCGCTTCGTTTACCATTCCCGGTGGAAGCCTGACTGTTGGCACGGATACATTGACCGCCAGCTACAGCGGAGACGGAAATTACCAGGCGTCTAATAACCCAGCTAACTCAGCTTCGGTAACGGTAACGGCCGCTGCCAAGCTGGTCGCCACTGTGAATGTGAGCCCGGCTTCGAATACCTTGAATTCGAACGCAAGCCTGAACGTGACAGCAACGGTGAGCGGCTCTGGTGCTACCCCAACCGGGACCGTAACCCTGTCAGGCGGTGGATATACATCTTCCGCGCAGACACTTTCGGGTGGGAGTTATACGTTCACTATTCCGGCCGGCAGCCTGAGTGCAGGAAGCGACACGCTGACCGTCACCTATAGCGGAGACTCAAACTACGGTACCGCAAGCAACACAGCCAGTGTCACGGTGACGGAGTCGATGTTTACGTTGTCAGTGACCACGGCTCCGGGCGCAATCTCAAGTCCCGGTGGCTCAACCAGCGCGGCCGTTACCGTCAATGGGGCCAACGGGTATACGGGAATGGTGCAACTGACCTGCGCGCAGACATCGGGGCCATCCAATGGATTCGGGGATGCTCCAATTTGCACGGGACCGACCGCTTCTGTGGCTGTGGGATCGGCCGGAACCTTTACGATCACTACATCCGCGCCCATCGTTGCTGACTTGGCGCTTCCCAAGGCGACCGGACACGGAAGGGGATGGGCTGGCGCGGGAGGCGGAGCGATTCTCGCATTCCTGGTGTTCCTGGGTATTCCGGCACGTCGGCGGAGCTGGCGTTCAATGCTTGGCATGCTGGTGCTGATGGTGGCCCTGGGCAGCCTGGCCGGTTGCGGTGGCGGTGGCAGCGGCGGTGGTGGCGGCGGGGGCGGTGGTAACAGCGATCCAGGGACAGCTACCGGTATCTACACCTTTACTGTAACTGGAATCGGAAACCCCACCGTGACTCCGACACCCACGATCACGTTCAACGTTACGGTGAACTAGTCAGCTGAATCAGCGAAACGCATTGGCCCTTCCTTCGGGAAGGGCCTTTGCGCCTTTGGGGTGGATGATGACGCTCCTTGCAGAGAATAAACGCCTCCGGTGCATAATCGAAATAGCGCGGGACACGCGAGAAGTCATGGGTCTCTGAATAAGTCGAAGATTTGAAAGGGCACGATCCGCCGCGGCGGACCCCTGTGGGAACGGGCGGCCAACAATGAGAAATAATCGGAGGCTTCCTGAATCCCGTCGCCGGCCAGCGAATCCCCGAACAAGACCGCGGTCTTTTTGCTTGTGAAACTGTGAAACCGCACCTAACTATCTCAGAATAAAGAAGCTTCTCAGCTAGCCTCACAATTGCACAGGAAGCGTAGCTTCTTTGAGAGTGGCCGCGTATCGCAGCGCTGCTCCATCCATCAGAAAGGCGATAGAGGATCGCGCCTCGATCACTTTTTGTGGCCGGGAAGCCGGCTTTGGGATTTCTATTTGCTTAGGTTGTCCAGCGCCAGGTTCAAGTCCAGGACATTCACGCGAGGCTCGCCGAGGAAGCCCAACTGGCGCGATGTGATGTTCTGCGCGATGAGCTGGCGGATGCGGTCTTCGGAGATTCCGCGGGCCTTGGCCACGCGCGGCGCCTGAAAGTACGCCGCATCCGGCGTAATGTCGGGGTCGAGCCCGGAGCCGGAAGTGGTGACCAGATCGATGGGCACAGGCTTGCCGGGATTCTCCTTCGAGAGCTTGTCGATCGATCCCTGAATGCGATCCACAAGCGCCTTCGAGGATTGAGCCAGGTTGGAACCGCCAGAGGCCGTCGCATCGTATCCGTTCCCGGCTGCCGATGGCCGCGGGTGAAAATAACGGTCGGATGTGAAGCTCTGCGCCAGCAGCTCGGAGCCGATAATTTGCCCGTCCTTTAGAATGAGGCTCCCGGCAGCCTTGTGGGGAAAAATCAAGCCGGCAATTCCGGTCACGACCAGCGGATAGCCAATGCCCAATAGGACCGCGGTCACGAGGGTGAAGCGGATCGAAGTCTTCCAGACGGAATGCACGGCCGATGCGACCGGCGGTTTTACGGCGGGAGCCAGGGTAGATGTGGAATGCACGGTGAATCTCCTTGAAAATTCCCTCAGGGGTCCGCCGCGGCGGATCGTGCCCTTTCAAAACGTCAGAGGCTAAAGCCGAGCCCCTTCCAAACTTTACAGCCCCATGTGCAGGGCTACCAGAAACATGTCGATGGCCTTGATGCCGATAAACGGAACGATAATGCCGCCCACGCCGTAGATGAGCAGATTATTGCGCAGCAGAATGTCGGCGGCTTTAGGCTCGTACTTCACGCCTTTAAGCGCCAGCGGAATCAGCGCCACGATAATCAGCGCGTTGAAGATCACAGCCGAGAGAATGGCCGACTCGCGCGAGTGCAGATCCATGATGTTCAGCGCGTTCAGCACCGGGAAGACGCCGGCAAACATGGCTGGAATGATGGCAAAATACTTGGCCACATCGTTGGCAATCGAAAAGGTAGTCAGCGCTCCGCGAGTCATGAGAAGCTGCTTGCCGATTTCGACGATCTCAATCAGCTTGGTCGGGTTGGAGTCGAGATCCACCATGTTGCCGGCTTCTTTCGCTGCCTGCGTCCCAGAGTTCATGGCCACGCCCACGTCGGCCTGGGCAAGGGCGGGTGCATCGTTGGTGCCGTCGCCGGTCATGGCTACGAGCTTGCCTTTGCTCTGTTCGCGCTTGATCAGGTCCATCTTGTCCTTGGGCTTGGCTTCGGCGAGAAAATCGTCGACGCCCGCCTCGCGCGCAATCACGGCCGCCGTCAGCGGATTGTCGCCCGTGATCATGATGGTTCGGATGCCCATGGCGCGGAGCCGCGCCAGCCGCTCCTTGAGGCCGCCTTTGACAATGTCTTTCAGGTAGATCACGCCGAGCGCAGCGGCGTTTTCCGCCACCACCAGCGGCGTTCCGCCGGCGCGCGCAATCTCTTCCACGTGGTCGCGAACTTTCTGCGGCAGTTGCGCGCCCTGCTCCTCGAGGAAGCGGGCAATTGCATCCACAGACCCTTTGCGGATAAGCGTTCCGGGCAGGTTGACTCCGCTCATTCTGGTCTGGGCAGTGAAGGGAACGAACTCGGCGTGCATGCCGCTCAGGTCGCGGCCGCGCAGGCCGTACTTCTCCTTGGCCAGCACCACGATCGACCGCCCCTCGGGAGTCTCGTCTGAGAGCGAAGCGAGTTGCGCGGCGTTGGCCATCCGCTCTTCGCTCACATCCGGAGCGGTAAAAAACTCGGTCGCCTGGCGATTGCCGAGCGTGATGGTTCCGGTCTTATCGAGAAGCAGTGTGTTCACGTCGCCGGCGGCTTCAACGGCGCGGCCGCTCATGGCCAGCACGTTGTACTGCACCAGCCGGTCCATGCCTGCAATGCCGATGGCCGAAAGCAGGCCGCCAATCGTAGTTGGAATCAGGCAGACCAGCAGCGACACCAAAACGAAGATCGATTGCGGCGCTTTGGAGTACATGGCGAACGGCTGTAGCGTGACCACAGCAAGCAGGAAGACAATAGTGAGCCCGGAAAGCAAGATGCTCAGCGCAATTTCGTTGGGAGTCTTTTGGCGGGTGGCGCCTTCAACCAGCGCAATCATGCGATCGAGAAAGGTTTCGCCGGGGTTCGAGGTGATTTTGACCTTGATCCAATCGGATAAGACCTTGGTCCCGCCGGTGACCGCGGACCTGTCGCCGCCGGCCTCGCGAATCACGGGAGCCGACTCGCCGGTGATTGCGGATTCGTCGACTGAAGCGACCCCCTCGATCACCTCGCCGTCGCCCGCGATGTAATGGTTGGCCTCGACGTAGATCACATCGCCCGCCCGTAGCAGGCCGCTTGCGATCTCTTCCAAGCCGCCGTCAGGAGTGTACTTCTTCGCAATCGTCTCGCCCTTGGCCTTGCGCAGCGTGTCGGCCTGAGCTTTGCCGCGGCCTTCAGCCATGGCTTCGGCAAAGTTAGCGAACAGCACCGTGAACCACAGCCAGAGGGTGATCTGCAGGTTGAAGCTGAATCCGGGGCGGTGGTGGACCATGTTGTCGATCAGCAGAGCCGTGGTCAGCACGCTGCCGACCTCGACCACAAACATCACAGGGTTCTTGACCATTCCGCGAGGATCGAGCTTGCGCACCGAATCGAGCAGCGCCGTGGCCACAATTTCCGCATTCCAAAGACTTGTTTTGGTAGCCATATCCGTCCGTTTCCATTCCCTGATGCGGTTAGAAAAGCTGTCCTGCCTTGAGCACCAGGTGCTCCAGGATGGGGCCCAGGCTCAGCGCCGGGAAAAACGTGAGCGCTCCAAGAATGAGCACTACGCCGATCAGCAGAATGGTGAACAGCGCGCCGTTCACCGGGAAAGTTCCAGGCGACGGAGGCACGCTCTTCTTCTGCGCCAGGTTGCCTGCCAGCGCCAGCACTGGAATCATCATGAACAGCCGCCCTAGCAGCATGTCCCAGC
>CAZSVJ010000062.1:0-14769 GCA_964610185.1 uncultured Occallatibacter sp. | reverse complement strand
ATTGGCGATTAGCATAAGCACCAGAAGATAGCTAGGAGGTAGAGCGATGAGAGATACCGGATTCAAGCCCTAACGGGCAAGGTCGTTTGCACTCCATGCGCAGGGTTAGTGCGCCCAACGATTGATGAAAGCGGACACAGCCAATTGGCTGGGTCCGCTTTTTCCTTTTGTTGCGTACATGCTTGGATGATGACGTGCATTGGGCGGCGCGGGGCGGTGTAATGCGAACACTGGCCGAGCAGATGCATCGAGCGATTTGGCCGCCACGCCTCTTTCGTAACTTGACACAGGTTGCGGCATCGAGACGCGCCAAGTATCTTTAGACTTGATTAGCCTTGGAGCCTTCGATGCGTCCGTCTGATTCCCCGGAACAGGTCGCAGCGGCTTCGCCTGAGCACGTTGGGGCCGAGTTCGCCCAGTCTGCCCTGGAGAACCTGTTTGACGTGTCTCCAGACGCGATTTTCGTCGCCGATACCCAGGGAGTGATTCGGGGCGCAAACCCGCGCGCGGCGGAGCTTTTTGGTCACACTCAGGCGGAACTCTTCGGCCAGCTCATCGAGAATCTGGTTCCAGAACGCTTTCGCGTCCGTCACCCCAGCCATCGTGAAAACTACAACGCGCATCCTAGAGCGCGGCAGATGGGCGCGGCGCTGAACTTGTTCGGCCTGCGCAAGGACGGCACTGAGTTCCCAGTGGACATCATGCTCAAGCCGCTAGAGACACCGGCGGGTCCGGTGGTGCTGAGCTTTGTGCGCGATGCCACCGAGCAGCGAATGGCGCAGGAGGCGCTTCGTCACAAGGACCTGCAGCTTCGGTCGATTCTTGAAGGCGTCCGCGATTACGCAATTTATCTTCTCGACCGCGACGGATCGGTGATGACCTGGAATCCCGGCGCCGAGCGCATCAAAGGCTACTCTTCCGATGAGATTCTGGGCCTGCATTTCTCCCGCTTCTTTACGCATGAAGATGTGGAGCGCGGCCGTCCCGCGGAGTTGCTGCGCCTGGCCGCGGAGCGTGGCCGCATCGAGGATGAAGGTTGGCGCGTGCGCAAGGATGGTTCGCGCTTCTGGGCCGACGTCGTGCTCACGGCCATTCGTGACGATTCCGGCGAGCTGACCGGATACGCCAAGGTGACGCGCGACTTTACTGACCGCAAGCGCGCCGAAGAAGCCGTGATGCTGCAGTTGAGCAATGCGCTGCTTGCCAATCTGGAAGTAGAGAAGTTGTTGACCGCCATTTCGGCGAGCATTCACGAGGTGGTTCCGCACGACACAGCCGCTCTGGCTCTTTATGACCCGGCGATAGGCGACATGGCGGTGCAGTTTCTTGGCCCTCAAAATTTAGATGTCTTCCCTGTCAATGCCCGCGTGCCGGTGGAAGGAACAGTGTCCGGAGTCGCTTTCCGCACCCGGCAAACGGTGCTGGTGGAGCGGATATCGGACGCAACCTATGCTCCCGATACGATTTTCAGCCTGACCCTGCTCGGAATGCAGTCCGGTTGCTGGGTTCCGCTCGTTCATAACGGCGAGGCCATTGGAGCCATGGGGGTGCTCAGCAAGCTTGAAGGCGGCATTAGCCAGGAACACGCGGAGATTCTCGGCCGGATTGCGTCTCAGGTGGCCATGGCAGTCGATAACACCATGGCCTTCCAGCGCATTGCCGAGCTTCGCGACAAGTTGCGCCAGGAGAAGAAGTATCTCGAAGAGGAGATCAACCTCGACAATCGCTTCGAGGACATCGTGGGCGAAAGCACCGGATTGCGCCAGGTGCTGAAGGACATTGAGACCGTCGCGCCCACAGATGCAACGGTGCTGATTCAGGGCGAAACGGGCACCGGCAAGGAACTTTTGGCCCGCGCCATTCACCGCCTCAGTCCCCGCCGCGAGCGGACCTTCATCAAGCTCAACTGCGCCGCCATTCCGTCGGGGCTGCTGGAGAGCGAGCTCTTCGGCCATGAGAAGGGTGCATTTACCGGAGCGATTGCGCGCAAGATGGGGCGGCTTGAGCTGGCTCATGAAGGGACACTCTTTCTCGATGAGGTAGGCGAGCTGCCACTGGACTTGCAGCCCAAGCTGCTGCGCGCGCTTCAGGAGCGCGAGATCGAACGGCTAGGCGGAAACAGGCCCATCCCGGTCAACGTTCGCCTGATTGCCGCAACCAACCGCGATCTGGCACAGATGGTTCAAGAAAGGCAGTTTCGCAGCGATCTTTTTTATCGCCTGAAGGTCTTCCCCATCTTTGCACCGCCGTTGCGCGACCGGGCCGGCGACATTCCCATACTTGTCCGCCATTTTGTAGCGACTCATGGCCGGCGCATGGGCAAGACCATCGAGACCATCCCCGAGCAGACGATGCAGGCGCTGGTTCGCTGGCCCTGGCCCGGCAACATCCGCGAGCTGGAAAACTTTCTCGAGCGCGCCGTCATTCTCACGCGCGGTCCGGTGCTTTATGTCCCGCTCGCCGAGCTTGAAACCAGCGCCATGGCAGAGATTGGGAACGCCGTCACGGAGAGCCCCACGCTCGAGGCCGCTGAGCGGGAACACATTCTGCGCGTACTTCGCGATGCGAAGGGCCAGATCGGAGGCCCTGACGGCGCGGCTCAGCGGCTGGGCCTGAAACGGACTACCTTGAACTCCAAATTGAAGAAGCTCGGAATCGAGCGAAGCGACTTTATGTAGTCACGGTGACGGAATTTCGTCACCGTCGCGTCGTCACCTGGCTGCTCGCCGCGCTCCTCCACATTGCAAGCCTTCACAGATAACTCTTTTCCCCTCAATTCAATCTACTGCATCCGCAGATGGCCGTCCGGTTTGGAATGCGCCGTGCCTTAGTTATTGCGTGGCGCAGGATGAGCCGGGGGATGTTACGAATCACCACCCAGGAAGACGAGCAAGCAATCGCGATCACCTTGGAAGGGCGAATTGCGGGGCCGTGGGCAGAGGAAGTTACCCGCGCCTGGATTGAAATAGCCGCTCGACTCGCAACAAGGAAGTTATCGCTCGACTTACGCAACGTGACTTACGCGGATGCTCTCGGCATGCAAGCGCTTAGGCATATCCACGCTATATCGGGCGCGAAGCTTATTGCCAGCACGCCCTGGACTAAGTATCTGGCCGAGGAGATCCGGAATAACAACCTTAGTGGGGAAATGGGGGAAACAGAGTAATGAGCACAATGCGTGACACCATGAGCAGTTATGGGGCCCAGGCACAATGGGCCGGCGAGTTTCTCGATAAGTGGATTCCAGCGGCATTTCAGGATCTGGCCTCGATCGCGCATCCGGCGCCTTACGCGGCCAATCGGACTTTGTTCACAGAAAAGGAACCGGCTCGCGGGGTATATCTGATTCTTGAAGGCGAAGTGAAGCTCTCAATGAACTCGATCGACGGGCGGCGTCTCATTCTCCGCATCGCCAAGAAGGGCGAGATACTGGGGCTCGCGTCGGCCCTTTCCGGCAATCCGTATGAAGTGACGGCCGAAACGCTCTATCCATGCAAGCTGGCCTTTGTTAGCCGCAACGAGTTTCTCGGCATTCTCGTCCGCCATCCCGAGGTCTATCAAACCCTCACCGAGGAACTGACGCGCAATATCTCCGCGGCATTCGAGCAGTTGCGAACGGTCGGGTTGTCCGCCTCGGCGCCGGAAAAACTTGCCCGGCTGCTGCTCGACTGGAGTGAAAGCGGCCAAACGACCGAGCGCGGAACGCGGCTGCGCTTCTCCCTCACCCACGGCGAAATCGGCGAATTCATAGGCGCCTCGCGCGAGACCGTAACGCGCACGCTGACCCTTTTCAAGACGCGCCGGCTGGTGGACTTTCACGGGTGCATGATGACCATCCCCAGCAAGACCGCTTTGCAAGACTACGCGCGCTGTTAGTGGCTTCGCGCTGGGGACGCGACCACCTGGCCGTTCTGGCTGGGTTCAGGAAGGGAGACGCAACCAGCATTGCCCGATAGGCCTCGGCTCCCGCAATTTGAATGGAGCACTCAACGGAAGAAGCCGAACCCCTTTTTCTTCTCCGGAATTTCTCCCTTGCCGCACGCGGCTTTGACCATGTTGCGAATGGCGCGTGAGATCGGCGAGTCTTCAAGCGCCAGCGGGGTCGCGGTGCTTTGCATCTTACGGACGGCGGCGTAGTTGTTGGGAACCTTCCATTGCGGGGCTCTGGTGAGCGCCTTGGTAATTTCCGAGTCGGGGATGCCCATCGCGCCCGACTCGTATCGATTGATTACGATCTCGAGGTTTGGGCTGTTTTCCTCTGTGAACCGCGCAATCAGTCGATTCGCGTTGCGCAGTTCTGGAATGCCGACCTGCGTAATCAGATAGATCGTAGCGCTCTTATCGAATAGAGCCGTTCGCTGTAGATCGAGCCTCAATCCGGCATCGACCACAATGTAATCGAATTCCCGCCGCACGACTCCCAGCAACCGGTCGAAGGCTTCTTTGGAGGCTTCGTACGGGGTCAGCTCGCTTGGCGCCGCGAGCACCGACAAGAACGAGCTATAGCGCACCAGCACATTGGAAAGATAAATAGAGTCCAGCCGAGCGGAGTTCTGTAGTGCGTCAATGGTGGAGTACTTGGCCTTGATTCCAAGATTGATTGCAGCGTCTCCGAGGGGAAGATTCAAATCGATAAGGAGTGTGTTCTTTTCCGACTCCTGTGCCAGCGCGACGGCAAAGTTGCAGGCCAGGGTTGTAACTCCGGCGCCGCCCTTGGAACCAAGAAATACATATAACTCGCCGTCGGCCTTTTGCGAGGTGCGAGCGGATTTGCGGCGCGCCGAGACCTGAGCCATTGCGTCGGCCATTGCGTTCGGGTCCAAAGGAAGGCGAAGAAACTCGCGAGCGCCGGCACGCATGCTGCGGACTACCAGATCCGGGTTGGCCTGGGAAGAATAGACCATCACCATTGCCGCCCCACGATCGCAAATGGTCTGGACCAGGTTGAGAGCAATATCCGGATCGCGGTCAAGTTCAACGATGACGACGTTGCACTTCGCGGCGATCTTCATCGACGCTTCGTCGAGACGAGCAGGATCTATCACCAACTCCGGGGTCTGGCTCCCCAGATATCCCGAAAGCGCATTGATTACAGTGTCGCGGCTGAAATTGTCCGGGCCGATCACGGCAATGGACAGCCCTCCGGCAATGGGGGAAGCATCGGGCATTCCTGGTGGGGTTGACATGGGTCTCCGAAGCGCGCTTCGGAATCTCCTTCTTCGAGTCCGATTGGGTTAAATTGTAGCTCTCCCAAGTGAGATTGAAGAACCAAACCTGCGGTCCTAGTTAACAAACTAAGCTCTCCCGGGGACGGAAGACGACCGAGGCTCCGCGATACAATGCTTTCATTTGCCAAATGGAGGAAATATGCGCAGGATTTCTCTCGCTGTTCTCGCTGTGGTTTTTGTAACTTCGCTGGCCGTCCCGCTCCGCGCGCAGGGTGCGCCGCCGCAAGCTGGCGCCGATCAGCCATACACCGTCGAGTACTACTACAAGTGCCAATGGGGCCATCAGCAGGAGTTCCTGCAATTATTCCTCAAGAACCATTACCCGCTGCTCAAGAAGATTCAAGCTACCGGCCGCATCCTTTCGCTCAAAATAGACTCGCCCGCCTATCACACCACCGAGGATGGCCGCTGGGACTATAGAGTAACCATCCGCTACAAGAACTCGACTGTCGCTACGACAACCAATCCAGATGAAGAGGCTTTCATCAAGGAGTTATGGCCAAACCAGGCCACCTATCAAAAAGAGGAGCAAAGGCGGTTTGAGATTCTACTTGGCCATTGGGACCTGCCCGTCACCGAGATAACTCCGAAGTGAAAAAAGCAGGGACTAGGGAATAGAGGATAGAAAAACAGCTCCTGGCTTCCCTATTCCCTAGTCCCTGCTCTTCCACTGCCTCACCAGGTCTTCCGCCGCTGCCGGCCACTCGGGAAATTCAAACTCGAAGCCTGCATCGAGCAGGCGGCCAGGAACGGCGCGCCGGCTCTTGAGCACCAACTCCGACTCGGTGCGCATGAACAATGCGCCAATCTCAATCAGCGGGGCCGGCGCCGGAAACCCGTTGGGCACGTCCCAGGCGTCGCGCAGCGCGCGCATGAAGTCGCGGTTGGGCAGCGGGTTTGGCGCGGCAATGTTCACGGGTCCGTCGATCTCCTCATGGGCGATAAGAAAATCCACCGCGCGCGCAAAATCGGTCTCGTGAATCCAGGATACATATTGCCGACCGTTGCCTTGCGTGCCGCCAAGGCCCAGCCTGACTAGATTCGAGAAGACCTGAAAGGCGTTCCCTGGCGTGGGACTGAACGTGATGGCGCTGCGCAGGGCAACCTTCCGGGTGCGCGGCGTGACCGTCTCGAAGAATGCGGCCTCCCATTCCTTCGCAATGTAAACGGAAAAGTTCCAGGTATCGGGCGCGCGCTGCCTTTTTCCAATAAGCTCGTTGCCGCCCAACTCGCCGGTCGCCTCATCCATCGGCCTGTCGATCGAATGACGATAAATAGTCGCAGTTGAAGCGTTCAGCCACACGCGCGGCGGCTCGGAAAGCCTGGAGATTACTTCATTCAGTAGCCGCGTGGTGCCAATGCGCGAGTCGTACATGGCTCGCCGGTTGGTTGCATTCATGCGGCAATTCACGCTGCGCCCGGCCAGGTTGATGCACACGTCCGCGCCTTCCAGAGTCTCGATCCACGGCCCGAGATGCTCGCCGTCCCAGTGAACCGTCTGCCAGGGCGGCGTATACGGCCCGCGGGTCAGCACCGTCACGTGGTGGCCTTGCTTCTGAAAGTAGCGCGCCAGCATCTGGCCCACTTGACCACTGCCGCCGGGGAGCACAATCCGCAGTGGGCGCGGGTTCTCTGAGCCTTGATTCAATGCTTGAACACTGAAGGTATTCACATTTGAGCCGCTTGGCCGCGCAGGTTGATGAGGTTCTTCCATGCAATTAGCCTACAGCGTCTGCAAGGGCATTGCCGTTTCTCTACGCGCCAGGTGGAAAGTTGTATGCGCTCAGAAATTGGCGGCGGCGATGGGCGCGAACCTGGTGCACGACGAAGATTACCAGCAGGCCTACAAGAATCAGCGGAGCGAAAAGGATGAAGAACGGCATGGCCACGCGGTCATGGCCAACGCTGACTGAATCGGGCACGCGAGAGAATCCGAACATCGCCACCATGTCCTTGCCCACAGAGACATTTTGGCCGAGACGGATCGCGCCAAAGAAGCTCACCAGGTCTTGGCCGATCTGGGCGTTGTCATCCGCTGAGACCTTGCCGAAGAAGTTCACCACGTCGTGGTCGGCTTTGCCGGCGATGTGAATGTCGCCGAAGAAGACAACAATATCGCCTTCCACCTCACCCTCGTCGCGAACGCTGCAAAAAAAGCAGACAGCGTCATGCACCGTGGCGTCCTGGGCAACCTGAATGTCGGAAAAGAAATGGACTGCATCGCGGTCCGCATAGGCCGGCGTCGCGGCAGCCGCAAAAGCGGCGGCAAGCAGGCAAACTGCAAGAGTCGGCTTGATCATGAGAGCGCCTCGCAAGAATGATACGCCGAAGCTGGCCGGGAAGTTCCAGCACCGATCGCGAAAGCCGGCTCGCGCCCCGCGCCCCGGAAGCAATGGCCCGACCCCATGCAGCCAGCCGGCAACGTCCCGAAAGGTTCCACACTGCACTGCAAAACCTTGCACATTCGCTGATCGCATTTAGCGCAACTCATTCATAAAGCAAGGGAAAGCGTTTGGACCTCCAACTGCTGAGTGCTCGGCAGCACGTCCCAAATTCTCCAGAGGAGAATATTGATGAAATGCGCAAGAGCTTTTGCTATCTCCCTTTCGCTTGCCCTCTTTGTCGGCGTGGCCGCATTTGCCGACACTACGGATACCGAGACATTTACGATCTCTGACCTGACAGGCCCGCTAGCCGGAAATACGTACACCGGAGCCTTCAGCTGGGACCCATCCGTCAGCGACAACTTGACCGCGTTCAGCACGGACTTCCCCGGTTGGGTGGACGGCGGCGGAACGCTGGCTGATTTGACTTCGACGGACGCAGAGGCCGTCTATGATAGCGGCGCGTGGTCCGTGTATGTTTTCTACGTGCCTGGGCCGGTTGGAAACACGGATGCGTTTTTCATCGACCCGACAACGTTCTTTCCCACAAACATATTCGGCTATGGTGCGACCGCAGAGATCACAGCCAATGGGGGCGTGATAAGCGGCGCCGGGTCGGGAACTGTCACGTATGGATCGCTTGTTACCTCTGTCACTCCCGAGCCTGCCAGCTGGCTCCTCTTCGCTACTGGCGCCGTCGGAGCGTTCGGCATGTTCCGCCGCAAGCGCAAGCTAGCGGCGTAGCCCACTTCATTTCTTGGGCTCGTTCTGTCCGTTGGCGATCCGCGTGTCGCCAGTGCGCGTCAAGCTGAGCGCTCGACGTCCTGCTCTTGGGATGCGGGTGAGTCTGCATTGAGATCTTTGGGCCAGCACGGTCAGTCTGTCTTCGCGGGGCTGAGGGCTGCGGTCCATTCTTCCGGCGAATCGACGAGGATGTCGGGCTCCGTGGTCAGCAAGGTCTGGGGCGACAAGCCAAAGGTGCAGCCGATCGACCACACGCCGGCGTTGCGCGCCGTCAGCACGTCCACTTGGCTGTCGCCGATCATCACCGTCTCGTTCGGTTTCGCTCCAGCCTCTTCCATCAGCGCCAGCAGCCCGGCGGGATCGGGTTTCTTCGAGTTGAAGCTGTTGCCGCCGTAAATGCGGAGGAAGTACGGGGCCAGGCCCAGCGCTTCGCAGATGTCGCGTGCCGGGCGAACGGGTTTGTTGGTCAACACGGCCATGTTTCTTGCCGCTCCGGCGGGCGGCTCATGAAGCTTATGGAGCGCGGCAAGCGCCTCAAGCACTCCGGCGTAGGCGTAGGTAAAGTCCAGCTTGTGGGCGCGATAGTAGTCGAGAAAAAAGTCGTAAGCCTTGGCGAGAAAATCCTCGTCGACCGGACCGCCGCTTGCCTCTGCGAATGCCCTGCGCACCAGCATCAGCGCACCGTCGCCGATAAAGCCGGCAATCGCCGTGTCGGCAAGCGGATCGCGGCCGTAGCGGCTCAGCGTGGCGTTAACGCTGTTGCATAAGTCCTGAGCGGAGTCGATCAGCGTGCCATCCAGATCGAAAACGAGCAGCTTGATTCTTTCAATGGGAACAGGGCGAAGTACGCGAACCATGCTTCAAGTGTAATAGGACCAGCGCGCAAGAAGCGACACCGGCCCCGTGGTCTGCGTTACTCGCGGAAAAAAGTAGTTACGGTTTGCCCCGTCCAATTTTCCCGTCCGCATGCAGCATTTCTTGAAAGCTCCGACCGGAGCCGGAAGGACATAGATCGTTTCGTCCCAGTTTTTCCAGAAGGTCTTTGTCTGTGCTCACAACGCGGAGCCCGCGTTTTACTTGGGTTTCTGAGGGATAGCGTCTGCGGCGCTTACTGCTGCGCTCGAAAGGAGTTGATTTCTTCGAGATTCTCGGTAGTCATATAGATTCTCCTTTGGGTGCAATAATCGAATGTTATCAGAATTCCAGGCAAACTGGCCTGTCTTCTTAGCCGGGCTACGCAACCTCCGGAAAGGATTTCTCGCAGTGAAAAAACATGTAACTCTCCTGGGAACAATCCTCACAATCGCCTTTGCGTCGATGGGCCTGGTTGCGCAACAGCCGGCCCCGCAAAAGAAAGCTCCTCAGCCGGCTGCGAGGATGAGCGCCTACGCGCCCGCCGAGCGCATTCCCAATCTCGATGACCTGAAGGCCGAGCTCAAGCAGTATTACGCATGCACGTGCAAGTGCGGCTGCTATGCCAAAGACCTGGATCGCCAGGCGGATCGGGCCATTGCATTTCTGCGCGTACGCGCCGCTCATCCGCGCCAAAATGAAAAGTTGGCCCTGGTGCTCGATATCGACGACACCACGCTGTCAAGCTATGAGGAAATGATCAAGGCCGATTTTGGCTACGACAAGACCGTCTTCGATGCCTGGGTCGAGACCGCCAAAGGCACCGCGATTCCCGGCACATTGCGGGTCTTTAAAGAAGCACAGCGGCTGGGGGTCAGCGTATTCTTCATTACCGGCAGGGCGGAGCCGGAGCGGGCTGCAACGGAATTGAATCTTCACAACCAGGGCTTTCAAGACTGGCAGGAATTAATTCTGCGCCAGTCAACGCAGGCTGCGGGCACCGCACAGGCTTACAAATCCGCCGCGCGGGCAGCGATCAAGGCGCAAGGATACAAGCTCATTCTCAATGTCGGGGATCAGTGGAGCGACCTGAAGGGCGCGCCCGAGGCAGAGTTTTCCGTCAAGTATCCCGACCCGTTTTACTTCTTGCAGTGATACGGGTCTGAAGCAAAAGGATTGTTGGTTCCGGCTGCGTTGAATGGGGTTCGGAGAAAAGTGATGCTGCCAGCGCTACTTCTTAGGCGGTGGCGGAGGAGGCGGGGGTGGTGGTGGAACCGGCTTCGGCAGAGGAGGCCAATTTCCTCGTTTCTCCATGGGGTCAGTCATGCATTTTCCAGTCGACGGAGCTTGAAAACTTGGTTTGTCCAGCGCAGCATCCGCCTGGGTTCATTCGGAGCATCAGTGGTTGCGAGTTCGGATATCTCGATCTCGCGGCGCTGTATATCGACAAGTTCGCCCTCCGCCTCATCACTGAATGTGTGATTCCACAAACGTCTGTAATCTTTGCCTATTTGATTCCACGCGTAGTGAAGTTTGGACATGGTTCTGATCTTGGAATCCAGATTGACTGCCACTGCATAGGCGGTAATTATGGCCACGATCATTGAGAGTGCGATAGGAAACCACACCGGCAATTTGGCTATCAGCGTGGCTGCGGCGCCCGAAGAAAAGAAGAATGAGAGTCCCGTGATCCACTGCTTGCGTAGGGAATAGACGCTCGCCAGATCGCCGAAATACAAGGAACGCACCTCGGCGGAAATCTGGCCTTCCCACACATCTCCGATTTGGGTTTCTGTAAGCATTGGGAAACCTCACATACATTCTAGATCAAAGTGAGCTTGAATTTCGACTGCCTTGCCAGAGTCCCAGGAAGCGAGGAGAAAAAAGGCAGGCGAGACGAATCCAGGAGCGTACAGGTCTCGCCTGAGGAAAGTGAACCTTGTGCGCCGGCCGTATGCAAGCCGAGGCGCGGAAATCAATAAACGTGAATGTTGCCGGAGCCGGTTTCGATGCGCACGGTAGGGCCGCCGCCGTTCAATTTACCGGTAACGTGGTGGCGATCGTTCGATCCTTGCGTCAGCATCTCGCGATCGGTGCGAACGCTGCCCGATCCGGTTTCGGCATCGAGTGTGAGAGGCGCATCGCCGGCCCAGAAATCAACGTTGCCCGAGCCTGTTTCAAGCCGCCAAGTGCTCGTTGGCGTCCCGCTGACTTTGATGTTGCCCGAGCCAGTCCCGGCGCGCAGACCCCCGCGCAGATTCTTTAACTCGATGTTGCCCGATCCGGTTTCGGCCTTCACGTCACCCTGGCCCGTCTGCTCGGCATAAATCCCGCCCGAGCCAGTACCCACCGTAAAGCCCCCGTGCAGCCCCGTCGCGTGGATATTGCCGGAGCCCGTGCTCAACTTCGCGTTTTCGCCGATGCCTTCATCGACAACGTTGCCTGAACCGGAAGCCGCGTCGAGAAAGGCGTCCGCCGGCGCCTGAATCTCGTAGTCGATACTGATGTGGCTCAGATTCTCATGGCGCGCGCCGATGCGGATAATGTTGCCCGTCTGCTCAATGGGCGGATTGGCAGCGATCTCGCGCACCTTCTCATCGCTTGCGCCCCAGTTCGACTTGACCTTGCCGAAAATGTGCACCTGATTGCCCGAGCCTTGGGTCAGGTGAATGTTGCCCGAGCCGGTCGCCACCGTGAGCTCTGCTTTACCGCTAAATGAGAGGGTGCGTTCGAAGGTAGCCTCCGTAGCCATCGCCGGAACCGCGGCGATCACTAGCAAAGCCGTTACTGCAAGAAGATGTTTCATCGTGTGCCTTTCTGTAGTGGTCAGTGATCAGTTGTCAGTGGTAAGTCGCCCCAGTGCCCGAACCTGCGATTGGCGTCTCCAGGCGCGAAGAATTCCCGGCAATAAATCAGCATTCTGAGCGCCAAAGCCAAATGTCATGCAACTGGGATCGATTCTGTAGGCCAAGGGATCGCAACCTGGTTCGGAAGCATCTTCGACCTGTCCGAAAGTGAACATTGCCGCACACGGGCGAACAGATTCAGCGCATCATCCGTAGACTCCTGGTCCTTGTGGCCCGCTGGAAACTGACCACTGACCACTGATCACTGACCGCTAGCTACTGTTGCAACACCACCTGGTCGCCTTCCTTCAGCCCGCTCAGAATCTCAGTCACCGATCCGTTGGAGAGCCCCACCTTCACCGGAACCTTGCGCTTGCCTTCCTTTTGCTTTTTATCCGGGATCTCCACCGACGCATTTTTCTGCCCGTCGTAGACCACCGCATTCTCAGGTACGTTCAGCACGCCCTTGTGCTCGTCCAAAATGATTTCGGCGTTGGCGGTCATGTTGGCCTTCAACTCGCCGCCGGGGTTGTTGATGGAAACTCGAACCTCGAACGTGGTTACATTGTCCTTCTCCACGCCCATGGGCGCAATCTTCGTCACATGGCCGACAAAGGTGCGGTCGCGGAAGCTCTCCACCTTGATGCGCGCAGGCTGGCCCAGGTAGACGTGGGCGATGTCGGCCTCATCCACCTTGCCCTGCACGTAGACCTCATTGATGTCGCCCTCGGTCATGACCAGCGTGGCCGTCGAGCCCAGCACCAGAATCGAACTCACCGCGTCGCCGATTTCAACGTCGCGCGACAGAATGACTCCGTCCATCGGCGCCACGATCGTCGTGTAGCTGAGCTGCTCCTCAAGCTGCTTGAGGCTGGCCTGGCTTTGCTGCACCTGCGCCCGCGCCTGTTTCAGTTTGGCGGAATCCACACCAATTTGCGCTTTCGAGCTATCGCGCCGGGTAAGTGCCGCAAGATAGTCCTTGTTGGCGTCGTCCAGCACCTGCCGGCTGACGATGCCTTCCTTTTGCATCTCCAGGTTGCGGTCCAGCGTGGCTTTATACATAGGCAGGTCGGGCGCGTTGGCGTTCACTTTGTCCTGCTCGATATTGGCCTCGAACGTGGACACGTTGGCCTCGGCCGAACCCAGTTGCGCCCGCTGGGCTTCAACCTGCGCCACAATCTCCTGCTGGTCGAGTTGTGCCAGCTCCTGGCCCTTATGGACAACGTTGTTGATGTCCACGTAGAGCTTTTCCACAATTCCCGAGGCCTTGCTCTTTACCTCAACCTGGGTAATGGGCTGGATCTTTCCGGTAGCCACGACCGACCGCGCAACATCGCCGCGCTTCACCTTGTCCAGCTTGTTGGCGTCGATAGTCGCGCCCTTGGCCAGGTGCGCCAACCCCAAACCGGCCCCAATCAACACCAGGACACCGGCTGAAATCAGCCAAATCCAGAATTTCTTGCTCTTTCGCGACGCAGCCACTAAAACCCTCCCATAACGAACAGAAAGACAAAGCCATTCCGAGTGCAAATCGATTGAAGATGCAGACCTGAATCATGAGACGGCTCCGAACCGCTCCCGTCACCCGCTCGAAGCATCATACGCAACCCACGGCGGATTGGTTCCAGGCGATCGAAGCGGAGTAAGCTGACCAAGATGCCGTCCCAGAACTCTGCCCCCTAAGCAATGCTATCCTCACAGGCGAGATGCACGGTCTCTCCCTGCTGCAATTTGTCGCCGTGGCCTTGCTCATCCTGGCCAACGCTTTTTTTGTGGCTGCGGAATTTGCGCTCGTTTCCATTCGCGACACCCGCATTGAACAGATGCTTGCCGCCGGCGTTCCTGGCGCGCGAGCCGTCCGCCGTCTACAGCAGGATCTGGACGACTTTCTGCCCGCCGTTCAACTCGGCGTTACTCTCTGCTCGCTGGCCTTGGGCTGGCTGGGTGAGCCGCTGGCTGCTTCCGTGCTGATGAGCTGGTTCAGCCTCCTGCCCTCCGCCCAGCCGTATGCGCTCATCTATTCCCACATCATCGCCGTTACTCTGGGCTTCGCCGTCATCACGTATTTCCATGTGGTGGTTGGCGAGTTGGTGCCTAAGTCTCTCGCCCTGCGCCGGGCTGAGGCTCTCGCGGTCGCCGTTGCTCCGCCGATGCTGTTTTTCATTGCTCTCACCCGCCCAGCGGTTCGCTTCCTCAAGCGCTCGGCGGCCGTGATTCTCCAGGGCTTCGACATTCCCATGACCGACCGGGCCGCCGTTCATTCACCGGAAGAGTTGAAGCTGATCGCGACAGCTGCCCGGCGGATGGGATTGCTGCCGAGCTTTCAGGAGAGCCTCATCCATCGAACGCTTGAGCTCGACGACATCTCGATCCGCGAGATCATGACGCCGCGGCAAAAAATATTCTCACTGCCTTCGAACATGCTGGTTGAAGAAGCCAGCGCCAAGGTCATTGAACACAAAAACTCGCGCATCCCCGTCTACGATGAGACGCGCGGCCCGGAGCATATTGTCGGCGTCGTTTACTCCAAGGATCTGGCTCGTCTGATGTACTTCCGGCCTAAGTCCCCGGGCGCGACGCCATTCGTGGAGCTAAGGCTCGTCCAGGTCATGCGCGACGTTCTCGTGGTTCCTGAAACCAAGTCGGTTCTCGACCTAATTCGCGACTTCCAGCAGCGCCGCCGCCACATGGCCATCGTGGTGGACGAATACGGTT
>CAZSVJ010000061.1:0-14885 GCA_964610185.1 uncultured Occallatibacter sp. | reverse complement strand
AGCGGATGGTGATGCTGAGCGTGATCGACGGGCTGTGGAAGGAACACCTGCTCTCGATGGATCACCTCAAGGAAGGGATCGGGCTGCGCGGCTATGCGCAGCAGGATCCACTGGTGGCCTACAAGCGCGAATCGTACGACATGTTCGAGGCCATGATGCTGAAGTTCCAGGAAGACACGGTCCGGTTCCTTTTCCGGATGCAGATTCTGGGACCGGATGGGGAGCCGATGGGCGCGGCTCCGGTTGCGCCGCGTCCGCGAGGGCCGGTTCCGGCTGCGCCCCCGGTGGCAAGCGCGGCCAGGCCTGTGACACTGGAGGCCGAGCCGCGGGAGATTTCGATTTCCACGCGGCAGCCTTCGACCACGATCGACGCTCTGGAAAAGGAGTTCCATCGCAAGAAGCAGCGGGAGCTAGAAGCGGCGACCAGGGCGGGCGCGGGAGAAGCGAGCCAGCCCACGCAGCGGCGGACAGGTGAAAAGGTGGGCCGCAACGATCCATGCCCTTGCGGCAGCGGGAAGAAATATAAGAAGTGCCACGGGGCGGAGTAGGCAATTGGGGCTTTATGGCATCCCACCCATCGCCAGAAAAAAGGCGATGGATGGGGCATGCGGCCATACGACAAATTCAGCGAGTCAGCCTCCGCTGAAGCGGAGACGGGAAGTTAGCAGGTTGGCGGCGAAATCGCCGGACTTGGTTTCATCCCTCCGCGGGTCGGTGAAGCCGGTGGACGACCGATACTCGCCGCGGCAAGCTACGCAGTTGAATCAGTTTTTTTTGAGCGCTGCCTTAGCCGAAGAGGCCGAAGAGGCGCTTCTTTTCGTTGTCTTCGCGCACACCGCAGGCGGCTCTTGCCATCTGGCGGATGGCTCTGGAGATGGGAGAGTCTTCCATGGCGATGGCTGTGGCCGTGTTCTGACACCGCTGCGCGGCGGCATAATCGTCCGGCACCCGCCAATGTGGAGGCATAGTGAGCGCTTTGGCTATATGATCCTCATCGAATCCCAGAGAACGAGTCGTATAGCGGTTGAGCACGACTTGAATCGGGTTGACGCGTTTGCCGAGGAGCTGGACGATCATGCGATTGGCATTTCTGAGTGTGGAGATGCCAACCTGAGTGACCAAGTAAATCAGGGCGGCATCGTCGAAGACCGCCGAACCCTTCAAGTCGACTCTCGATCCGGCGTCGACGATTACGTAATCGAAGACCTGGCGGGAAAGGGAGATCAGCCTGTCGATTCCAGCGTTGGTCGGCAGGTTGGGAGGGAAGTCGTTCGGAGCGGCGAGCACGTTCAATCCGGAGCTATGTTTGACAACGAGCGATGTGAGAAAGCTGGTGTCCAGGCGGGTGGGATCCTCAAGCGCGTTTGCGGTGGAGAATGTTGGGACCACGCCGAGTTGGATGGCGGTGTCTCCAAGCGGGACTCCGAGGTCGATCAACACGGTGCTTTGGCCAGACTCCTGGGCCACGCAAACGGCAAAGTTGGAGGCGATGGTGGTGACGCCGCATCCGCCTTTGCAGCCGAGAAAGACGAACAGCTTTCTGGCGCCCGGTCTTTTCATTGGGCGCGCGCCGGTTGGGCGTTGTACTGAAACGCGGCCCAAAGCTTCTGCCATGGCGCCGGTGGAGACGGGCAGATTGAGAAATTCGCGGGCTCCGGCGCGCATGCTGCGGACCACCAAATCCACATCGGACTTGGCCGAATAGACCATCACCGTGGTACCGCTTTCGGCGGCAATGTTCCTCACCACGCTGAGCGCCAGTTCCGGGTCGCGGTCCAGGTCAAGAATGATGACGTCGTAATCCTGCTCGAGAATCTTGGTCAAAGCTTCGGGATCGGTAGGGTAGGCAGCGAATTCTCTGATAAACACGCTATTGCCGGCGGCCGGTTCAGGTGACCGGCTGTCCACTGGTTCCGGCTGCGGAGAAAGAGCTTCGGCAACGTGCTGGCGCCGGTCTGCGTCCGGGCCGATGAGAGCCACGGACAAATTGACCGCGCCGGGGTTGCCGGTAGTCTGCGTAGGGGGCGGCATCGTGCTCAATCGGCTGCTTCCAACAGCGTGCAACACCCCCAATTTTAACCTGTTAGGGTCCGATCATCCGAGCCCTTTCATAACAGAAAAGATGTAGTTCGGATTGCGGGAGCCAAGATTGGAAATGGCATAGCCTGCTCGACGGTCTTGCGCGACCGATAAGGGACTAAGTGGCAGCCAACCACCTTGAAGAGCGCAAGAATGCCCGGCTATGGCTTTGAAGCGGCGTCAGCGACGGCGGCGAACGTGAGGTCCTCGGCGGCGGAATTGTGCCGCTCGCACCATTGGTCGAAAAGGCGGCCATAGCTTAGGGTGATGTACTGCGAGGGGTCGATGTCGAGGCGGGCGGCGGACCGATCGATCCAATCGTCTGGGCCTTCGAGCTCGGCGTAGTTCCCGATGGGCGTTTCATCCACCACGCAGTGGCCTTCGCCGCATCGCCACTCGGTGCGCCATTTTTCGTAGCGGAAGGCGGGGACGAGGCCGAGCGCAAGGAAGACCTGGGCCAGCGCCTCGCCATCGGAGATTTCCGTCTCGGTTTCGATGCGGTGTTTATGGGCGTCTTCTCCGGGGCCTTCGTCGGGCAGCCGTTTATGGGTGAGCGTCCAGCGGCCGCCATAGTTGCGGATACGAAGGATTTCAGTGCGCGCGCGCATCTGGCGGTCGGGCGTATCGTACAAGACGTTGCTCTCGAATGTGCGTGGGGTTTCGAGCGTGAATCCGGCGGCCTGCAGGCGCTGGGAGAGCGCGGCCAGGTCTTCGACACGGAACTTGATTTCGGTTTCGACGGGCATGTAAGAAGCGAGTATACGGCAGGGGAGGCATGGGATGCGGCATTGCGGTCCTCGGCGCCGGCGTCAGATGAAGCCGATCTCCGCCGGTTTCATTCTTGCGGAGAGGACTGGAATGAATGTTGCGACGCTCCCGAATCGCGCGAAGACATGGCGCTGGCGGGCTACCGGCAATCCTTCAAATTCCTGATAGTCGGAGGTGAAATGAGCGCCCCACGCGAATCTGCTCACGATGTCCGCTGTGTAGTCGTGGCGAATCAGCAACCCGCTTTTGTCGAAGTAGAAGATTTGCTTGCGGCAGTGGGAGTGGATCCGATCCGGAAAGTCCGCGTCCACCCGGAAGCCGCCGTCTTTCCAGCGACTGGTCTTGAGGGGGAGGCCGGCCAGCAGGAAAGGGATGCTCAGGTAGACGGTGAGGGCATATCCGAAGAAATAGATTGCGTCCTGGGTGTTCCAGCGCCGGTGTTTCTTTAGGCCGTCGAAGCTGGGCCTATGATTCGCAATGGGAGCCAGTCCTTCCTGGCTGACGCTGCCTGAGTCGAATTCGCCGAGCAAAGAGCCATTTCGGTCAAAAAATACGGCGCGGAACTGCTTGGGAAATACTTGGATGCGTCCAAAAGGAGGAAACGTGCGGCCGATGCCCTTGATGGCGGGGAGCGGTCCGCCGATCGACTCGATGTCGAGAAGAATGTAATCGAGCTTTTGCCACAACTCATCGCCGCCATATCGGTTGATCGCTAATTCAAGCATGGGTTCATTGTTTACCGGCGCTGTATCCATCCGCAATTCGATTCAATGCCTCTGCGCTTGAAAATGCTAGTTTGGCCGATGCAAAAAGGCGACAATAAAAAAGTGAAGACACTGCGATTGATTGTCGACCCTGCGCACCTGGAAACGGCCCAAGCCAAAGAAGCTCTGAGTCAGGCAGCGGAGATTTTGCGTGCAGGCGGATTGGTGGCCCTGCCCACGGAGACCGTGTATGGGCTGGGGGCGAATGCGCTGGATGCGGATGCGGTGGGAAGGATTTTCGAAGCCAAGCAGCGGCCGGTGTGGGATCCGGTGATTGTGCATATCTCCGAATTGGCCATGCTGGATAAGCTGGTGGAGGAAATTCCCGGACGTGCGCGCCGGCTCATGAGTGCCTTCTGGCCCGGTCCGCTGACGCTGCTGCTGCCGAGGACGAGCCTGGTTCCGAATGCGGTGACGGCGGGGCGGGCGCTGGTGGGGGTGCGCATGCCGGCGCATCCAGTGGCTCTGGAAGTAATTCGGCGGGCGGGGGTTCCGGTGGCCGCGCCCAGCGCGAACATCTTTGGACGAATCAGTCCAACGACGGCACAGCACGTGCTGGCGGATCTTGACGGGCGGATCGATGCGGTGCTTGACGCTGGGCCGACATTGCATGGGGTGGAATCGACTGTGCTCGACGCCAATCAGACGCCGATGATGATTTACAGGCCGGGAGCGGTGACGGCCGGCCAGATTGCCGCGATTAGCGGAGCCGTGGAGGTTTTCCGGCACGACGGGGAACTGGAAGAGACGCCGCGGGAATCGATGCCGTCGCCGGGAGTGGGGCTGCGGCACTATGCGCCGAGAGCGCGCCTGGTGCTGGTGGAGGGACCGCTGGCTGAACTCGCGGCGCGGATGGGCGAAGCGGTTCAGGGCTGGCCCGGAGAACGAGTTGGGTTGATGCTGCCGGCGGAGATTGAGTGGACGATTCCGGGGCAGATCGTCCGCGTTTGGGGCCGTTGGTCCAAACCAGATGAACTGGCGCGGGAGCTTTACGCGGGTCTGCGCGCGCTCGACGCTGCGGGGTGCGGAGTAATCGTTTGCCCGCTGCCGCCGGTGGAAGGAATTGGAGCGGCGATTCGCGACAGGCTGTTAAAGGCAGGGAACAGGGAATAGGGAACATGGATCATAGAACGAGGGATAGGAAATTAGCGAGTTAGCAAGTTAGCGTGACAGCGGGTTTGCGGCGGCGTGGATGGAATTGCTTTTTGGCTGCGGACTTTTCTATTCCCGATTCCCTGTTCCCTGCAATTTGTTATTGGCCGGTGTCGCCGAGTTTGTACATGTATTTGATTGCGGACTTGTAGATCAGGGTTTTGGCGCGGCCGCGGACTTTGAGGGAGTTACGGTCGTACCACTCGATGCAGCCTTCGATCTGTTCTCCATCCTCGAGCACAATCACCATCGGGGTCTGCGCGTGGATCTGCTTTTGCAGATAGAAGAGCTCGGCATCCCGGTGCGGGGCGTCCTCGGTGAGTCGCGCGAAGGACCGGAACGGCAGGGGCGCGGGCGGGTTCCGGTGAATGCGCGCACGGCCAGGTGCTTGGCCAAGCGCACTTTCGTTGCTGACCTTGGGCAAAATGGCCTGAGTGCTCATAGGAAACGACCCTCCCTGGGGAAAATCCAACCTTACGATGCCGCGTAGACGACACCGATGGCTGCTAAAGCCTACCGAAGCCGGGATAGGAGCTATGGGTGGAATTGATTCTACACAAAAAGATGCTCAAGGCCCGGTGGAAGTTGCGCAAGTTTTTTGCGGAGGGTTTCCTGAGGCGGCAGAGGCGGGTGTGGCCAGTTGAATTGAACTAGGGAATTGAAAGACGGCGGCTACACACAAGATCGCCGAAGATGCAGGTCCTTCGACTCCGCTGTAGAGCGCTTCGCTCAGGATGACCGACGTTAGTATTACGAATCAACTGCTTACCACACTAATCGCGAATCATGCTCACCGCCATGGCGTCGAGGGAGAGGGATCGCAGCAAGTTGCGGCGCATGCCCTGCTCCACCTGCACGAGCGCCCGCGCGGCATTGTCGATCCAGTCGATCGTGAGCCCTTGACCGAGCCGGGCCAGTTCGTCTTCCAGGTCGAGGTTGCGGATGAGGCCTTGAGTGCCGGCGACTATAAGCAGCAGGTCCTCAAGCAGGCTGCCGAAAGCACGGAGCAGATTGATGGTTTTTTCCTGGCCGTCGGCGCCGGCGCGGTAACTCTCGGTGGCGTGGAAGAGCTGCGAATAGTCCGGCTCACGCAGGGTGGTACGTAGCAGAATGAGCGCATCCTGGCGGGCGGCGAGATCGATGCTGAGAGCGCGTCCGACAGCGCCTTCTACAAGCCGCGCGGCGAGAGCGCGATCCTGAGGCTTGAGCTCGGGGCGGCGCTTGGCGAGCAGAGCTTCGAGATCGGAGGTGGCGAGCGCGCCAAGGCGATGAATCACGGCGCGGGATCGGATGGTGGGAAGCATCTCCTGGGGGTTTTCGGTGAGCAAGATGAGCGAAGTATGCTCGGGCGGCTCTTCGAGAACCTTGAGAAGGCTATTGGCCGCCTCCTTCATAAACGCGGACGAAGTGAAGATGGAGAAGGATCGCTTCGATTCGACCGGCGGGCGATAGTAGGCGACGTGGATGACCTGACGAACCTGGCCGAGCTTGATGAGCAGTTGCGGCGGATCGGGCGGGACGATCAGAACGTCAGGATGGGTCTGGATCAGGATGCGGGTCTCGCGCTTGTCGGTCTCGCGCAGGCCTTCGCGGGCTTCGACGGCTTCGGCAACCAGGGCTTCAAGGTTGGCGGAGCCAGCAATGCGGGTGCAGTTTGAGCAGAGGCCGCAGAAGTCGGGAAGGCCGTCCGATTCGGTTGGGCGCAGGCAATTGACGGCTTTGGCCAGCATCAGGGCCAGCGTGTACTTGCCCGCCCCCTTGGGCCCGGCGAGTATCAGCGAGTGGGGAAAGCGCTGGGCGCGGATCGACTCGCGGAGATGGGTGACGGTTTGCGTGTTGCCTAGAAAATCCTGGAAGCCCACGGATTGAGTCTAGAGTATTCGGCGGGAAAGCCGCGGTTAGTGGAATTCTCCCTTTCTTCCGCCAAAAAGCGGCGGACAGGGCGCGGCCTGAGGCGCTCACAAATATTTTGTCAAGAAGACTTGACATGAACCGACATTTTATGTAAAGTTTAATTGTCACAAAGTAAAGGAGACCAATCATGGGCTGCTCAACCAACAATCCCGCTGCACGCCGCTATATGTGGCGCTTTTCGGTAACCATGCTGCTCTACATGCTGTTTCTTGTCCTGGCGGTGTGGGCGTTTGTTCACTTTCATCCAACCGGGCCGTTGGCCTGGTTGCTCGCCGTCCTTCCGGCGCTGGCCATCATCGGGCAAATCGCGGCCTTCGGCTTGTACCTGAACGAAGAGAAGGACGAGTTCCAGGTTGCCATCGGAGTGAAGTCGATGCTGTGGGGCATTGGAGGGACGCTTGCGGTAACGGTGACGTGGGGGTTCTTGGAGAGCTTTCTCAATCTTCACCACCTCGATTTGACTTGGATTTACCCGATTTTCTGCGCCATAAGCGGCATCGCCTACGGGCTGCAGCAGTTGAGGTACAGATGAAAAACCGTCTGCGTGTCCTCCGTGCTGAAAGGGATTGGTCGCAGGCCGATCTGGCCGAGCGGCTGGAGGTTTCGCGGCAGTCGGTCAACGCCATCGAGACGGGGAAGTTCGACCCCAGCCTTCCCCTGGCCTTCAAGCTGGCGCGTCTGTTCGAGACCACCATCGAGAATATCTTCACTCAGGAGAGCCAAGGATGACGCCTCGACGGCCGAAGAGTCGCGCGCGACCCGTAGTGTATTCTCGTGAACGGACTGGAATGCTGCCGTGCGCGTTAGGGAAATACGCCGCGGCGAAGCGGGGAGGGGGAATTCGAATGAGGTTGAAAGCGGCGATCGTGTTGGGGTTATTGGGAATTTGCGGTGGAGTTTATGCGCAAGGGCCGGCTGTGCCCGCGGTATTGCCGGGCAACGGTCTGGCGCAGCACGACTTCATGTATGTGGGTGAGTCGCATGACAGGAATATCTTCATTGTGCGCGGGGGAAAAGTTGTGTGGAGTTACTCCGACCCCGCGGGAAAGGGAGAGATCAGCGACGCGGTGATGCTGTCGAACGGCAATATTCTGTTCACGCATCAGTTTGGAGTGACGGAGATTACTCCGGACAAGAAGGTGGTGTGGAACTACGACGCGCCGGCGGGACACGAAGTGCACACGGCTGTTCCCATCGGCAAGGACCGCGTGATGTATATCCAGAACGGCGACCCGGCAGTGCTGCGCGTGGTGAACAAGGTGACGGGCGCAACGGAAAAGGAGATCGTGCTGAAGACCAAGATGCCTCCGAGCACGCATGGACAGTTCCGGCACATGAGGCTGACGGCGCAGGGGACGCTGCTGGTGGCGCACCACGACCTGGGCAAGGTGGTGGAATACGACTCGAGCGGCAACGAGCTTTGGTCGTTTCCGGGGAACGGATCGTGGGGCGTGACTCCGCTGGCCAACGGAAACGCGCTGATAACGGACCACACGGGAGTGCGCGAGGTAACGCGGCGCGGAGATTCGGTTTGGAGTTGGGTCCCGGCCGATACACCCGGCTACAAGTTTTCCAATCTTCAGAATGCGTGGCGGCTGCCCAATGGAAACACGATCATCAACAATTGGACGAATGAGTGGGACGTAGCGCCCAAAGACATGGCGGGGACACTGCAGGCCATCGAGGTGACGCCGGACAAGAAAGTGGTGTGGGCGCTGTCTTCGTGGACGGAGCCGGCGAAGCTGGGACCGGCGACGACGATTCAGCTTTTGGATGGGCCCGCGCAGGAGGATGTGCACTTCGGGGATTTCAGGTAGAACAAGGAATTCGGTGGATCCCGCGTCTTTCGCCGCTGTCCGCCGCGGCGGAAAACATGGGGCACCCGGCAATAGGCCTGGTTTTGCCAATGGCCGCATCTTTTCGTTTAGCTAGCGAATCTCTCCATTGAGCCGAGGCCATCAAGACTCAGGGGCTTGGAGAGGAAATCATAAACATGTCCAAGGACAAAGCTCTACGCGAACATTTAGTCGAGTTGCTCAAGGGCGGCGACGCTCATGCGGATTTCAAGACGGCCATCGAAGATTTTCCGGATGAGCTGCGGGGCAAGACGCCCAAGGGGGCGGAACACTCGCCTTGGGAATTGCTGGAGCATTTGCGCATAGCGCAATGGGACATTCTCGACTTCTCGCTCAACCCCGGTTACAAGGCGCGGAAGTGGCCTGAGGAGTACTGGCCAAAGACGGCCGCGCCTCCGGATGCGAAGGCGTGGGACAGAAGCGTGCGCGCGTTTCAAAAGGATTTGAAAGCGATGAGTGAGCTGGTGAACGACGAGAAGACGGATCTTTTCGCGAAAATTCCGCATGGGGATGGGCAGACGATTCTGCGCGAGGCGCTGCTGATTGCCGATCATAATGCTTACCACCTGGGGCAGATGGTGCTTTTGCGGCGGTTGCTGGGGGCGTGGAAGTAGACGGAGCGCCCGGCAAATGAAAAGTTTGGTTTTACTGTAGCAACGACGAGAGTGTCCTGAAGAATTCCACCGGCGTGGCAATGCGCAGGCCGGTTCGTTGCGCGACGGATTGCGTGAAATGCTTTGTGTTGCGGGTCAACAGCCAGTCTGGCCTGGCTGCCATTGCAGAGAGTAATGCAGGCAAATCGGAAGCGTGACGAATCAAATGGCGGCTCGCCTGCACCGATTTCGCATCCGGGTAGGGAATTGACTCGGGCTTGGTGAGCCGGATCAGGCAGCGATAGTTTGCGACTAACGCGGCTGCTTGTGCGGATGAAAGGCGCTCGGCATGAAGCAACAGGTTCTCTTCCACTTCCTCGCGCACCGCTTCGGCCAGTACCAGCCTACAGATTCTTGCGGCGCAGAGAGAAAGGACAGCTTTGTCGAGTCCCCACGCGGAGACGATCCCCGCCGTGAGGACATTTGAGTCCAGAAACAGCCGGAGTTTTCGCGACGGCGTCACTTATTGCGACGCTTTTGAGTTTGCCGGTGCGCGGGAGGCGCGGCTGAGCCAGATGCGCCATAGCGGCGCGCAAAAATCCTCTGTCGAGTCTGCGGCAATGTCGCCAAGAGCGCATCTTGCGTGACTCCCGCTCCAGCTAGAGCAGAGCCGATCTTTTCACAAAGACGATCGAATCGATTCTGTTCAGGCAGCAGAATCAGACCGTCTCCCAGCCGCAGCACGGCAAAGGGCGCGCCGGTGGCAAGACCCAGGTCCTCACGAAACTGTTTCGGGACAGTGAGCTGCCCCTTCTCTCCTATCTTGGTCGTAGTCAAGTATTCGAGAAGCGCGTGTGGGGCAGCCATGCGGAGAACCTCGGTAGGAATATCCTACCACAATGAGATTGCGTGCTATAGCGCGAAGGCGTGCCGGATCTGCGCCAGAAATGAAACGATTGCGGCGGTCGGATCGCCTGGTCTGAGCGCCTCAAAGGGAAGATAGCCTCGATAACCGGAGCGGTCGACGATGGCCTTGATTTTCGCGAGGTCGGTGGGCTCTTGCTTTCCCTCGCGGGCGACACTCTCCTTAATCTGCCATGAGACCGCGTAGGGCGCGAGCTTTTCGATTTCGGCGTAGGGGTCGGCGGATTGAAGACTGCCGATGTCGAGGATGCAGCCGAACCAGTCCGAATCCACGGCTTGAATGACGCGAATGACCTCGGCGGCGGTCTTGAGAAAGTCGTTGTGCTGCTGGATTGCGACGACGACTCCGTGCAGCTTGCCGAAGGCCGCGCATTCCTTGAGGTCGTCAACCATCCAATCGAACGCCTGGTCGAAGGTGTACCCGGCTGGGCGGGCATTGCCCGAGAAGACGCGGATGACAGGCGCGCCCAGCTTGCTAGCCACCACGATCCAGTCTTTGACCAACTGCACGTCTTTGTTTCGCGCGGCCGCGTCGGGGACGGCGAAGTCGTTTTTGACCCCGGTGCCGCTGATGGCGACGCCATTGACGAAAGCCGTGCGCTTGAGAGCGTAGACGAAATCATCGGCGGGGACCTGGGGATAGCCGGGGAAGTAATATCCGGTGGCGTCGAGCGCATCGACGCCATTTTTCGCGCAGAAGTGAACGGCGTCCGTCAGGGTCATGGTTCCCTGGCGGAGGGGTCCGTTGAACGAATAGGCATTGAGTCCGAGCTTGACTTTGATTCCGGGCTCGCGAGCGACGATGGGCTGGGCCAGAACTGAGGCCGGCATTGCGGCGGCCGCGGCCAGGCCGGCGGAGTGGGTTAGAAATCTACGGCGATCGATGGGCATGGATTTCTCGCTGGATCGTTGGAGTCAGTGCATTCAAGATTCGCCGGAATTATAGAACAGCGTGCCCGGAACGAAAAATCAAACGCGTTTGAGCGGCACTTTCCCGCGGGTTCCGGCGCGGAGGCGTCTGGAGACGGCTGCGACGATGCGCTCGTGGACTTCGTCGATGGTCAGGTCGCCTTCAATCAGGACGACGCGGCCTGGTTCGCGGGCGGCGATCTCGTGGTACTTCTGCCAGACGCGGGTAAAGAATGCGTCCTGCTCCTGCTCAAAGCGGGTTTCGTTGAGGCCGGTATTGGTTTCGACATGCTGATTGCGGCGCCGGGCACGGGCAAGGCTGAAATCAAGCGAGGGCAGCAGCAGCAGGGTCAGGTCGGGCTGAAGGTTCCCGCATATCAGCCTGTGCAGTTCGAGAACGGGAGCGGAGCCGAGCTCGCGGCCGCCGCCTTGATACGCTTCCGTGGAGTCGGTAAAGCGGTCGCAGAGGACGATCTTTCCGGCATCGAGGGCGGGCTGAATTACTTCGGCGATGGCCTGGGCGCGGTCGGCGAACATGAGCGCCATTTCGGTCATGGGCGCCAGGCCGATGGAGCGGGAATCGAGCACCAAAGCGCGAATCCGGTCGCCCGTCTCGGTGCCGCCGGGCTGGCGGGTGAGGACCAGGTGCTTTGCCGGGTTGCGCTGCTTGAGCCAGGCGGCCAGACGCTTGATTTGGGTGGTTTTGCCGGAACCGTCAAGTCCTTCGAGGGTGATAAATAAACCGCGCGGCATGGGGTGAGTTTACCACTCGAACAAATCATGGACCTTGTACGGCAGGCGCCCAAACCCAAAATTAAATTGACCATAGGTACTGCGGGTACTGACTACTGTGCTTCGGTTGTGTTACAAGGGTGAGAATTTGACCGTCACCGGAGGCAGGCCTGCCGCGTCAGGCACTCCACTGGAGTCGAACATGAGTCTGCGCATGCTTCACAGGATCGCCATCTGCGGCCTTGTCTCGATGACGATGCCGTTTGCCAGTCGCCTGATGGCGCAAAACCTGACGTTGGAAGGCCAGACCGGCGGATTTCTTACGCCGACCGCCTATGTCGTTTACGCCGAGAAGAACCACTTCTTTTCGCATCCGGCCGTGGGCTACCACTTTATCGACGCCAACAAAGTGATCGGCGATGTGCACACCTTCAGCATTGAGGAGGGCTTTGCCAACCGCGCCGAAGTGGGCTACACGCGCAGCGTTCACTGGACGGGCGATAGCACATCGTTCAGCAGCCTGTGGCACTACGCGGGGATGAACATCATCAACGGCAAGGTGGTGGCGATTAAAGATGGGCAGTTTGGCCCGTGGACGCCGGGGTTTGCGGTCGGCGGTTTGGTGCGCACGAGCGACAAGTTTGTGAGCGGGGCGCTGGGCCAGGAGTTCGCCGCCCTCGCCGGGATCAATGCGCCAGCGAAGGCGTACACGAACGGCGACGTGTATGTGTCGGCGACGAAAACCTGGCTGCATCCGCCGCTGCCGTTCCTGGTCAACTTTGGCTGGAAGGCTACCAACGCTTCAATCTATGGACTGGGCGGGCAGGCGACGCGGTTTGGCGGGCGGCTGTTCGGCGGTTTGGGGATTCCGCTGCCGGGACCGTTCAAGACGGCGATTGTGCCCTCGGCGGGTTTCTCGCAGGAACCGCCGACATCCGTGAATTTGGGCGCGATTCTGCTGGGCGGCAGAGCTCATCTGCCCACCACGCTCGATTACGCGGTGCGGGTCACGCAGAAAGATCATCCGCATTTTGCGTTCGACATTGGCGTTGGACAGGTGGCTGGGATGATCGGGACCACGCAAGTTGCAACGGGGTTGCCAGCGCCCTATCCGCCGGTTGTTCTCGTGCCGGTGAATCTCGATGCGCGGCACGTAGTGGGCGTGGGCCTCAGCATTCGGCCGTAAATGCATGCTTCGAGGAGAAGGCAATTGGAGAGCTTCGTGAGCCAATTTGACCAGACAACGAAATGCGAGTTGGCTAGCCTGTACGAGTAGTTCCCAATTCCTGCGCAGTTGAGTGAAAATCGATTCACTTGGCGGAGCGGGCTGGGAAAGAACCTGGAGGTTCTTCTCATGCAGCTGCTTCGCAATGCGCGTTTGCTTTTCCTTGCTCTGTTGGTATCAGTCACAGCCGCGTCCGCGGCCGCGCAATTCGGCATTAGTATCAGTGTCGGGTTCGCCCCACCGATGCTGCCGGTGTACGTTCAGCCGCCGTGCCCGCAGCCGAACCTGATGTGGACGCCGGGGTACTGGGCTTATTCAAGCGACGATGGGGACTATTACTGGGTGCCGGGCGCGTGGGTGCCTGCGCCTTATTCCGGCGCGCTTTGGACGCCACCTTACTGGGGTTGGGCGAATGGCAATTACGGATTCCACGACGGGTATTGGGGCGCGCAGGTGGGCTACTATGGCGGCGTGAACTATGGGTTCGGGTTCGGTGGCATCGGCTTTGCCGGTGGCGAGTGGAGAGGCGGCTCGTTTGCCTACAACACCGCCGTGGTGCATGTGAATGAGACTTTCGTTCATACGACTTATGTGAACCGGACAATTGTGGAGCAAAACACGATTGTCAGCAATAATCATGCGGCATACAACGGCGGTCCGGGGGGCGTTCAGCATACGGCTACACCCGCCGAGCAGACTGCGTCGCGCGAACCGCATGTTGCTCCGACCTCGGTCCAGACGCAGCACGCGGCTGTAGCCAGGACCGACAAGACATCGTTTGCCAAGGCCAATGGCGGACGTCCGGCGAATGTTGCTGTCGCCAAGCCGCTGGCCCAGGAAAGTCACGCCGCGCCAGCTGGAGTAAATGCTGGGGCCAAGCCAGCGGCGACAACTGAGCCGAAGGCTGCGCCTAAAGCAGCGCCGAGGGCTGAGCCTGCTCCGCACTCCGCTGCTGCTCCCCACGCAGCACCGGCGGAACGTGCTGCACCTGTGTCTCAGGCTGCGCCAGCGGAACGTGCAGTGCCTGCGCCTCGCTCTGCGCCGCCTCCTGTCCGCGAAGCCCCGGCGGCTCGCGCGGCGCCAGTGGAACGTGCCGCGCCCCAGCCACGCGCTGCGCCTCCGCAGCACGTCGCAGCTCAGCCCCATGCCGCGCCCGCACCTCACCCCGCGCCTGCACCACGCCCGGCTGCCCAGCCTCACGCAGCTGCTGAGCCTCATGCCGCACCCAAGCAGAATGAGGCTAAGGGGAAAGGCCAATAACAGCGAAGATCCTCTACATTCCATAAGGGCTCACGTTCAGACGTGGGCCTTGTTGCATTCAGGAAGCGGATAATTCGATGCCGGCGATCTCGACCTCGAGTCCGCCGAAATCGGGGTGGGTGTTTTCGCGAATGCGGTACGCCAGATCGATCGTAGAGCCTTGCGAAAGTCGCAGCTCGGCGGCGCGCGCGGCGAGGTTCCAGCCTACGGCCCGAATCGCGCTGCTGGAGCCGGTCGGGATCGCCCGCCGAGTTGAATCGTTCACCGATGCTTGCAAAAGTTCCAGCCGGATATGCCGGTCTTTCATGATGCGGGGCGCGGAAAGCAGGCGGGCGTTGCGGGCAACGAAGATGGGCTCGGGGTTGCCGTGGCCCAGCGGTTCAAGCTTGCGCAGCCAGCCGGCAAGCACGGGCGTGATGCGATCAAGGGGCAGCTCTGCGTGGATGCGGAGTCGGTGCTCGGCTTGGCGTTCGGCCAGATGTTCTTCGGCGTAGAGGCGCAGGCGCTGCTTCAGTTCCGGCAGCGCATCGGCGGGCATTGCAAATCCGATGGCAAACGCGTGGCCGCCGAAGCGGGTGAAAAGATCGGCGCATGATTCGATTGCATTGAGCAATTGGAATCCATCAACGGAGCGGCCGGAGCCATGCGCTAATCCGTCCTCGACGCTAATCACGATGGCGGGCTTGGCGGTGCGCTCGACCACGCGCGA
>CAZSVJ010000060.1:0-14991 GCA_964610185.1 uncultured Occallatibacter sp. | reverse complement strand
CACTCCGCCGTCGTGGCTGCCGCATCAGTTCCCTGCCGAGCCGCCGCGGCTGCTTCTGCTTTGCGCATCGCAAATTGGCTATCAGAATCTCTGCCAGCTCATTACGCGATTCAAAATGCGCGAAGCAACAAAGGCCGAGGGCGCGGCTACTCTCGATGACTTGGAAGAGTTTTCCTCCGGCTTGATCTGCCTGACTGGCGGAGATGAAGGGCCGCTGGCGTCGGCGCTTGCGCATGAAGGCCGCACAGGAGCGCGCAAGATCGCCGACAGGCTAGCGGCAATCTATGGGCGCGGAAATCTCTATCTTGAACTTCAGCGCCACGGGCAACGAGAAGTGGAATGCCGTAACCAGTCGTTGCTCGATATCGCCTCTTCGCTGCGCCTGCCTGTTGCCGCTACTAACGGAGTCCGTTACGCAACGGAAAGCGATCGCGAAATCCTCGACGTGCTAACCACTATTCGCCACCATACTTCGCTTGATCGGGCAGGGCGGCTGCTGGCGTCGAACTCGTCGCGCTACCTTAGGCCGGCTCGCGAAATGGCTGTGCTTTTCGCAGACATTCCGGAGGCCATCGCGAATACGCGCATGGTGAGCGACCGGCTCGAATTTACGCTGAGCAATCTCGGCTACGAATTCCCTCATTATCCGGTTCCGGATGGCGAAACGATGGATAGTTTTCTGGCCAAGCGCGTTGAGGAAGGAGTGCGCAAACGCTACGGCTCGCCGGCCAAACGGTCTTTGCTCACCAAAGCCCGTGCACAGGTTGAGCATGAGCTGAAGCTCATCGCCAAACTTGGATTCGCGGGATATTTCCTCATCGTCTGGGACCTAGTTTGCTACTGCCGGCAACATGGAATACTGGTGCAGGGACGCGGCTCGGCGGCAAACTCCGCTGTCTGCTACACGCTGGAAATTACAGCCGTCGATCCCGTTGGCATGGAGTTACTTTTCGAGCGATTCCTCAGCGAGAATCGGGGCGAGTGGCCCGATATCGACCTTGACTTGCCCTCGGGAGATCAACGCGAACAGGTAATTCAATATGTATACGAGCGCTACGGACAGCTTGGCGCAGCGATGACCGCGAATGCGATCACCTATCGTGGCCGCTCAGCAGCGCGCGAGGTGGGCAAGGCGCTGGGCTTCGATGAAGAGCAACTGACGCGGCTTTCCGGATTGGTGGGCCATTGGGAATGGCGCGGCGCCAACGACACCATGGCCAAGCATTTTGAGCAGGCAGGCTTTGACGCACGCCATCCGCGCATCGCACGCTATCTCGATCTCTGCCTGCGCATGAGGGATTTGCCGCGGCATCTCGGCCAGCACTCGGGCGGCATGGTGATTTGCGCCGGAATGCTTAACCGCGTTGTGCCGATCGAGCGCGCCTCAATGCCGGGGCGCACGGTGATTCAGTGGGACAAGGAAGACTGCGCCGACATGGGCCTGATCAAGGTGGATCTGCTCGGCCTGGGCATGATGGCTGTGCTCAAAGACTGCATCGAACTTATTCCTCGCCATTACGGGGAAGAAGTTGACCTGGCCGCGCTGCCCGAAGATCCGCTTGTCTATGAAACGCTATGCAAGGCCGATACGGTCGGCATGTTTCAGGTGGAAAGCCGCGCGCAGATGGCTTCGATTCCGCACAACGCGCCAACCCGCTTTTACGATTTGGTTGTGCAGGTGGCCATCATTCGGCCCGGCCCGATTGTAGGAAAAATGATGCACCCCTACATGCGGCGGCGGCAGGGCAAAGAGGAGGTCACGTACCCTCATCCATCGCTTGAACCCGTACTCAAGCGAACGCTGGGCGTTCCGCTTTTTCAGGAGCAGCTTTTGCGCATGGCCATGACGGTTGCAAGCTTCACAGGCGCTGAAGCAGAAGAGCTGCGCCGGGCTGTGGGCATGAGGCGATCGATGCAGAGAATGAAGGACCTCGAAGGCCGTTTGCGCGACGGAATGACGCGCAACGGCATCGGCACAGAGGCGCAAGAATCGATCGTGCAAGGCATCTCGTCTTTCGCCATGTATGGATTCCCGGAGTCGCACGCCGCCAGTTTCGCGCTTATTGCCTATGCGTCGGCCTGGCTCAAAGTTCACTACCTTGCTGCGTTTACCTGCGGCCTGCTCAACAATCAGCCGATGGGGTTCTACTCCCCGGCCGTGCTGATCAAGGACGCGCAACGGCACGGGCTGCGCGTGCGCCCGATCGATGCGCAGCGTTCTGAATGGCTGTGCACGCTGGAAGCCGAGCCGGATGGTTCTCACTCGCTGCGTATCGGCTTGAATTATGTGAAGGGCCTGCGGCGATCTTCCGCGGCCGCGCTTGTCAATGCACGCAGCCGTTACACTGCCTTTGCAAACATAGATGCACTCGCGCGGCATGTGCCGGAGCTCGACCGCAACGAGCTTGTTGCACTGGCCCGCATCGGTGCGCTCAATTCTCTGGGTGAAGTGGAGCATCGCCGCGATGCGCTCTGGCAAGTCGAGCAGGCCGGGCGCGCGGTTGGCCCGTTGCTGCGGGGCGCAGAGGATCGTCGCGCAGCCAAATCGAATCCATTACAGAAGATGACCGCGGACGAGCGCATCGCTGCCGACTATGCGGGAACAGGCATCACCACGGGGCCGCACCCCATGGCATATCGGAGAGAGAGCCTGCGCCGGCAAGGCATTCTTTCCGCGGAGGAGCTTGAAAATTGCGCCGGCAATCGATCCGTGCGCATCGCTGGGCGAGTCATCTGCCGCCAGCGTCCCGGCACCGCCAAGGGCTTCGTCTTTCTCTCCCTCGAAGACGAGACCGGCATCGCCAATGTGATTCTGACGCCCGATGTTTTTGAGCAGAACCGCCTCGTGGTCACGCGCAGCCGCTTTCTCCGGGTCGAAGGAAAGCTACAGAATCAGGAAGGCGTAGTCCACGTAAAAGCCCAGTCGATGGCCCCACTGAGCGGAGCCGTCAACTGGGCTGTATGATGCGAGAGCATACCCGGCACATGCGATTTGCGCTTCTGATGAACAAGGCCGTTTGAGAGTCGAGGCGCGATGGAAATGCGGTCCTTCGACTCCGCTGTAGTACGCTTCGCTCAGGATGACCGCCTCATTGAGAGGTTTCCCTATGAACGCGGCAGTATGAATCCCTCGACTACCACCATTCCATCATGCGTTCCAATTTAACCTTTGCGCTGCTTTCAGGTTTGGGCGTACGCAGAAGCAGTACAGGAACTTGCGCGAGTTTTAGAACCTTCTCGGCAATCGACCCGAAGACCAGCGGATGCCATCCGGTAAGACCGTGAGTCGAGACCACAATCAAGTCGGCATGCTCGCGCTCGACCACATCCAGAATGTTGCCGGCAACATCGTCCCCGGTTTCAATACTGAAACTCACCTTGATTCCTTTGGCGGCAAGATCTTCCTTTGCCGCTGCAAAATGCCGATCGGCTTCTTTCCTCGACTCTTCAAGGAATTTGGTCTCGGGAAAGAAGTCGGGAACCGTGGTTGTGGGAAACATTGGGATTACGTGAACAAGAAAAATCTCCGCGCCAAAGTGTTGCGCAAGATCCGCTGCCGTCTCCAGAGCAGCATGGGATGACGGGCTAAAGTCGACGGGCACCAAGATTCTGGTGGGAATTGTGCTAAGTCCATTTGCTTCGGGCATTCATGATCTCCTCGCCGTTCCACAAGCGTGGCCGGCTGTTTATTTTCCTTTTTCATCATAAGAGCCCGATCCGCCTTGGTCACGTGACAGACAGCACACATATCACTATCCAAACTGGTTCGATGGGATCTCGATGAATTCCTGGGCAATATATTCGACGTCGAGCAAAAGCTTGGCTACCTTTACTTTCAGGTGCGCCACTGAAACAGCCGTCAACGAGTTGCTCTTCGTCTTCACGCACCTCGCATATCACACCTTCCTGAAAATGCGTGACAATAATATGAAATGAAGACCCGAGGGAACAACCCGACAAAATCCAGCCCTCTGCGCCCCCAGTCCTGCAATCGACGGGAATTTCTACGCCGCGCTTCCATTGCGGCAACGGCCATCGCGTCGCAAATTGCGCAACCTGCCTTCGCCTGGACGCAGGGTGCGCAGTCGGCTCCGATGGCCGTGTCTTCGGGAACCCCTGACTCCGCTCCGGACCACCAAATCGAGATTGCGGAGATCGAATGGGAGCTTTCGCCCAAAAAGAAAATTCGCACTATTGCATACGACGGACAGATTCCAGGCAAATTGTTTCGGCTAACCGAAGGCAAGCCTGTGACCATCAAGATCGTCAACCGCCTCAATCGCGCAGAGATTGTTCATTGGCATGGTCAATGGATTCCTTCCGACGTCGACGGTTCGATGGAAGAGGGTTCGCCGATGATTGGCCCTGGCGAACGGACACGGATATCGTTCACGCCCAGACCGTCAGGACTTCACTGGTATCACACCCATGCAATGGCCAACCGCAGTTTGAAACTCGGGCTCTATACCGGGCAATCCGGATTGCTGTACGTCGAACCAGTTTCCAATCCCGCCCGCTACGATCGGGAGCAGTTTCTTGTGCTGCACGATTGGGAGCCCTACTACGTCGCGAGCAACGACGGCTCGATGATGGTCAACTACGTTTCCGGCTCGATTAACGGCCGGATGCTCGGCCATGACGCTCCCATTCAGGTGCGCGAGGGCCAACGCGTGCTGTTTCACATCCTGAACGCCAGCGCCACCGAAGCCCATTGGCTTGTCCTGCCGGGCCATCGATTCCAGGTGCTGGCGCTTGATGGAAGCCCGGTGGCCACCGAAGCCAAGGTGGAGGTCTTGCGGCTCGGCCCTGCCGAGCGAATCAGCGCAATAGTAACGATGGATAAGCCTGGAGTTTGGGTTCTGGGCGAGGCGCGAGAGAGCTTTCGCAGCGCCGGGATGGGAACGGTTATCGAATATGCAAACCGGACGGGAAAGCCGCAGAGTTGGCCGCCGGTTGAGCTCACTTGGGATTATCGAGCCTTTGCAGATAAAGTTCTAACGATTTGCAAGCCGGATGTGACCGTTCCGCTCGTCTTCACCTCTCGCTTCAAAGGCCACGGCGCGCTTGACCAATGGATGATCAACGGCGAATCTTATCCGAACACCACACCGCTGCTGCTGCATGAGGGTCTGCGGCACCGGCTGGTCTTCGATAACCGCAGCATGGACGATCACCCAGTGCATCTGCACCGGCACAACTTCGAGCTTGTTTCAATTCGCGGCGCGGCGCTGAGCGGCGTTCACAAGGATGTGGTAATCGTAGAGGCAGGAACGAAGGTCGAGGCGGATCTGGTCGCAACCAATCCTGGCAATACGCTGTTCCACTGCCACCAGCAGGACCACATGGACTCGGGCTTCATGGCCCTGTTTCGCTATGCATAGGAGGAGACCGTTTGAAGTTTATTTTCTCGGCTCTCATGGTGCTTGTTGCTGGCGTCTCTGCGGCGTTGGCTCAGGGCAATTATGAGATTCAGGTTTACGGAGCGGATACGGTTGCGCCGCGCAGCACCATGGTCGAGCTGCACTCGAACTTCACCGCCGACGGGCAGACGCGGACCATCGACGGCGTTGCTCCCACCGACCACGCCGAACACGAGACCATTGAAATTACGCAAGGCATCAACGATTGGGCCGAGGTGGGCTTCTACATTTTCACCCTTGAGCAGAGCGGCGAGGGGGTGCAGTGGGTCGGCGATCACATCCGGCCCAGGGTACGCGTTCCTGAGAAGTGGCGCTGGCCGGTGGGCGTCAGCATCTCCACCGAGGCCGGCTATCAACGCACCATCGCCTCGCCCGACACCTGGACGTGGGAGATTCGCCCCATTGTGGATAAGACAGTGGGCCGCTGGTACTTTGCCGTCAACCCAGCTCTGGAGCGCACTTGGCATGGGCCGGATGTGAACCAGGGCATTGGATTCTCGCCGGCGGCGAAAATCAGCTATGACTTTACCAAGAAGATCACCGGCGGGTTTGAGTACTACGCCGATTACGGGAGCATCACGCACATTGCCAGCCTGCACGATCAGCAGCAGCAGTTGTTCCCCGCCATCGACCTGAATGTTTCACCCGATTGGGAGATCAACTTCGGCGTGGGGATTGGTCCGACGGCGGCTACCGATCATTGGATTGTGAAATTCATCCTCGGCCGACACTTCAATTGGAGACATCGAAGTTAAGGAGCCTCCGGGGCTAAAGCCCACGCTCATCCTGTGCCCGTAATGCGGAGGTTGAAACCCCCGCCTCCCTCCGTGGAGGCTGTCACGTTTATCTCAATTAGCCGATCCTGCTTCTATGCTACAAGCTCAAATGCGCGGATCGTCTCTTTGCGGACGGTTAGCCGATCAACCAGATCTGTTCGCACCTCGTAGCCGCGGCCTGGGGAGTCTTGGATCTCGATTTCCCCAGCGGAAGATACGGTGATCTCCGGCTCGACGATGTCTTCACGCCAGTAGCGCGCCGATGCGGAAACATCGCCGGGGAGCGAGAAGTTCTCCAGGGTCGATAACGCGATGTTGTGCGAACGACCTATGCCGGACTCCAGCATGCCGCCGCACCACACTGGAATGCCGCGCTCCTGCGCCGCATTGTGAACCGCGATGGCTTCGGAGAAGCCGCCCACGCGGCCCAGCTTGATGTTGATGATGCGGCAAGACTCCATCTCAATAGCGGCAAGCGCATCGCGGCGGTTGTGAATGGATTCGTCGAGGCAGATGGGGGTGTTCAAGCGCTTTTGCAGCATGGAGTGGTAGTAGAAGTCGTCGTGCCATAGCGGCTGCTCGATCATGAGCAAATCGAAGGCGTCAAAAGTGACCAGGTGGTCGGCATCGCGAAGCTTGTACGCGGAGTTGGCGTCGCAGCTAAGCGTTATGGCAGGCCAACGGTTGCGCACGCGATCAAAAACCTCCACATCCCAGCCCGGCTTGCACTTGAGCTTGATGCGCTGATACCCGGCGGCAAGCTCCTTCTCGATCTGGGAAAGCAACTCCGGAATGGAGGACTGAATTCCCAGCGATACTCCGCATGGAATCACATCGCGCACTCCGCCTAACAATTGGGCGAGCGGGATGCCTTCGCGCTGCGCTTCGATATCCCAGATGGCGTTCTCAAGCGTGGCCTTGGCCATGCGATTGCCGCGCACCTGGCGAAAAATTCGCGGGCACTCCCCACCATGCTCAGGCGGCTCCGCGGCAAGCATGGGGCCTAGCTCGTTGACGATGGTTTGCCAGGCGCTATCGGTCGATTCTCCAGAGAAGAACGGATGCTCGCCGGCGGTGCACTCACCCCAGCCGGTCAGTCCTTCTGAGCGAACCTCGGCCAGCAGGATTCTCCGGTCGCGGGTTATTCCAAAGCTGGTTTCAAACGGGCGCACCAGAGGCAGGTGCACTTCACGCAAGATGACTGCATCTATTCTCATAAATTCTTCGCACCCTTGGGAAAATCAAATCTACTCCGTCCAGGTTGGGGCTCCCAATTCGAAGACTCCATTTCCTTCCGCATCCAGGGAGAAGTCAAGTACGGCTAAACCCTGGGAAAATGCCCTTTGAAATTTCAGGCGATTCTCCTGCTGAACGGCGAGGGCTCGCTCCCGGTTCTCTTCTGAAGCCTTCCATTGATAGATGGAGGCCGGGACCAGAATTCGTTCCTCGATAACTTGCCTGACTGCCGCGCGGCCCTCGATTATCTCTTGAACTCGGGGCGAATCCAGCCGCCACTCCGCCAAAAGGCGGTCCGTGGGCAGCCCACCTTGCAGTCGAGATGAGGATAAACCATAAAAATCCCCTCTGTAACAACAAACCGTTGCGCCCAGCCTGTGGATATTTATAAATGCGTTCTTGATTTCCAATGGATCGAATGTCCATTCCATCAGCCGAATTCCGCGCGAAAGCGCCTCACGCCGTTGTTCCAGCTTGAGTTGCGTGCCAAGCCTGCGGTTTCGATACGACTCTTTTACGGCCAGCATATGCGAGTGCAGATAGGGTTTCGGTTCACCGCGCCCGGTTTTCACTCCCGGCAAAGAGAAGGCAAAACCGATGAGCGACTCCCGGCTTGGGCTTATGGATGTGGCGGGTGTCGCGCCCGGAGATTCCGTATCGAAGGCTCCAATCACCTGGCCGCCGATCTTCTGCGCAATGAGAAATGTCTTGCGCGGAATCATGTCGCTCGCGTCGTAGCCCCAGGTTTCGATCTCGAGCTGAACGCAGGCTTCCAGTTCGTCAAATCCCACGCATTCGCGGATCACAATCATGCGCCTGCCCTGTTATCCGGTATCGGTGCAGTGCTGTGGCCGGCATCGCGAGCCCCCGCCAGCCTTCGCTTTGCCCGCGCCCAAAGCTCTTCCAACTCACCGGCGGAAAGCTCTTCCAGCGGCCGATCCGCCGTCTGCTCCATTTCGCGGAATCGGTCGCGAAAACGCCGGTTGCAGCCGCGCAGGGCCATCTCCGCATCCACGCCCAGGTGGCGGCCAAGATTCACGGCGGTAAAGAGCAAGTCGCCCAATTCCGCCTCGACTGCTGCTTTGCGTGCAGGGTCCGTTGACGAAGCTTCGGCTTCCAGTTCCGCGGTTTCCTCGGCCAATTTGGGCAGCAGATCGCGCCAGCTCGTCCAGTCGAATCCTGATTTCTGGGCCTTTGCTCCAAGCTTGGCAGCCTCGAGCAACGCGGGCAATGCGCTTTGCACGCTGTCCAATCTCGACGCCAGGCCCTTATGCGCCGAAGGCGCGTCTGCTGCATGCAATGCCTCGGCGGCTTTGATCTCCTCCCAGTTGCGCAGCACCGCTGCCGAAGAGCCTTCGACCCGCGCGTCGACAGCCGCACGGTTTCCAGCCGCCTTTGAAGCCTCGTCGCCAAACACATGTGGATGCCGCCGGATCAGCTTTCGATTGAGGTGGTCGAGCACGTCGGCAATGGTGAAATGGCCTTCGTTGGCCGCCATCTCCGAATAAAACAAAACTTGGAGCAGGAGATCGCCCAGTTCCTCGGCCAGATGCGGCCAGTCGCGGCGCTCGATGGCGTCAAAGACCTCGTAGGTCTCTTCCAGCGTGTATTTGCGAATGGAATCGAAAGACTGTTCGCGGTCCCAGGGGCATCCGCCGGGCCCGCGAAGCCGCGCCATGATGCGCACCGACTCTTCAAACAGCACAGCCGACTGCGCCGGATCGGATGTGAGATGCGGCGCGGATGCATTTTCGTTGGTGCTTTCAGGCGGGAGGTCCATGCACCCTCAGTCTAACCCGTGCAAGAGCGTCTGCTATGGCCGCTGCGTCTCAAAACCGTATACTCAACCTCGCGCATGATTCGCATTCTGGGAACGATCTTTGCGGGGCTGTTGGGGCTTGCCTTCGGCAGCTTCCTGAACGTGTGCCTGAGCCGATGGCCGACCGATGAATCCATCGTCAGCCCGCGTTCCCATTGCCGCAGTTGCGATCACGTGCTGTCCTGGTGGGAGAACGTGCCGCTGCTGAGTTGGCTGGCGCTGCGCGGCCGCTGCCGCAAATGCCGCGCATGGATCGGCTGGCGCTATCCGCTGGTGGAAGCGGCTGTCGGGGCGTTGTGGGGTCTTCAAATGTGGCAATTGCTACCCTGGGCCCTCGATCCGGACCAGCCCGCGAGTTTCCGTTACAGCTCCCTGATTCTCATCATGGGAAAAATGATCCTGTGCTGGATGCTGGTGGCCTTGGCCGTTCTCGACGCCGAAAATCTTTGGCTCCCCGATTCGATTACACTGCCGGGGATCGCTCTCGGATTCATTGCGATAATTCTGCAGGCCAAATTGAATTCAGACGCCGTTCTCAGCTTCTACGGCGCCTTGAGTGAACAGCGACGCTTTCTCTACCAAATCGCATTTCGTTGGATGCTCGGTATCCTCGCCGCCGCCCTTCTGATCCTGCTCATCCGCTGGGTCTACTGGCTCATCCGACGCCGTGAAGGCATCGGCCTTGGCGACGCTAAGCTGATGGCGCTCTTGGCGGCCTGGCTCGGCCTGCCCGGCGCGCTGCTCGCCTTTGGCCTGGGAGTGGTTCTCGGAGCGCTCGCCGCCCTGGTAACGCTTGCAATCCCCTCAGCACGTAGGGGTACAGACGGATGGGCGCTCCAGAAACTTCCCTTAGGCACTTTCCTCTGCATTGGCGGCATCGTCAGCGCACTCTGGGGGCAGCCAATCATCGCTGCCTATCGACACTGGGCTGGTTTCTAGCCGCTTTGAAAGGGCACGTCTAGAGCCGTGCCCTTTCAAAGCATCGAGTCTTCCCGCAGCCTGTTTGGTCCGCGAAGAAATGGCCCCTCACTTCGCTTTATTCGCAGATGTCTGCCCCGGTGCTGCGTTCCTCGCGTTCGCAATCTCCGGATCTTTCAGAGCTTTGATGGCTTCTTTTCCGTGCTTGCTGTCCGGGTCGTAGTCCGCAAGTTTCTGGTAGTAGCCACGAGCCTCGGCAAAATCTCCCAGGTGCCGCGCAGCTTCGGCCAACCCCCAATAGACATCGGGATTCTCCGGATCGAGCACCATTGCCGATTGAAAGCGCGACTGCGCTGCCCTCCAGTTTTTTTTGTCGAGGTAGTATCCACCTACATTGATGTCTTCCGCAGCGCTCTCTTGGTGGGTTGGTTCCTTGACGGTCATCCTTCCGCGGCCACTCTTCTTGCCGGAATCGTCGTCATCCGCCGGAGGCTGCCATTGATCGGTTCCGGAAAGACTCGACGACTCCTGCCCCTGGCTGCCGCTGGACGAGGGTGATGGCGCTGGATCGTCGGGGCTTCGCACCGGGTCACGATCGTCACCCGCCATCGGAATTGCACCATTGTCAGACCCACTGTAGGTTTCCGCGGGCAATGCGGCCGCGCCGTTCGAGGGCATGACCGGAACGTTGCTCGTATCCTCGGGAAAGGGATTGGCCTCGGCTGGCGGAGCGGCCTGCTGCGGCTGGGCAGGTTTCTGGGCTTGGCCACTCTGGGTTGATCCGGCACCGCTCGCGGGAGCCTGCGCACGCGCCTGCGATGCGGCCCAAACGCCAGCCGCCAATACCAGCGCAATCCAATAGCCCCGTTTCATTGCCCTATTCCTCGCTCTTCAATGGTACGATGCGGTGCATACCGTAAAATCTGCCGCAAAGGAAAAAACTCCACACTCGCATGGGACTGATCATCCGCTCTTCGTCGATTCACGCCGCCGGCTGTTATACAACAACTCCCATCCGCAAAGGCACGCGGGTGGTTGAATACACAGGCCGCCGTATCTCAAAAGAGTTGGCAGACGCGCGCTACGAGCACTCGCCCATCACCTATCTCTTTGGACTCGGCGACGGGGCGATGGTCATCGACGGGCACGGCATGGCAATGTTCATCAACCACAGTTGCAACGCCAACTGCGAGACCAGCGAAGTCCGCGGCCGAGTGTGGATCACGGCCATCAAGAACATCCCCGCGGGCGCGGAGATTACCTACGACTATTGCCTATACGACGGCGGCGAAGACGAAGCCATTTGCAACTGCGGCGTAAAAAAGTGCCGCGGATCGATGTACTCGCCGGAAGAAATCCGACGCCGAAAAAGGGCCGCGAAGAAGGCAGCGGTGAAGACTGCGAAGGAGCATGTGAAGAAGCAGACCCGTGTGAATGCAGGCAAAGGCAAGAGCAGGAAGACCTCGAAGTGAAGTGCACGGGAGATTCTTTTGCGGGGAGCAGCCTACAAAGGAAATTATTTTTCGGGGAGTTTGTCCAAACGGCCTGTCTCCACACGTCATTGGGGTAGCGGACCAAAATGGCCGCATTCAACCATACAAGGAGGTTTCACATGCAATATCTTCTTCTGCTTCATGCTCAGGAAGCCGGCTTCATGAACATGACCCCGGCTCAACAACAGCAAGGAATGGCGGCCTACATGGCGTATACCGAGGCACTTAAAGAGGCGAGCGTCTTCAAGGGCTCGAACCGTCTGCGGCCAATTGCAACGGCGACAACGGTGCGCGTCGTGGACGGCAAAACGCAGGTGCTCGACGGCCCTTACGCTGACTCGAAGGAGCAGCTTGGCGGGTATTATCTGATCGACGTGGCCGATCTGGATGCGGCGCTGTCATGGGCGGCACGGTGCCCGGGCGCCAGCCACGGCATCGTTGAAGTGCGGCCCGTCTGGGATATGGGTTAACCGGGTGCTTGACGGCATGAACCTGCGGGAAGGCGATGAGCGCGCGCGATTTACGGCTGAAGATGTTGCGCGCCGTAGTTACGGCAAGCTGGTCGCCTTTCTTGCGTCGCGCACGCGCGATGTGGCTGCCGCCGAAGATGCCCTCTCTGAAGCGTTTGCGGCAGCGCTCGTGGATTGGCCCCGAAACGGATGCCCTGCAAATCCTGAAGGATGGTTGATGACCGTGGCGCGACGCAAATCGATCGACATGGTTCGCGCGGAAGTCCGGCACCGGTTCGTAGACGTCGAATTACAATCCGTCGAAGATGTGATGGCCGCACCGGATTGGGGTGAACTGCCAGACGAGCGCCTGGCCATGATGTTTGCCTGCGCTCATCCTGCCATCGACCCTGGGATCCGCTCGCCGCTGATCCTACAGGTTGTGTTGGGGCTCGACGCAAAGGCTATTGCTTCCGCCTTTCTCACTTCTCCAGCGGCGATGGGCAAGCGGCTGGTCCGCGCCAAGGAAAAAATCCGGCAGGCAGGCATTCCAATCCGCGTGCCGGGGCGCGAGGAGCTGCCGGCTCGGCTCGACACGGTGCTTCAGGCGATCTACACGGGATTTAGCGAAGGTTGGAGCGACCCAGGCGGAGTGGACGTGGTGCGCAGGAATCTTACGGAGGAAGCGCTGTTTCTCGCCCGGCTGGTGGTTGAGTTGATGCCGTTTGAGCCTGAGGCACTGGGCCTGCTCGCGCTGATGCTGCACGCGGATTCCAGGCGGCGTGCCCGTCGCAACGACGATGGCGAATTTGTGGCCCTTGCTATGCAGGATCCAGCCTTGTGGGACAGCCGTCAGATTGCCGAGGCGGAGAGTCTGCTGCATCGCGCGGGCGCAATGCACTCCGTGGGGCGATTTCAACTGGAGGCGGCCCTTCAGTCGGCGCACGTGGATCGAATCCGGACGGGAGTCGTGAACTGGGCGGCGGTTCTGGAGCTTTACGATGCCCTCTTCGCGCTGACAGGGTCGCCCGTGGTCCGAATCAACCGGGCCGTGACCGTGGCGGAGTTGCGCGGCGCGAAGGAAGGTCTGGCATCGATGCCGGAGCTAGAGACCGATCCGAGGCTCGCAGAATACCAGCCTTATTGGGCGGCGCGAGCGGAACTGCTGGTCAGGACCGGTGAAAATGAACTGGCGCGCCACGCGTATCAAATTGCAATTGGGTTGGAGCGCGATCCAGCTGTGCGGCGGTTTCTGGAACAGCGGTTGGATGCGACAGAGGAATGAGCCAATTTTTAGTTATGAAGGGCCGGCCCAACACTGAACCACAAGTGACGAAGCGGCTCCAGCGCGTGATTTTCCACTCACTCGCGGACCCGGTTGAGAGCGATACAATCGCCTCTAGGCCACCGAATAATCCGGGGGCTCCGGGAGTGGGTGCAAGCATGGGTTATCAGGTTCTGGCCAGAAAATATCGCCCGCAGCGCTTTGCCGATGTGGCCGGCCAGGATCACGTTACGCGGACGCTGATGAATGCGCTCAGCCAGAACCGCATCGCCCACGGATATATTTTTTCGGGGCACAGAGGCATCGGCAAGACCACCATTGCCCGCATTGTGGCCATGGCCCTGAACTGCCGGACCGAAATCGGAACGTCGAACAGGCCGACCCCGGAGCCTTGCGGCATCTGCGATTCCTGCATCGAGATTCGCCAGGGCAATGCCGTAGATGTAATTGAGATCGACGCGGCCACCAACCGCGGCATCGACGAGATTCGCGAGCTGCGCGAAGCCGCCCGCTACGCCCCGTCGCGCGACCGCTATAAGATTTACATCCTCGACGAAGCCCATCAAATCACCGAAGCCGCCTTCAATGCTCTGCTCAAGACGCTCGAAGAGCCGCCCGCGCACGTCATTTTCATGATGGCGACGACGGAACCCGAAAACATTCCTCAAACTATTCGCTCGCGCTGCCAGCATTTCAGCTTTCACGCGGTAAAATTCGACGACATTCTGGCTCAGTTGAAGATGATTGCCGGCCAGGAAGAGGTTGGAGCCGAGGACGGAGCTCTGGCCCTGCTGGCTGAGGCCGGCGACGGGTCAATGCGGGATGCGTTATCGATCATGGACCAGGCCATTGCCTCGGCACCGGTGGAAGCGGGGCGGCCGGTGCTCTCAGCCGAGCAGATTCGCGAGCTGATGGGAGCCGTTCCCAACGCGGTCTTCGAGCGCCTGCTTGAGGCTGTGGCCGCCGGGCAGAGCGCCGAGCTGATGGAGCAGTTGAATCTGCTGGTCAATGCGGGCCATAGCCCGTCCTCACTGGCGCGTCAGATGGTTCGCTACCTGCGCAATGCTCTCATGGCCAAGCTGGGCGGCGAGCAGACGGAATTGCTGCAGATTTCAGGCGATGAGCGCGCGCGGGCCGCACGCACCGCGCTGCTGTTCAGCGAGGAAGAACTTACCCGCAATCTGCAGATTGTCCTGCGCACCTTCGACGATCTGAACTACCGCCAGGAGCAGCGCTTTCATCTCGAACTGGGTTTGCTTAAGCTGATCCATGCGCAGCGTCTACTGCCGCTCGAGGAGTTGCTTAGCGGGGTTTCAGCCGGCGTCTCAGGAATTTCAGCAACGCGTATCTCATCCGCGCCAGCGCCGCCAAGGCCCATTGCAGCTGCTTCGCGACCGGCGCCGGCATTGAGTCCGGCTGCCTCGCCGGCTCCGTCGAACTCTCCCTTCGGGCCAACCAGCGGCGGTTGGAGTTCGGGCGCAAAGATGGATTCCGGGCTCAAGGCAGAATCCGCCACCAGTCCCGTCGCCACAATGGAGCGCGCGGCGACCGTCGCAAGGCCGGTGACCGCCGGCGAATCTACAGGCAGCCCGTTC
>CAZSVJ010000059.1:0-15437 GCA_964610185.1 uncultured Occallatibacter sp. | reverse complement strand
AGAAGCTCTACACCGCGCTCGAGGATTACAAGCTCGACATCATCATCGGCCAGGGTCCGGCGGCCCGCACGCATGTGATGGAGATTCGCCCCTTCACCTTCATCGGCGCCACCACGCGGCCCGGCCTGCTCAGCTCACCGCTCCGCTCCCGCTTCGGCATTCTGCTGAGGCTCGAGTTTTACAACGAAGAAGAACTGCGATTTATCGTGTCCCGCTCGGCTGAGGTCATGCAGGTGCCCATCGACGAGGACGGCGCGGCGGAGATTGCGCTGCGTTCCCGAGGCACGCCGCGCATCGCCAATCGCCTGCTGCGCCGCGTCCGCGACTACGCGCAGGTTCGCGGCTCGGGCTCCATCGACCGGCCCACGGCCCACGCCGCCCTCACCATGCTTGAGGTGGACGCGCACGGGTTCGACGAAATCGACCGCCGTCTGCTGCTCACCATCATGCAGAAATACGACGGCGGCCCCGTCGGCTTGGGTACGCTGGCTGCCACTTTGGCCGAAGAAGAAGACGCGCTCGAAGAGGTCTACGAGCCGTTCCTCATCCAGATCGGATTTCTCGACCGCACGCCGCGCGGCCGCGTAGCCACACGGCTCGCATATGAGCACTTCAACCTCGCCATGCCCGGCCGCCAGACGCCGCTGTTTTAGCGGACGTCTGAATAAGTGGGAGTTTTGAAAGCGCACGGCCGATATGTCGAAGATTTGAAAGGGCACGATCCGCCGCGGCGGATCGTGCCCTTTCAAAGCAAGTAACCTATGCAAGAACTTGAGGAGATATCCATGTCGCTCACAGAATCCACCATGCTCGATCTCGGCACCATCGCCCCGGACTTCGCGCTTACCAATGTCGTGACAGGCAAGCCCATCAGCCGCGACGACTTTCGCGGCAAGAAGGCGCTGCTGGTCATGTTCATCTGCGCCCACTGCCCCTACGTGAAGCACATCAATGAGGGACTCGCCGCACTCGGCAATGACTATGCGGATCGATCCATCGCCATCGTAGCCATCAGCAGCAACGATGTAACAACGCATCCCGCCGACAGCCCCGCGGGACTCAAACAGCAGGCTGAAACCTTCGGCTTTGTCTTTCCGTACCTATACGACGAAACGCAGGCCATTGCCCATTCCTACAAAGCCGCGTGCACGCCCGACTTTTTTCTCTTCGACGGCGGCTTCCGCCTTGTCTATCGCGGTCAATTCGATTCCAGCCGTCCCGGCAGCGGGATCCCTGTCACTGGCCAGGACCTGCGCGCCGCCATCGACCTGGTTCTCGCGGGCAAACCTGTCCCAGTAGAGCAGCGGCCTTCGATCGGCTGCAACATCAAGTGGAAGTAGTAACCGATCGCGCTGGGACGCGCGCTAAGGATCGTCGTGAAAAAGCGCAACTCAAGCTCATCTCTCGCCGCACCTCGTGTCCTGTCGCTAAGATTCGTTCAGCAGATGCGGCCCGCCGCCGCCCCCAAAAGAGGCGGTCATCCTGAGCGAAGCGCTCTCCAGCGGAGTCGAAGGACCTGCATTTCGCTTGTCTTTCTTATTCAACGAACTTCCGAGACACCGCACTAATTCCACCGCTTCTTGTCGTCGTGGTCCTCGTCGATCAGCTTGCCATTGCCGTCGAAGCGGACGGTGCGGCCCTGCGAGCGCATGTAGACCTCGAACTTGCGCGCGGCGCGGCGGCGCTTCCAGCGGTAATAGCCGTTGCGCAGCGCGTACCATCTCTCACTCAAAGCGAACGACACGCCGCGCCTAGGAGCCAGTTGGATAAACAGCAGGCCGCCAATCGCCCCGCCCAGTTGGGCAAAGGCGTACATGCGCTGCTCACCGAAAAGCATGGCGATGGAGATGAGTGCGTAGATGGCGGCCAGGTACTTTGCCTTGATGCCGATGGTGAAGAAGAGCAGGAACTCCATGTTGCCGTAGAGCACGCCAATGGCGATGAGCAGCCCAAAGATGGCGCCGCCACAGCCGTAGATCGGAAACTCCTTGAGTTGATAGCCGAGGGTGCCGCTGGCGAGGTAGATTACGGCTGCCGCGGCTGCTGTGCCCAGAACAGAAGCAGCGTAGAGGCCGGCGACCCAGTTCGAAGTGTGAAGACTCTCAAGAAATCCGGCAATGAACCACAGCGAGAGCAACTCTAAGAGCGTTCCCAGCAGAGTAGGATGCACGAAGCTGTAGGTGAATGGCTGCCAGATCCATCCGTGCATGAAGAAGCTTGGAACAAAGCCGAATCGGTCGACGAGGGCAATCGCGCTGCCCGGAAAAAGCAATGGGGCCAGCAACAGGGCGAAATAGGCGAGCAGATTGATCAGGACGAAGCGGCGAGTGGCGCCGCGGAAGTCGGGAAAGGAAAACGGGCTGCTTCCAATTCTAGCCATCGTAGAGAACAGGGTATACGCTAGAGCGGCCCCGTGTCATGGATTCGATGCGCCAGCCACGCCGAACTGGGGTCTTTGCTCAGCCGCAGGTTGAATTGCGTCGAATGGATTTTGAGCGGCGGGCTGTCGCTCTTCGGACTCGCACACAGTCTAACTGATCGTAGAGCGGACGCGGAGGACCTGCGCTTCGGGGCTCCCCGGCCAGGTTACTTTAGGTGCTGGAAACCCATCGCTATCCTCCCGCATTGGGAGTTCCCGTTGTGAGATTGGATGTCCCCTCTTGACCTGAGGCCGGGTTCTCCCCAAAAATAGCGGAGTCGTACTGCAAGGTACACCCATCCTAAAATGCGATGAAAAGAGAGGAGCGTGTCATGGCCAACTGCCCGGAGTGCGAGAATGGACTTGACATTGAATTGGACGAAGTGGAAGAAGGCGACGTGATCACCTGCGATGAGTGCGGCACGGAGTACGAGGTGGTTGGCGTTGAACCACTGGAGCTGGCGCGGGTGGACGAGGGCCTGGATGAGGACGATCTGCTTGTCGAGGACGAGGAGGAAGAGTGAGGTTTTTCAGCTCGAAATTGGCGGTTGGGGCGACGATTGCCGTCCTGGCTGCCGGGTTGTTTCCCATGCATGGGCGGACTGGATTCAGTCTCGGGCCGGCTGAGGCCCATGCGCAGAATTTGGGCATGCGCGCCGTTTCCGGCACCGTGGTAGACGCGGATTCGAAGCCCGTGACGGGAGCCACAGTGTTTCTCAGGTACATCAAGAACAAGTCGATCCGCAGCTTTACCACCGAGGCCGGCGGCAGGTTCCGCTTTACGCAGGTCAACATGGCCGAAGACAACGAACTGTGGGCGGAAAAAGACGGCAAGAAGAGCCCTGTCAAGACCGTCAGCCAGTGGGATTCACGCAAAGAGTTCGAAGCCGAGCTGAAACTGAAGTAAGGCGCGGGCATTAGGGGTTCGCGTCTCCGGCGGAGTCCAGCCCTGGGGCGCGCGAGTTTGAGGAACAGGCAGGGGCATTCTCGGCTCCGCCGTCACTCCTGGTGCAGAATTACATTTCCGTTGATTGTCTTGATGGTGACCATGTTTAGCCCGCTACCCACCCGGCCGGCGGCGCGAATGTATTTGCGCGGCGTGCCCTCGGAGGTATCCCACGAGTTGGTCTCACGAACCTCCAAGCCGGCATCCTGCACGATGTGGAACTCCCGATCCGTCCTCGTGTACGCCAGCACGATCCGCACATCCATGGGGAAATCCTTCGGCACCGTCAGCTCGATCGTCCCGCCCTTGGAGGTCAGTTCAATGTCCCGTTCCTGGCTTGAGGAGCCCACTTCGCGAGCCTTGATGTCGCCGCCCATGGTGGTTGCCTTGATGGGGCCATTGGCGGTGCCGATGGTAATCCCGCCCCCCATTGAAGTCGCGTCCACCGTGCCAGTCGAGCGGTCGATATCGATGCCGCCGCCCATCGTCTTAACCGTGGCGAAGACTGCAACGTTCCGCACATGAATGCCTCCGCCCATGGTGGTCAAGGTCGCCCCTTGGGGAGCGTCGCTCACGTCGATGCCGCCGCCCATTTTGGTGATGTTCACTTCGCCGGAGTCGGCCTTGACGCTGCTTATCCCATCATCGAACGACCTATGACTCTTGCAACCGGACATAACAACGGGCAGGACGCTTGCTAGCAGCAGCGCGCACGTTTTGCGCAGGTTCATTGGGATGCCCTCCGAGGCTAACGATAGAAGTCCTTCAGACGCTGTACGCATTGCGCAGCGGAGAAGTTCCGCTGATTTGCGCATAGGATTGTTCGCCAATCGCTGCCAGCCGAGCGCTACCCTTCGAGCTTTTTCGCGACCAATTCATTCAAGAGCGCCGGGTTGGCCTGGCCTTTTGTGGCTCTCATCACCTGGCCGACAAAGAATCCGGCAATGGTCGTCTTTCCGGCGCGATACTGCTCCACCTGTTTGGGATTGGCGGCAATGACCTCATCGATCATGGCTTCAATTGCGGACGCGTCGGTGATCTGCTGGGGCTTCTCGCGATCATAAACGGTAGCAAAGTCCTCGCCTTTTTCAAAGCACACGTCAAACAATTGCTTGAGCTGCTTGGAGCTGATCTTGCCCTCGTCGAGCAGATCGGCGGCTTGCACGATTCCAGCCATCGATACAGGCGACTGCTCCTGTTCGAGGCCGAGAGCCTTGATCCTTCCGCCAACTTCGCTGAGCAGCACATTGGCCACGCGGCGTGGGCTGCGGGCGGTGCGGGCCGCGACCTCAAAGCGGTCGGCGAACTCGCGGGACGCGGTGAGCGTGAAGGCGTCCTGCCTGTTGATCTCGTATTCGGCGATCATGCGCGCGCGGCGGGCTTCGGGCAGCTCGGGAAGTTTCTTTGCGGTCTCGGCGAGAAATTTCGCAGAGACGATCAGCGGCGGCAAGTCGGGCTCGGGAAAGTAGCGATAGTCGTGCGCCTGCTCCTTCGACCGCATGGAGTAAGTGCGCCCCTCGGTTGCGTTCCAAAGCCGGCTTTCCTGCATCACGCGCCCGCCGGATTCGACGACCTCGATCTGACGCTCGATCTCATATTCAATAGCCGCGCGAACGAATTTGAAGCTGTTAACATTCTTGACTTCGACCTTCGTCCCGAATTTCTCCGCGCCCTTCGGCCTGACACTCACATTGGCGTCGCAGCGCAAGGAGCCCTCCTCCATGTTGCAGTCGGAGACGCCGGTGTAAAGCAGGATTTCTTTCAAGCGCGTCAGGTATTCGAAGGCCTCGTCGGGAGTGCGAATGTCCGGCTCGGAGACAATCTCGATCAACGGTGTCCCGCAGCGATTCAGGTCGAGATAGGTGCGCGTGGCGGAGTCGGCAAAGCCGTCGTGAAGGCTCTTGCCTGCGTCCTCTTCCATGTGCAGCCGGGTAATGCCGATGCGCTTAGCTGCGCCGTCGGCCGTTGGCACTTCGATGAATCCATGCTCGGCGATCGGCTTGTCGAACTGCGAAATCTGATAGCCCTTGGGCAGATCCGGATAGAAGTAATTCTTGCGCGCGAAGATGGAGCGCTCGCGGACCTGGCAGCCGAGAGCAACGGCGGCTAGAGTCGCGAACTCGACGGCCTTCGCGTTCAGAACCGGCAGCGCGCCGGGCAATCCCAGGCAGACCGGGCAGATATTCGTGTTCGGCGCCGAGCCGAAATGATTCGCGCAACCGCAGAAGGCCTTCGAAGCGGTGAGCAGTTGAACGTGGACTTCGAGTCCGATGACGGGCTCGTACTTGGCCAGGACTTCAGGAGCTAGGGTGGCTGCGGGCATGATTCATTATGATTTTAGCGCGGACAGCGGCAGTTGCTCGGATGTTGATTGAGATGTCGCCTCAGTGCCCTGGTCCAACTCATAACTCAGGAAGATCATGTACTCGATCTCCGTGGTTTCGGGCAGCAGAATCCCTGGTCCGCCAATCTCCACCTCGGTCTGGTTTCCCCTCGTGTCGGTGATGATCCACGCTGCCTGTTCGAGGAAGATAAAAGCCTCCTCCGCAGCTTCGGAGTATCTATCAGGGTAGTGGCTCAGCCAGCCAATCAAACTCCGCCCACCGGAGATTCCTAATTGAACGTGCCCGCCAGACGCGTCAAGCGCATTGTCGAAGATCGTGTTGTAAGCCGTCGGCTCGGTAACCTTTAGCCAACCAAAGGCCCTTTTGAGCCAGCCGTGGCTTATGGCGGCCGAATAGAGCAATGCCAGAACAATGGCGAGGCCCGCAAGGGTCGCCAGATGGCTGTAATTAATTAGAATGTGAAGGTGATATGTGCCGGACTTGTTGGGATCTTGTGCTTCCCAGCTGATGGGGAGCGCTGAGCCGAAAAAGGGCAAGGTCAGGATGTACAACAGAAGGCTGAAGAGCAAAGCTTCAACAACCTTGTCCAACTCCGTCTGCTTTTCATACTCCGGTTTCTTACGCCGAACACCAATAAACTGGACGATGTACGCACACGCAAAGCCGGGAAGCAGAACGAGAAGCACGCCGACAGCTTCCCATTTGTCCGGCATGGTCGTCCTCCGCTATTTTTCTTTGGCGGGAACCGGAACCGGCTTGGGGCGCACCGCCCCTTTCGGCACTGAGGACTTGAATTTTCCGTCCTTGCCGTAGACTAGCCCGATCACTGACGGCCAGACAGTCTTCTTCTCGGTTTCAACCGAACTGCTCTTTGACTCAGGCATGAAGCTGTTCCCCTACTCATCACTCACTCGCGTCTCAATATTGAGAGTCTCGTGTGCACCTTGATTCTAACAGAAACCGTGGTTGCAACGACTAAATTGGCCAGCACATGGGGACTGCATATTCGCAGCTGCAATCTGTCTTTCAATGGATCATTCCGCGCGATGTTAAAAACGCATCAAGGTCGACGAGCTTCTTTAGTTGTCCCTACTCCGCCGGATCGTCAGCCGTAAACGGCGAGCAGCAGGGCTTCTCGCTGGCGTGGAAGTTCATCAGCTCCACGCGAATGCCGTCGGGGTCGTAGAGGTTGAACTGGCCTTTGCCGTCTTTGCCCATCTGGGTGTGCTGCTGGGCATCGACGCCTGCAAGACGACCGGCTTCTTGGAGGGTCTTGAAAGCGGCGTCCACCGAGTCTACGCCGATGGAGAAGTGGTCGAGCACGCCAAGATCATGTCGCGAGATGCCGGCGGGAATGCCGGTTCCTCCTCCGACCGGCGCGTTCCCATAGGTCAACATGTACTCGAGCCAATCGTGGCTATCGGGACTTTGCTGGCTGACCCAATCGATTCTGCCCTCGACCATGCCTCCAAACCAGTACGGCTTGAAGCCGAGCAGATCGCGGTAGAACAGATTCTCGACTATGCGGCTATGCACGAGGAACCCGATATGAATGATGTGGCGGCCGATGGCCGCGGGGGCCGCGAGCGGCTTGAGGTTCTCCGGCAGTTGCACGAACTGGACTTTGTTGCCTTCGGGGTCCTTGACTTCAAACCACAGGGTTCCGTCGGCGGCTTTTTCCACCCTGTAGGGCACCTTCCACGATTTAGAGCCGAGAAAGCGGCGAAGGGATTCCGCATCGTCGGTGTTCCAGGCAGTGTGGTCGAGGCGATTGATCCCGGCGTCGGCGGGCCAGGGCAGCACCTCAATGAATTGCGTAGCGCTGAGAGCGTAGCGGACGCCTTTGGGATTCTCGGGGTCAGGCAGTTTGACGGCACCGATGACCTCGCGGTAGAAGTGGTCGGTAGCATCGGGGTTCGAGGTGTAGACAGCAATGTGCGAGATGCCGAAGATCCTGGGCCGCATTAGCGGCTTCTCGGGCATTTGAGCGGCAGCGCCAATCGATGACGCAAGGAGAGAAACGGCAAGCACGAACCGGAACTGCATTTGAGCACCTCAAAATGTCGTGAGATTACGATAAATCGATTCGTTGCGGTGCACAAACGCCGAATGTCCAGATTCCGCAAAGAGATTGAGCCCAGCCGTCATACAATGCCCTCATGCGCAGAAGATTTCCCGCCGGTCAGGTTATCCCGGTTGCTTTTTCGGCCCTGCTTGCGGTCGCCTGGCTTTGCTCAGCTACGTTTGCTCAGAGTGGGTTGCCTACGGCCTCCGCCGAGGATCGCGCCGAGGCCCGCGCAATTTTCAAGGAATTGATTGAGATCAACACCACCGACACGCCGCTGGGCAACGTGACGACGGCGACTACAGCCATGCAGAAAAGATTTCTCGATGCCGGGTTTCCGCCTGCCGATGTGCATCTGCTCGGGCCGGATGAGCGCAAGAAAAATCTTGTCGTCCGCATGCGCGCGCTTGGCACGTCCACCGAAAAGCCCGTTCTGTTTCTCTGCCACACGGACGTGGTCGAGGCGCTGCCCTCCGATTGGTCCACCGATCCTTTCCAGTTTGTCGAAAAGGATGGCTACTACTACGGTCGTGGAACGCAGGACATGAAGAACTCCGACGCCGCGTTAGTGGAAACGTTTCTGCGCCTGCATCGTGAGGGGTACAAACCCAAGCGCGATCTGATTCTGGCGCTTACCGCCGACGAGGAAGGCGGCAAGTTCAACGGAGCGGAGTGGCTTTTGCGCGAGCATCGCGATTTGGTCGATGCGGCGTACGTGATCAATCCCGACGCCGGCGGAGTGGAGCTGGACCACGGGCGCGCGGTGGTGGCCGACGTGGAAGCTACCGAGAAGGTTTATTCCGACTTCCAGATCACGGCGACCAATCGTGGAGGGCATAGCTCGCTTCCGCGCCCCGACAATGCCATTTATGAACTGACGGCTGCGCTAAACAAGCTGGCGGCATACACATTTCCGTTCGAGATGAACGAAGTGACGCGCACCTACTTCAAGAATCTCGCTACACAGGAGGCGAGGCAAACGCAGGCGGATATTCTGGCAGTTTTGTCTACACCGCCGGACATGGCCGCGGCGGCGCGGCTTGGCAATGAGCCGAGCTTCAACGCGAACTTCCGGACGACTTGCGTGGCGACGAGGCTGGCTGCGGGGCACGCCAACAACGCGCTGCCGCAGACGGCGCAAGCCATCGTGAATTGCCGCATTTTTCCGGGCCACTCGCCGGAGGAGGTTCGGAAACAGTTGATCGGAATCATTGGCGACGACAAGCTGACGGTTAAATACGTGTCCGACTCCGGCGAAGTTTTCGGCACTGCGCCGGAGAGAAAAGCCATGGTCCCGCCCGCTCCAATCCCCGAAGTGTTTGGCCCCTTGACGCGGCTCACGCAGGCCATCTGGCCGGGCACACCGGTAACGCCCGTGATGGAGAACGGGGCCAGCGATTCAATCTACTTTGCACAGGCGGGCATTCCCTGCTATGGCTATTCGGCCATCGCGCTGGAGCGGGGCGACGAGCGCGCGCACGGGCGGGATGAGAGGCTGCCGGTTGATTCGTATTGGAAGTCGCTGGATTTTTTCTATTCGTTCTTGAAGGCGGAAGGGGGTCAGTGAATGACCGAGTCGATAAGTCGGCACGGGGCTTGTCCGGGCGGAGTTGCGTCTAATTGCGTAAAAACTTAAGCCCGCGTTGCATCAAACAATCAATCGGCACGGTGGAATCTGAAAAGGCGGTTTAGGTGAGAAAACTTTCTACGGCAATTTGGATGAGTGCGGGGATGCTGCTGATGGCCGCGCCTGCATTTGCTCAGAGTGGCAACGCTACGGGTCAGGGTCGAGCTGTGATCACAATCTTTGCCAAGCACAGCGAGATGTCGCCAAGCATTTCCCGGCAGGATGTGAGCGCGAAAGTGAATGGGAAGGATGCCGCCGTAACAGGCTGGACGCCGCTCCGAGACGCGAATGACGGGCTTGAACTTGTGTTGCTGATTGACGGCGGCGCGCGCAATCTGGGCCGCCAATTCGATGAGATCAAGCAATTCGTCCAGGGTCTGGGCCCGCATACCAAAGCTGCGGTCGGGTACATGGAAGACGGACGCGCGGTTTTGGCCAGTCCGTTTTCGGCTAACCATGCGCAGGTGGTCGCTGAGCTCCATTTGCCCGCAGGTTCGAGTTCAAACCCCTACTTCAGCCTGTCTGATCTTGCTCGGCAGTGGCCCTCTCAAGCGCGCGGGGTTCGGCGCGAAGTGGTGCTAGTCAGCGACGGCATTGACCCCAGCATTCCGCGCTTCGATCCTGAGGACCCCTATGTCTCGACCGCAATCGCGGATTCCGTTCGCGCGGGGCTGGTGGTCTATTCGATCTACTGGCAGAGCCGGAGCGTCGGCGACAATTCCAATGACGGCCAAAGCCTGCTGGCCGAAGTGACCCAGTCGACGGGTGGCAATGGCTATTGGACGGGCACGGGCAATCCAGTTTCGTTTAAGCCTTTTTTTGACGATCTTGCCCGGCGCCTGGACAACCAATACGAACTTGACTTTGCCGCCAAGCTCGATCGCAAGCCCGCGGTGGAAAACTTCAAGTTCAAGGTCACGGGGATGGCGCTTGAGGTAGCTTCTCCGCAACAAGTGTATGTGGATCGCGCGAGCAATTAGGGAACAGGGATTAGGGAACAGGGGGTAGAAGGCCAGATTTGCTCCGTTGCCGATCCGCTCTTAGATTCTGGCTGACTGGGCTATGCGAAATTCGCGCGCGAATCCGGTAGGCTCGGCGGAGATCTTGACCCGCAGGTTGCCGCTTGAATCGCAGCTATACTCTTCGCGAATCATCAGGCCATTGGGATTGGAAAGCAAGGCTACCGGGACGGACGCCAAATCCGGCTGCCGCTGTAACTCCGGATCGAAGGGAAACTGAATCTGATCCCAGTTGACAATCTCGCCGGTCGGCTGCCCTTGCTCGTCGAGATGGGTGGATTCAAGATAGCGGAAGTGGCCGATGTTGTGGGCCGGCCCGTAGACTCGCTCGCTGTGCAAAGGCGGCTCGCCGGGCGCAGGCAGGTGAACTCCGCGAGCAAAGATCAAGTCGAACAAAATCGTTCCGCCGGAATCGGTCTCGCGCCAAATGCCGAAGTATTGATTGAATTGGTCATTCAGCCGGTCGGGCACCTGGCCAAAATCCTGACCGGCGCTCTGGTCGCCCGCGGCGCGAATGGCAAGGCCGATGGCGCTGGCAGAACGCATATAAGCGGAGCGGCGCACCTTGCGCCCGAAGCTTTCGCGGAGAATGCGAGACACTGGCGGCAGCTCGGCTGCGCCGCCAGTGACATAGAGCGTATCCAGAGCGCTTGTGGAGTGGGCCGAAAGAAGATTCTCGACGACCACGCGAGTCGATTCGATCAGCGGACGGCAGCGCTCGTAGTAGGCATCCACCGGAATCGTCACCTGCTCCCACCCCGCACGCACACGTTCCAGATCGATGGTCACCTTGCGCGTGTTGGGATTCAGGCTTTCCTTCTTCTCGCGGCATTCTTCGAGCAGCCGATGTTTCTCCACCCCAGACAGCTTGCCGTGCTCGCCGAGAGATTCGAGGGCCAGTTCCGCGAGGATCTCGTCAAAGTCGTCGCCACCGAGATTCGGAATTCCATCCGAGGCCACGACCGTGTGCTCGAACTCACCCATGGTGACTAGCGAAACGTCGAACGTGCCGCCTCCGAGGTCATAGACCACCAACCCACTGCCAGCTCGGCTCTTCCGCTCCGAACTGTTGCGATGGGCAAACTCAATGGCCGCCGCCGAAGGCTCGTTGAGCAGCCCGAGCACGGTAAAGCCCGCCAACTGCGCGGCCTCTTCGGTCAAGAAACGCTGGTTGCTGTTGGCGTTGGCCGGAACCCCGAGCATGATCTCGATGCTGTCCTGCATATCCGCCGCAGTCTCTTCGCCGCAGTCAACGCGCCGCTCCAGTCCAAGATTCGAGTGCTCGATCAATTCCGTACGCAGCCGCCCCATCATCTCCGCCATGAGCTGACGCAGCGGCACGGTCTGGCCGCCGGCGGTAACCTGTGTATGCGGGTTGGCGGAGCGCAGGTGGCGCTTGAGCGAGCGAAGAACGGTCCAGCTCTCGTCTTCCTCGACGGCAATCGCATCCCAACCATAAAGGCGGGCCTCGCCCTTGATAGCCACCACCGGCGGAAACCAGTCGTGAACCTGCCCGTCCGGCGCCTCGAAGCTGACAAGCGGAAAATTGCCGCGGTCCGCATGCGCCACCACGACTCGCGTCGTTCCGAAGTCGATGCCGAGTCTCATCAGTTTCAGTTTACGCCGATTGTCGATTCGGCCTGGACCCGGCTAGATCGCAGGAACGCGGAAGGCTAGGCCGAGGTCGACGCATTTTGACAGTCTCGAAAGCTAGGAAGAGCCTCACCTTTCGTCTTGACATCGTCATTACAATGAGCGATCATGATGGTCGAGGGCAGATAGAGATTTTGTTATGGCTAGTCAGACCATCTTGACCGAACGGCGCACAGAAAAGCTGGATGTGCGGGTCTCGCCCTCGGCGAAGGCCAAGCTCCTGGCTGCCGCATCCGCGACTCATCGCTCGATGAGCGATTTCGTCATGGAGAGTGCTCTTTCCCGCGCCGAAGAGACGTTGGCGGAACGCCGGGTTTTCGGTCTCGATGCGGAACAGTGGGCCGCCTTCCAGGCGGCACTGGAAGCGCCCGCCCGCCCGTTGCCTCGCCTGCAAGCGCTGCTCGATGAGCCGGGCTTCTTCGACTCCGACGCAAAAAGATGATCGGGACTCGCACGGCCGAAGAACGATCAATCGAAAAACTAAGGCGCGACCATCCGGTGGACGCCTTCGATTGTGGACAAGCGGATTTGAACAGTTGGCTGCGAAAGCACGCGCTACAGAATCAAAGCGCCGGCGCGGCGCAGACTTATATCGGCTTGGCGGGAGACGTTGTGATTGGCTACTACAGTCTGGCTGTCGGGCAGATCGAGTATTCCGATGCTCCGGAGCGATTGCAGAAAGGGCTTGCCCGGCACGCGGTACCGATCATGTTGCTGGCCCGCCTGGCTGTCGACAAGGGCTGGCATAAGCGTGGCGTCGGGCGCGCGCTGCTGCGGGATGCCGTGCTGCGAACTGTCCAAGCAGCAGACATTGCGGGGATTCGGGCGCTTGCCGTGCATGCCAAGAATGAACAGGCGCGAAACTACTACGAGCAGTTCGATTTTGTCGCCTCACTTACCGACCCTCTCCATCTGCTGGCTTTGCTGAAGGATATTCGTAGGCGGGTTTGCGGTTGAGACGGACGCCAAAGGTGCTTCTCGTTCGCAGAAGGCGCAAAAGTTAAGCCACATGGACGAATTCCCGCCGACTCGTTGACTGGTAAACTGGGTTCAGATGATTCTCCCGTTCGTCCGCGAAATCTTTGCGGAATTGGAGCAGACTTCGGGATTCGAGCGCGTACGAAGGCACCTTAGCCTTCATGCGGGGCGGAGACGTGTGTCGGGCCTTACCGTGTCGGCTCGGTCCCTATATCTTCCGCTGATGGCGCGGGCAGCCAAGCAACTGGTCGTTGTGGTTGTGGCCGACAACAAGGCTGCCGATGCGCTGGAGCCGGCCGTTCGCGCCGGATGTGAGTTGACTGGCGCGGTAGACCCGGCGGCAGTGGTTCGGCTGCCCGCCCACGATGTGCTTCCTTTTGAGAATTTATCGCCACATCCCGACGTTCAAGAACAAAGAGCCGCGGCGCTGTGGAAGCTGGCCACAGGAGCGGTGCAAATTCTCATTGCGCCAGTGGAGGCGGCGGCGTTGAAACTGTTTGATCGTGACTACTACGCCGGCCTCGCTGTGACGTTGCGCCGCGGCGAAGAAGTGGACGTGGAGGTGCTGACTGCGCACCTTGCCAGCGTGGGATATACGCAGATGGACCTGGTGGAAATGCCGGGGCAATTCACGCGGCGTGGCGGAATTCTCGACGTCTATTCGCCGGAAGCCGACCGGCCAGTTCGCATCGAGTTTTTCGGCGACGAGATTGAGACCGTCCGAAAATTCGATCCGGAGACGCAGCGCTCTCAGAGCGGATTGGATGAGGCACAGTTGCTGCCACTGACTGAAACACCGGTGACAGAACGGCTATTAGCCGCGGTGCACGGGCGGTTGAGCCGTGAGCGGGTTGAATTCGAAGGCGAAGCTGAAGATGCGGGCGCTGACGAGGACGAGATGGCCATCGAGGCCGCGGCTGCGGGCGGAGTCAGCGTGTTTCCGGGTTGGGAGTTTTTTAGCGCGGTGGCCGGCGCGAATAAGTCACTGTTGTCGCTGGTGCCGAAGTGCGCGCTCTTTATCGAGGAGCCGGCGATGGTACGCAACCAGATCGATCGCTGGTGGAACAAAGTCGAGCAACGGCATGAGCGCTCGGGGATTGGGTCGCTCATTCGCCCTGAGGATATTTATCTGCGTCCCGAGGTATTGCAGGCCGCGCTCGACTCGCACATGGGGTTGGATCTGGATCAATTGGGCGTGGTGGACGTGCTGGACGAAGACAACACGCTGGGCGAGATCGAGCTGAACTCGCGGCCCACGCTGCGGTTTCATGGATCTATTCCGGCGCTGACCGAGCAACTAAGGGCCCTGATCGAAAAAGAAACGCGAATTGTGCTGGCGGCGCCGAACCAAGGCGACGTCGAACGGCTGGCCACAGTTCTGCGCGAATATCAGATTCCTTATCGGCTTGGCAGCCGTTTTTTCCATCCCGGCGGCGAAACTGTTTTGGACGAAGCGAGTTACATGGCAGGCGATTTGCGCGTGCCGGTTATTGTGCGATCGCCTATCTCGGCAGGCGTGAGTTTCACGGACGCTAATCTGGTTGTCTTCGGAGCCAACGACTTATCTGACGATGCCGATGTTGCGGCGCGGCCCGAGCCGAAGCGATCGAAGACGGCGGCGTTTGTTTCCGATTTCCGCGACCTCACTGTCGGCGATTACGTCGTCCACGTGGAGCATGGAATTGCGCAATATCAAGGGTTGAAGGAGATTGTTCAGGATAGTCTCTCGGTTGAGTTCATGATCCTGGAGTTTGCCGAGCAGACCAAGTTATATGTTCCTCTAACTCGACTGGATCTGATTCAGAAGTACCGCTCCACCGACGCCGGGCCTGCGCCGGTGCTGAACAAGCTGGGATCGCAGCAGTGGACCAAGACCAAGGCGCGTGTGCGCAAGGCCATGCAGGATATGGCAGGCGAGTTATTGAAGTTATATGCCGAGCGAACCACAGCTCAGGGAAACGCCTTTTCCAAGGACAACGAATTCCAGAAGCAGTTTGAAGACTCATTCGACTATACCGAGACAGACGATCAGTTATCCGCTATCCGTGCTATCAAATATGACATGGAATCGACCACTCCGATGGACCGTTTGCTATGCGGCGATGTGGGATATGGAAAAACCGAGGTAGCTATGCGCGCGGCCTTCAAGGCCGTGCAGGACGGTAAGCAGGTGGCCGTGCTAACGCCTACTACGGTGCTCAGCTTTCAGCATTTCGAAACGTTCAAAAAGAGATTCGCGCAATTCCCCATCAACGTGGAGATGATTTCGCGCTTTCGCACGGCGAAGGAGCAAAAGAAAATCGTCGAGCAGGTTGAAATGGGCCGGGTCGATATCCTGATCGGCACGCACAGGCTGCTCTCGAAGGACATCAAGTTTCAGGACCT
>CAZSVJ010000058.1:4480-15477 GCA_964610185.1 uncultured Occallatibacter sp. | reverse complement strand
GGAAGGCCAGTTGCCGCTCACGCCGCGCAGGTTCTGCACCAGGGCGGCGTAGTTGTCGAAGGCAATGCCGACTCCGCCGTGAAGCACCGTGGTGGGAGTGATGCGATAGGCTGCGCCGATGCGCGGCTGGAAGTTGTTGTATTGGTTCTCCAGGACTTTGCCATCCGTGCTCGCCACAACGTTCGTGGGAAGCGCACCGTTCGGAGTGGGAATGCAGGGAGCGTTTCCCACGGTTGCGCAGGAACCGGGAACCTTGTAGACGACATAGGTTCCGTTGTTGAAGTTGAAGTTGCCGACGGCCTGGTTGTTGAGCGCAGGCGTACCGTATTTGGGAATCAGGGCTAGATCGTAGCGGATGCCCAGGTTGACCGTCAGTTTGGGCGACATCTGCCACTGGTCCTGGCCATAGTAGCCCATGATGCCGCCGGGGCTGAGGGACTCGGCTACGTTGCGTTTGGTAAAGTTGTCGGGATAGCCGAGGACGAAAGAGGCCACGCCGTTTCCCGTGGTTGAATCGTTTTGATTGATGGCGGTCTCGGCGTTGGCGAAGGTCAACTGTGACCACTCGATAGTCTGGGCTTCTCCGATGCCGTTATACTCGCCGCCGAACTTAAGGGTGTGTCTGCCGATTAGATGGGTATAGTCGCTCTTAACCGACCAACTGTTAGCTGTAACCTCCGAGTTGTCGTCTTCTCCAATCTCAGAGACCGCGTTTTGAATGGAAATGCCGGGGATGATGTTTCCCAAGGTAGTGAAGCCGGTATCGAATTGCGCAGGGAAACCGGCCTGGGCATCGATGTCCGACGGAACGTTGTTGTAGCGCCAGTCCTGCGGGCGGGATTCATAGGTCCTTCCGCCTTGCACGTGCAACACGCTGGATGCGCTGAAGGTGTGCTCATAGCTGCCGACATACGAGTAGGCATCGGTGGATATCACGGCAGGTAATTGTGTGCGCCCGCTGGTCTGGTTTCCTTTCAGCGCCATATAGCGGAAAAAGACCGAATTGTTGCTGCCGAGGTTCTCGTCGATGCGGGCATCGAAGGTGTAGAGATCCTGATTGTTGGGCGCATTCTGGAAGGTGTTGGAACCTTGGGGAGCGCCAGCCAGACCTGCGGCAGGCCAGATATGCTGCGCGTAGTACACGTTGCCCGCGGCAATCCGGTTGGGATTGATCATGTTCTTGACGCCGTTATAGGAAAACTGCTGCCGGGTGCAGCTCAAGTTGGCATTGCAGACCGTCGTAGTGGGATCGTAAATGGGGGCATCCGCCCTGAAATCCCCCGAAAGTTCCGCCGCGGTGGGAACAATTGCGCTCCAGGTTCCTGGCCCCGAGTAGCGGAGGTCTTCGTAGCCGGCAAAGAAGAACGTCTTGTTCTTTCCGTGGTAGAGCTTGGGAATGACCACCGGGCCGCCCACCGTTCCGCCCCACTGATTTTGCGAAAACGGGGTCTGTGGCGTGCCCTTGGGAGTGAAATACTGCTCTGCCTGCAGAGAAGGGGTCTTGTTGTATTCCCATGCGGAACCATGGAGCGTGTTAGTGCCCGACTTGGTGGAGACGTTGATGGTTCCGCCGGAACTGCCACCAAACTCCGCTGAGTCGTTATGAGATTCAAGCTTCATATTCTCGATATAGTCGATGCCGGGCTGAACCGCGTAGGCGTTACCGAAGGTCTCCACGTCCAGAATTCCGTCGACGATGAAGAGATCGCTGCGGTTGGTCTGTCCGTTAAACGAAGGGATCATCGATGGCCCGATCGCGGTGGTATAACTCATGGTCTGGCTGCCGCCGACAACGATAGGCGAAACACCGGGAGCCGCGACGAACAGTTCGGTGAAGTTCCGGCTGTCCAGCGGTAGATCGTCGATTTGCTTGGCTTCCAGCGTAAGTGCGAGTTCCGTGGTGGAGGCCTCGATCTGATTGCCCACGGCCTGAACCTGGACCACAGTGTCCACCGCGCCGACCGACAGGGAAAAATCGAGCGTACTGGTCTGGTTCACTTCCAATACAAATGGTTTCAGCTTCTGCGATGTAAATCCCTTGCTGGATGCCTCAAGAGTGTAGGTGCCGGGATTGATATTCAGAATGATGTAGTCGCCCGCGCTATTGGTGGCGGCTTCAACATTGACGCGAGTCTCTACATTGACAAGGTTGATGCGGGCGCCGACGATCACGGCATTGGAAGCATCGTGAACGTTGCCACGGACGGTGGCCTGCGATGTCTGCGCATTAGCCGTTGCTGCAAACGCGGCAATGAGAACAAGACTCGGCGCAAGACGCTTGAGAAGGCACAGGAGCCGCTTCTTGGTCTGGTGGGGAGGGTTTATGCATTTCAGCGCTCTCGTGCTAAGCACAGCAAGTTGTCGACTTCTCACGTTGGACCTCTTTCGTTTCTGGTTGGATGTCCTGCATTTCACTGGCCGGGTAAACGCTTTCTTTGGCGACGACAGCTCTACCCTGAAAATTACTGCTGCGGAGAATAATGGAGAATGAAAATACCTGTCAAGCATAAAATTCTTTACTTTATCGCTTACGCTGCTCACGCTTGGCAACATGCAACCGCTTCGGCCTTGCAGGCAATTGGCCGATGAAAAGGTTTTTGTCCATCGATGGCGACCCTGTACAGGACTTCACCGCATTGAATCGAAAGAGCTTGTGGATTTCCGTGCGCGGGCGGCAATCGGCCTCGGAAAAGGCTGTGACAGGCCGATTTGCGCGCCATTGAGAGAGGCGCCGGAAATCGTAATGTTGTAGGGCCCGCGCCGAACAAAAAGAGCCTTCTGCGCCGCGTTGGCCAAAGAGGTTGACACCGGTATCTTATTGTCTCTATATTTCCATCCTACGTACTTAAGCGGTTACTTGGCCGCCGCAACCTTCGAACAAATGGACATTTGACTATGTACATCGACGGCGACGAAGACCGCTTCCATCGCATGATTTCTGTTCTTTACACTCCAGTCATTGGGGATATTCTCGATGGGCTCGGCTATTCGCACCAGTTTCTTCCGCAGCCAATCCAGCCGATTTCGGTTGAGATGCGCATCGTGGGCCGGGCGCTTCCCGTACAGATCGCGGACGCCTGGGGCAAGCAGGGTGCTCCATTTGGGAGAATGACCGAAGCGCTCGACTCAATTCTCCCAGGAGAGATATACATCGCAACCGGCGGTTCCATGAACTGCGCTGCTTGGGGGGAGATCATGACCGCGACGGCGCGCGTGAGGAAGGGGGCGGGAGCCATTATCGATGGCTTTCATCGCGACACGCCGAGGGTGCTTGAACAGAATTGGCCTGTTTTCAGCCGCGGCCGCTTCGCACAGGATGCCGGCATTCGATCCAAGGTCGTGGACTTTCGCTGTCCCATTGAAATCGAGGGTGTACAAATCTTGCCTGGCGATCTGGTCTTTGGCGATCTCGACGGGGTAGTTGTCATCCCTCGCAGGGTCGAGGATGAAGCGCTCGAGCTCGCGATCAAGAAGGCCACCGGAGAAAAGGTGGTGCGCAAGGCAATAGAATCGGGTATGTCCAGCACGGACGCATTCCACAAGTTCGGAATCCTATGACCGTTGAATTGAGTTCCGGAGCAAAGCGCGCCATTCGTGTCAACGCGGCCGACAACGTCGCTACCCTTCTGGATGACGTTGCGGCCGGCTCAGTCACGATTTACGGGCCGCAGGCGCCGCTGGAGATCCAGGCCCTTGAACCGATTGCCCAAGGACATAAGATCGCCCTCGATGCATTGCCCGCGGACGCGCCGATCGTAAAATTCGGCGTCCCCATCGGGCTCTCGACCGTCCGAATCCTCCGCGGACAGTGGGTTCATCTGCATAACTGCCGCAGCCAGGTGGACGAGCGGTCGAGCCATCTCGATTTGAAAACTGGAGCCGCAAAGGATACCCCGTATGCCTGATCAGCCGTGGCAAGGATATCTGAGACCGGATGGCCGCAAAGGCATCCGCAATCTTATTGTCGTGATTTATACGGTGGAATGCGCAAGCTTTGTGGCGCACGCAATCGGTCAGGGTGAAGAGGATGTTCATGTAATCGGGTTCCCAGGATGTTATGACAATGCCTATGCCATTCGTCAGATGCTTGCATTGATCACGCATCCGAATGTCGGCGCCTGTCTCGCGGTTGGCCTTGGCTGCGAATATACGCAGCCCGCCAAACTCGCGGACGCTGCGATGGCCTCCGGCCGGCCCAGCGATTGGTTCTATATTCAGGATGCGGGTGGGACAGAGGCCGGAATCGCGAAAGGCAAGGCGGCATTGAGATCTCTCCGGGAGAAACTCGTTGCCGCGACGGAGCGCGTTTCGATGAGCTGGAACGATCTGACCATCGGCGCTGAATGCGGCGGATCGGATGGAACATCAGGGCTTGCCGGCAACCCCGTCGTGGGCAGATTCTTCGACTTTCTCATTGACCGCGGCGGAAGCGCAGTGTTTGAAGAAATCGTGGAGATGATCGGCTTGCGCGACGTTTTGAAGGCGCGCGCTGCAAACCCTCAGGTCGCCGGGCAGTTGGATGCGGCCTATACCAAGGCTGAGGAATACTGCAGAGCGGTTCGGCAATATTCTGTCTCGCCCGGGAATTTTGCGGGCGGGCTCACCACCATCGAAGAAAAGAGCATGGGTGCGTTCGCTAAATCGGGCAGCCGCCCCATCCAGGGCGTCCTTCGAGTATCGGAAGCCGTTCCTCATCCGGGCCTGTGGCTCCTCGATTCCGTTCCCGACTCTTATTTCATGCAATTCGGCTATACCAATCCGAATGACACCGAAGGAATCATGGACCTGATCTCCACCGGAGCACAGATTGTCCTCTTCATTACCGGCCGGGGAAGCGTCATCGGCAGCCCGATCGCGCCGCTGATCAAGGTGACCGGCAATTCCAACACCTTCGAGCGCATGCGCGGCGACATGGACTTCGACGCGGGCGCAATACTGGATGGCCGGCAAACCCTCGATGAAGCCGGCATGAGTTTGCTCAATCTGGTGAGAGAAGTTGCCTCCGGCGCTCTCACCAGGCCTGAGGCGCTGGGCCACCGCGAGTATTTCTTCATGTACAAGCACCAGGACACACCTTCGCTTGCCGCTGGTTGCCATGCGTAGAAATGAATTGATCGTCTCAATCGAATTCCGAATCTCCGATGAGGGCCTGGATGCGATGAGGATCAAGGAGAATTGATGCTCAGCCCGATTTCCTCCCAGAATCAGCAGACCAGTCCGCAAAGCGCGGGGCCGATGTTCGCGCCAGGCACACTTGTCCCGTTCATCCTGGTCACTTCCCTGTTTTTCCTTTGGGGCGTGCCAAACAACCTCAACGATATCCTGATTCGGCAGTTTATGAAGTCGTTCGCGATCACCCGCCTTCAGGCCGGATTGGTGCAGTCCGCATTTTATATGGGCTATTTTCTTCTGGCGCTTCCCTCCGCCTTGTATATGAGGAAAGTCGGCTACAAGCTCGGCTTTGTGACGGGTCTGACATTGTTTGCTATGGGGACTTTCCTTTTCTGGCCGGCGGCAATCGTTGGGCGCTATTCGTTTTTTCTCTTTGCGCTTTTTGTCATGGCCAGCGGCCTTGCTTTTCTTGAGACTGCGTCCAACACATTCATTGCGCTGTCTGGCCCTGCTGAGACTTCGGAGCGCCGTCTCAACTTCTCTCAGGCTTTCAACCCGCTAGGCTCTATCACCGGCGCCTTCATTGGCACCGCCTTCATTCTCTCTGGAGTTGAATTGAGCGCGGGCGCAGTGCTCAGGCTCCAGGCCAGTCATCGGTACGAAGCCTATCTGCGCTTCGAAACGCTGCGCGTGGTGCAGCCCTATATTGCTTTGGGGATCGTCTCGCTTCTGTTTGCATTTCTCATTTGGCGGACGCCGTTTCCGGCAATGAGAGATGAAGCGCCGGACGGACGCGCTGGTTCCACACCGATTTCCGCATTGCTCCGAAACAGGCACCTCCTTTTCACCATCCTCGCGCAGTTCTTCTACGTGGGAGCGCAGGTGGGCACCTGGAGCTACTTTATCCAGTACATTCAGGACTACACGGGCCAGCCGGAAAAGGTCGCGGGATACTTTCTCACCGGTACCCTTGCCATGTTTGGCATCGGGCGGTTCGCTTCGGCGGCTCTGATGAAGTACGTCAGGCCTGCAACCTTGATGGGAAGCTATTGCCTTGTGAACATCGCGCTGGTTTCAGTCGCAGTGTTTCATCCCGGCTGGATGGGAGTTTGGATGATTTTCACCACCAGCTTCTTTATGTCGCTGATGTACCCGACTATCTTCGCGCTCGGCCTTCAGGGATTGGGATCCGAGAGCAAGGTAGGTGGATCCCTCATCGTAATGGCCATTATTGGCGGGGCAGTGCTCACACCGCTGATGGGAATCATCTCCGACTCGTCGAAAAGCATCGCATACGCATACGCCGTGCCCTTGCTGGGCTACATCTGCATTGCCTGCTATTCGTTCTTCGGGCAGCGGAATGATTTGTCCGCGGAGCGATCGCATTGAGAGCAGAATCGGAAGGATATCGATCGGAGTTTTCAATTTGTGCAGAGAGGAACAGCCATGATCAAGTTTACGAGAAGAGAATTTGCCGCGCTGGCGGCAGCGGCCGGAGTTGCAACCTTGACAAAGACAGACGCGCAGCAAGGCGTTCCAACCTTCGCGCCGGAACTTGATTCCCTCGCCAAGTACCACGCTCCCGACTGGTTTCGCGACGCGAAGCTAGGCATATGGGCCTGCTGGGGACCGGAAGCTGTGCCTGAAATGGGCGACTGGTACGCGCGCAACATGTATATCCAGGGCCACGAGCAATACGAGGATCATCTCAAGCGCTTTGGGCATCCATCCAAAGTTGGCTACAAGGATGTGGTTCCGCTCTGGAAGGGCGAGAACTGGGATCCGGAGCGCCTGATGGGTCTCTATAAGCGGGCGGGCGCGAAGTATTTCTGCGCCATTGCGCAGCACCATGACAATATCGATTGCTGGAACTCGCGCTTTCATAGTTGGAATTCCGTGAAGATGGGACCCCGAAAGGACATCATCGGAATCTGGGGGCAGACGGCTCGGAAGCACGGTCTTCGCTTTGGAGTGACCGAGCATCTTGGGGCAAGCTGGAATTGGTTCGGCGTCAGCAAGCTGGCGGACGCAACGGGGCCCCTGGCCGGCGTCCCATACGATGGCGCCAACCCTGCCTACGATGAGCTGTATCACTCCGGAAATGCGCAGCCGGAATGGAGATTGTGGTATCGCAACGCTCCCGAGTCCTTTCAGATCGAATGGTTCAACCGCATCAAGGATCTGCTGGACAGCTATCAACCCGACCTTCTCTATAGCGACGGGAGTCTTCCTTTCGGAATGCATGGGCGTGAACTTCTTGCTCACTTTTATAACTCGAACATCCAGCGTAACCACGGCCGGCTTGAAGCGGTCTACAACTGCAAGAAAGCTGACGATGGAGGCCAGTTTGCGGATGGAATGTGCGTACGGGATATGGAGCGCGGCGTCTTCGATGTCATTCGGGATGAGCCTTGGCAAACCGACACCTGCGTGGGCGACTGGTATTACAAGCGTGATATTACCTACAAGACGCCGACTACCGTAATTCAAATGCTGATCGATATCGTGAGCAAGAATGGAAATCTCCTTCTGAATTTACCGTTGCGTGCGGACGGAACACTGGATTCGGAAGAGGAGCGGATCTTAGCCAGCCTGGCGGATTGGATGTCTGTCAATGGAGAAGCGATTTACGGGACCAGGCCCTGGAAGGTTTATGGAGAAGGCCAGCAAGGTCCAGGCGGAGCCATGTTCAACGAGGGTAAGCTTGCATACGGCGCGGAAGACATCCGCTTCACGGTGAAGGGTGGGATCCTGTACGCGTTCGCATTGGCTTGGCCGGCGTCCGGCAAGTTGGTCATTCGGTCATTGGCTGGCGCGAGCGTTCATTCCGTCAGTCTCCTCCATGGGGGTGACAGCCTCAGCTTTAAGAACGAGCCAACCGGTCTTTCAATTCAGTTGCCGCCGCAGCCCAGAGGCGACCATGCATTCGCTTTCCGAATTCAAGGGGTGGCTTAATCTGGAACCCTGTTTGGAATACAAGGCAAGGTACCGCAATCTCAGTTTTCGGCTGGGGAGCAGGTTCTGTCACTCAATTGCTTTCGAGCGCGATAGGGAACGTGGCATTCAAAGAGATCTCGCGGTTCACTCGTCCTTCTTCGCGATTATTGGTTCCAGAGTTTCGGCCCGAATGCAAGAACCCCGCGTCTTTCCAATCGCCGTATGAGCTTCGTTAGCCTGCGCTGGCCGTAGTATCCTACAACGAAGAATTTCAACGGAGGTGGCCATGGCTGTGCGAATGAAAGACATTGCCCAGGATCTGGGTGTCTCCGTCGTCACCGTGTCCAAGGTTTTTAACAATCACAAGGATATCAGCCCCGCAACCAGGGAGCGGGTCCTGCGCCGCATGAAAGAACTGAACTACCAGCCGAGCCTTCATGCGCAGGGCTTGGTTTCCGGTCAATCGTTCATGGTCGGACTCATCGTTCCAGATCTTGTTCATGCCTTCTTTTCCGAGGTGGCGAAGAGTATCTCCGCAGTAGTGAGAAAGAAGGGTTTTGGACTTGTCATCTCTTCATCGAATGACGATCCACAACTCGAAGAAGACGAGATTTCGCTCATGGTCCGGCGTCGGATCGATGTACTGATCGTGGCTTCATGCCAGGAGAACGCCAAGACTCTGCGCACGGTTGCCAAGGAAGTTCCGCTCGTGCTGCTGGACCGCAGGTTCGAGGGATTCGATGCGAACTTCGTTGGAACCGATGATGTACTCGTCGGCAAGATGGCAACCGAACATCTGATTCAAATGGGGCGCCGCAGAATCGCTCACATCGGGGGAAAGAAGACAAGCACCTCGCTCGGCCGCTTTCAGGGATACAAGAAAGCTCTCGCGCGCCATAAGATCGGCGTGCCCGATTCTTATATCATCCACCGCAAGCGCTCTGACGAATCGGGAGACACCACGGGCCGGCAAGCCATGGAGAAGATGCTGAAGTTGAAGCCGCGCCCCGATGCCGTGTTCTGTTTCAACGATCCCGCGGCGATCGGCGCAATGAACGCAATTATCGCGGCCGGCCTCAGGATTCCGGAGGACATCGCGTTGATCGGCGCCGGCAACATTCGCTATGCCGAGTCGTTCCGGGTGCCTCTCTCTACGATTGATGTTTCAAGCAGCGCGCTCGGCGAGTTTGCCGGCAACCTGGCCCTGAAACTGGCGGAAGAAAAACGCTCTGCGCCAGCCAGGACAATCGTCGTGCCGCCGAAGCTGATCGTTCGCGATTCGACCCGTTCGAGAAGCATTAGAGTTTGGCGATCCGCATAGTGCGCTGAAGCGGACTCAATGCAGGCAGGATCTGCAACCGGCGGAGGTTTGTAGCGCATTCGACCTAACCATTGGGGGGATAAATCGGTGTTGAGAAGTGGTATTTTGAATCCTGCAATCAACTCATTGCTGAGCCGCGTGCGCCACACAAATACTCTGGTGCTTGCCGATCGCGGGTTTCCCTATTGGCCGGAGATTGAAACGATCGATATTTCCCTGGTCGACGATATTCCTCGCGTTCTCGATGTCTTGGCCGCGATTCGCTGCAACTTCACGATCGGAAGAGCATTTATGGCTAAAGAATTTCAGTCTGCCGCCAGCGCCCAGGCATCCTTGGATTTCAATCGCGGCTTGGAGGGAATTGCTGTGCAGTTTGAAGCTCATGACGACTTCAAGCAGCGCGTGCCCTTTGCCCTCGGCATCATCAGGACCGCGGACACGACCCCGTATGCCAACCTCATCCTGGAGTCCGCATAAGGCGCGCGGATCGCCCCGGCAATGTTTCTCTCGGAACTGAAAAGGGACGGCTGCATTCGCCGTCCCTTTTTGTCCTCTATGTTGGTCGCTTCAACGACAACGGGGTAGGAGCTGTTCCCTGTCTGTTGCCTTTGGGGCGCACAATCAGGCAAGCGTCACCTTCAATGCGGCGGCATAGTCGGCGGCAGGGGTATATTCACGAGGCAGTTCAACCCGCAGGGCTTCCGCGGACTGTTTCCATCTCAGCTTCGCTCCGCTGCCAATCAGCTCAACTCTGGCAATCTTTCCTGGGCTCGTCGCGGCGGATGATCCTAGCGCCTGAATCACGATAGGTTCAGCCGGCCATCCAAGAGCAATTGCATAGACCGCCGTGTTCGCCTTGTTGCGCGTGAAGCGGATGTCCTTTTCCCCCAGCTTGCTTATGCTGTTTCCCTGGAATTTTCCGCTTTTGACCATGTTCGGACCCTCGCCGTAAATCTTCCATGGGCGCGTCTCGTAGATGGCCTCGCCGTTTACCTGCATCCATGCGGTAATCCCGTCGATGACGGCAATCTCTTTGCTGTCGATGGTGCCGTCCGGCTTGCCTGGAATATTGAGGATGAAGGTTCCATTCTTGCTCACAGTATCGATCATCCAGTGGATCGCATCGCGTGGAGGGAGATACCCGCCGTACTCGCCATCCTTCTCAAACAGGCTGCGCTTATAATGCCAGTCTCCAATGCAGGTTTCCGATTGCCATGCGTCCGGCATGATGTTGCTGGTCAGGCCGCGTTCGTAATCGGCCACCAACGCCTTGGCAATGTGGTCCGGAACATCCTTGCCGTTGAGCACGGCTTCCATCTTTCCGCCATGCGTCTTCAGATTGTGGTTATAAAAGTAGGCTCCAATGTTCATCCCCGCCCAGCCGAGCGGGAGCAGCGAGTTGTCAAAGTACAGCAGGTCGGGATCGTGCTGGTCGATAACATCCCGCGTCCGATCGTAGAAGTTCTTCACATACGAAATGTCCGGCAGCGCATCGAATGGATGCTTGACTCCGTAGAGGCGTTGCGGATCGAATCCCTCCCACCAATCGCTTTTGCCCGCGGCCTTCGTCTTGTTGCCATCGTATGAAACGCCGGCCAACTCACCGGTCTTGTCGGCGCCATGCGAG
>CAZSVJ010000058.1:0-4470 GCA_964610185.1 uncultured Occallatibacter sp. | reverse complement strand
TTTGGAACCACCACCAATTACGCGCCTGGTGAAGCGTCACTCCGAACCGCAATCCCTGCTTGCGCGCGGCATCCGCCCAATCGCCCAGAAAATTCCTATGCGGGCCCATCTGCGTCGCATTCCAGGGCTGATGCTTCGAGTTCCAGGTATCAAAGCCGTCGTGGTGATTGGCCACCGTCAAAAAGAGCCTTGCTCCCGCCTTCTTGAACCGGGAAATCAACTGGTCCGGGTCCCAATTGAGAAGCGTCCACTGCGAACAGAGTTCCTTGTACCCGAATCGCGAGGGGTGTCCGTAATGCTCCAGTTGGTATTTATTTTGCTCGTCGCCCTCGCGGTACATATTGCGCGCATACCAATCGCCCGCCTCTGGCACACATTGCGGAGTCCAATGACACCATATGCCGAATTTCGCGTCCCGATACCATTCGGGCGCCTCATATTGCAAAAGTGAATCCCAGGTCGGCCCGTAGGGACCTTCGCCGCTCAGCCCGGGAATGGGCGATGTCATCGGCACACCGTCCCATGAACCGCCTGGGACCGGCAACTCAGGCGGCTTTCCCCAATCGGTTGCCTCCCAGGTCGCTTCGTCCAGCTTCGTTTCTACAATTCTTCCATTTCTAAGCGTGTAATAGACTCTCTCGCTGGCAGGCGTCGCGCAGAACTGCGCGTAATCCTGCGTCAGGGTGTTGAAGCCTTTGGGGACCAGCGACGTTGCGCCCTCTCCCGCCTGAGCCGCCGTTGGTATTGCCTTCGCTGCCGCCGCTGCCGCTATGAGCTTACAAAAATCCCTACGACGCATCAAGAGTCCTCTTTTGTGGTTGAAATTTTCAACAGAGCTACACAAACCCGCTTTGATCTCGCACAGAATATACCTGCCGCGACAAGTGCCTGTCAAAAGCAACGTAAGCGATAAAGAACGGACTCATGCGGAGAACTGAGCTTGTTTCCTGCCTTGCGTGTTATCAACAACTGGCCGGCGCATCCAACCACCAAAACTGAAGACCCACCACCAAAACGGCTCGGTGCGATTACTCGCCGTAATCACCCGAGTGCCGGTTGACGGGAAATGCCCTGGATGCCTTCATATCATTGTCAAGGCATCCTGAGACTACGCACCATTGACCCTGCCCAGTCGAACACGGAATCGATAAGAATTTGTGGCCTGGAAAGAGAAATACTGAATAATCATGGGCACAAAGAGTGCACATTGGGCACATTCTGGAACTCTGAAATTGCTCTAAGTCGTTTTTCTATGGTGGACGCGGTAGGAATCGAACCTACAACCTGTCGGTTAAGAGCCGAATGCTCTGCCAGTTGAGCTACGCGTCCAGGCAATGAGGATGAACCGTGGAGAGGATTTTGCACACAGCTTGAGGAGACAGATTATTCCGCCAACCCTTGACGAATATAGCACAGACGGGACCAGATTCCAAAGGCTGCGCGAATGCCGACGAAGTTCGTCGCATTTCCCAAAAAGTCTGCAATTGAAGCGGTCGCACGAGGAGAAGAATGCGGAATGGCAGACCCTAGAAAGTGAAAGCCAAGCCGCCGGTAACGCCGCGTTGGTCTTCGGCAAACACCAGGATCGAGCCGTCGCTCAATAGGTAAGGCTGGTAGCCCTGCGCAAGCAAATTGCGCAGATCGAGCAGCGCTTCAAATCCGCCCGTCCCCTCGCGGCGCAAGCGAATGGGCTGGCGGAGGTGAAGATTGAAGTAGGGCTCAGCGGCATCCTCCGCATATGGGGCGACACGGGTGACAGTGTCTTCGGGCTGCCATGTGTAGCTGGCCCGCCATCGCGTTCCGGTACCATCGAGCGTGCCAGAGAGCGAGATGGAATAAGTCTGGGCGCGTCGCGGATGAGCCGCCGCAAGTATCGCCGACGGATTCACAGCCAGATTCGTGGCCAGATTACCGGCCGGCGCCGAAGACGGCTGCGGAGCAGATGGCAAAACAAGCGCTTCGCCATTGGCGTAGCTCACCCGAACATGATTGCCGCCGGGCAAGCGGCGCTCCGCGCTGGCCGCAAACCCGGCTGTTGAGAAGCCGGGACCGGCTGCGCGAAGAAGCCCGCTGGCGCGATCGACGAGGAATGCGCTGGAATCGGCGGCGGCCTCGCCGGCTGCAAAATGGCCCATTGCCTCAAGCATCGGATTGTCGATCTTGTCGGCGAAGACCACGACAGACAAGCCGGAAACATCAGTCCGCCGCTCCCAGCCGATCTCGTGGTGCATACCGTGTTCGATGGCCAGATTTCCATTGCGCAAAGAGACCTGCGGCATCCAGCCCTCGGCTTCCGTGTCGTCGGCCAAATGAACGCCGGGCGCCAAAGTCGCCATCCGGTAGCGAATGGTGTTGTCGCCTTCGCGCCAACCCACAGAAGCGAACGGCAGAGCTGCGGCAAGTGTGTTGGCAGCCGCGCCGTTGGAGCCGGCAAACCTCGCCACCACTTGCGTGGAACCGACCTCGCCCACAATCTCGTCGCCCAAATTCATCGTCTCCCAAGTGCGGACCGCGGCCTCGTCCAACCCATTGGCGCCCGAACCATCGATCTCCGGGTGAACGGCGACGGCAGCCACCGATTGAACCGACCCGGCGAAGCCCAGATCCTGGCGGAAGCCAAGCATCGATTCCATTGCGGCATCTGTATTTGGGGCAAAGTCCACGCTCGCCAACAGCTCGCGGCTGTTCGAGGGTGTCTCTTCCACCGCGGCGGAGATACGTTCGCCGCTCTCGCCGAATGTTCCTTCTTGCCCCGTAGCCACCAGGCGGGCCTTCAGCTTGGGCGGCGCTCCCGAACCGTCGCTGACAACCACCAGCGGCCCGTCTTCAAGCCAGCGCAAAAGCGGGCGGTTAGCGGCTGACCGCAGCGTCCAGGCCCAGTCGTCATTTTTTGCATTGCCAGCTCGCGGCTCTGCCGGCAGCCACTGCATCACTTCGTATAAGGTGCTCAGCGTCAGATTCACGACGGTGCCGCTGCGCACGCGGACGTTTTCCCGCAGCGACGGAAGGAAGGAGGCGCCCATCGCCTTCATCGCATAGCGGCCGGGAAGCACCGAAGCAATGGCAAAGCGGCCTTTGCTGTCGGTATAGACACTGGCAATTACAGTCAGGTCGGGCCGCATCAACTCGACCACCGCGCCTATCTGCCCGACGCCGGCCGAGTCGCGCACCAGACCGGAGATCGAGACCACACTTCGATTAGGTCCTGGGCTGTGATTGGGGGCGCAAAGGCTCGAAGTGCTCCCTACGGCGATCAGCACTGCGAAAACAACGAGTTGGGACCTGCGCTTCATCACCATGGGCAACCTGGCGACGTCATCTGGCTAAACACTTGCAAATCCAACCTGCGCGGGTCTCCGAATCTTGCGTCCGATAACCCTCGTGCGCTTGATGCATACTATTCCACGACAAAAGGCGCCGATTGTGCAATCTCTTGTTTTGAGATTGTGTCATTTACTCTGATCGTCACCTTATACTTTCCCGGTTCAAGGCCAGCCATGGGCAGCGATTTCTCCACAGTCAACTGATCGCTATGTGATCCCAGATCCTTCGATTCCAGTTGCTTCTCAAGGATCACCGCTCCGGTTCCGGCCTGGGAAATCTGGTAAGTCACCGTAGCCTGGTTGCTCTTGGTCGTGTCGTCGATACCCAGATTGTAAACCTGCATCCAGAAGTTGAGCATCTGGCCGCGCTTAAAGTTCACAGGTGTAGCCGCGTTGGCGGTTACACGCGGGCAGATATGCGTATTGCCGATCACGCAAGATCCGGCGCCGATCTCGCGCGAGGAGACCGTATTCATCTCGTCTGCCAGAATCAGCGAAGAGGTGGCAAGCTTTTCGTCGTTGTAGGTGGGCACATTCAGACTCTTGCCATAGATTCCAATATGATCCGGGTTGTTCACGTCCTTGATAGCGATATCCAGGCGGTAGAGGCCGGGAAGCAGGGGAAGGGCTTTCCAGTAGACCGATCGATGGTCCAGGCTCTTTTCCAGCAATTCCGCCGGCTGCTCGAGCGTGACCGTGTCTTCCTGGCTCTGCACCGTCTTGTGGGTGAGCGTGGTGACCTTGATCAGGATGTTCACAAATCCCTTTGACACGCCGTCCTTTGTCACAAACGTGATGTCGCGGTTCTTCAACTGAACCGTAACGGGCACCAGAACCGTGCTGTCCGTAACCTTGATGAAGTCGGTGCGGACGTCGAAGGGGAATGGCGGCCCGGTCAGCAGCTTGTGCTCTGAAATAAAGTTGTCCAGGTCGGTAAACTTGATGGGCGGCGGTGCGAACACCTTGGCTGCGAGTTCGATGCGGTCGAATTCCTTGGACTGCAACTGACTCGACATCGGTCCCGCGCCCAGAGTCTCAAGACCGCCTTTGAAGCGGTCAGCTTGCTTGGCCATCCCCATCTGTTCCCACTGCGTCTGGCCGGCGCCGGGGACGTGCATCAGCGCATCCTTTTCGCCGCGGTCAATGG
>CAZSVJ010000057.1:0-15663 GCA_964610185.1 uncultured Occallatibacter sp. | reverse complement strand
TAAGCCGCCGAGCCTGTCGCGCTGGTCGAGTAGCCGGTGGCCACGGCGATGGCCTGAAGTGTCTCCGTTGAAGAGACTGTTATTGGACCGGAATACACCGCCGAGCCGGTCGTGGGCGTAGTGCCGTTGGTGGTGTAGTAGATCGTCGCTGAAGGTGTGGCCGAACTAACTGTCACGGTCTGCGCGGAGCTGTAGGTGCCGGCAGCAGGGCTGAAGGTCGGCGTCGCCGCGGTTGGCGTAGATGTCGATGAAGTTGTCTGGTAACTGGTAACGACGTTCACCGCAAGCGAACTCACATTCACCGGCTCGAAATTGCTAAGAGTCAGATTTCGCAAGCAAGAGAGATCGGTGTCGTTCCAGCGAGCGTCCGGGGTTCCGATCAGCCCCCCCGCGTATCCACCGTCGGCGAGGATGATGCCGTAGTTCCGCATGGCGGTAATAATGACAGCAGCTTGCGGGCTTGTGCTCGCGCAGGACGGGTTGGCGACACTGGACTTGAGCCTGTAAATCTCGCCATAGGGCATTGTTTGGGTGCAGGATGTAGGTGGGTCCGACTGCTTCAGCATGTAGTTGCTGTCCTCGTACCCTCCGGTGCAGTAACCGTACCCTGCAACAGAGGTTGCCGGCCACACATATTGGTGCAGCGGACCATTCACAGTGAACCTGATGGGATGCTGCACCGCTCCGGCCGCCACTTCGTCATAGTTGACGAGTAAAGGCGTGACTGGAAGTCCTGCCGCATCTACCGAGCCTTTACCTTGAGGCGGCATCGCATAGGCTCCGGCGCCACTGCTGCCGATGTTGGCGAGATAGAAATTGCTGTCATCGGCCCACGGCCCGTTTGTGCCGGCCACGCCTAAATTGAACGCTTGCCACATCTCCCATAACTGGCACTGATTGCCGCCGCCTGCCGATTGGATAATCAGCGAATGGTCGTCTTGCCCGGTGACGTGGCCGTTGGCCGTGTCTTCAACCGGCGCGTACCAGGGCCACGCGCCTTCGGTAAAGTAACTACCATAGACATCGGTGGCTACACTAACAAGACCTTGGCTGTAAGGCACGACCAGGAACGGTATGCCATTCGGCTGGCCGCCGGGACTAGCGCCAAAAAACGGCTTGATTGTGGCGGATGCGTAGGCTGAGCTGACCGGAGCGGCAGGGCTTGTGTCTACCGGCAGGTTGGAAATATTTTGGTTGAATATCGAACCAGCCCACGGCAGGCAGGACGTGACGTTGTTTCCGTTGATGAGGTATTGCAGCGTGAGGGTCGCCTGCGTTCCTAGACTGTCCTGTATGAGCATTTGGACCAGATAATCTCCCTGGCCTCCGATCGTTGCGCCGGTAATCGCCCCGGTCGAGCCGTTCAAGATCAATCCTTCCGGCAACGTCGCATAGTTGGCATTTACCCAGGGATAAGCCGCCAGCAACAAATACGGCGAGGTATTGGTTGCCGTTGCGGCCTCCGAAAGAGTTATCGTCGTTGACGACGGAATCGCCGTGATGATTGCTCCAATAGGCAGTCCTTGCTGGGCAATATCGCCGTAGCTGAGAATCGACATGCCTACCGCCAGTTGGCCGGTGCCCTCTGGGACCGATACGGTTGTTGAATTGGCGGTCGTCGTAGCTAAGACACTCACCGTATTGCTGTAGTTATAGGCATACGGTCCGGTTCCGCCGCTTGCCCTGAGAGCGCAGCCGCTGTAAGCCTGATTCTGCGTTCCCGTGAGCGCCGATCCGGTGCACGTTCCGGCTCCGCCTGAAAATACGGTCGATGCAATTGTGATTGGAAGCGTAACAGTTGCGGTCTGAGGCGTTGGCGAGGTTGAATCCGTTACCTTGAATGTCACCGAATCTGCCGATACGGCCGTCGTAGGAGTCCCGGTGATCAAACCGCTGCCGCTGACACTTAATCCTGCGGGCAACGCGCCAGCCGAAACGGTCCAGTTATAAGGCTGCACTCCCCCAGTTGCCGTGAGTTGATTGCTGTAAATCGACCCGGTCGATCCATACGCCGTCGAGACGAATCCTTCCGGCAGATTTGTAGAAGTCGCTACCATGGATGAGGGGGCTTCTGCCGCGTAGAAACTGGCAATGATCGATGCGCTTGCGTTCTGGGTATTCGTCCAGGAAGCGTTCACAGTTGTCGGTGCGGTTTGTAGCTCATACGCATCTCCAACGAAAGCTTGTTGCGGAGTGCCTGTCCCTGTCAACCCGACCGTGTCTACCAGCGTCAAGGGGGTTACACTCGCGCTCGGCGTACCGGATGAAGTTCCGCCATAGCACGAGACGATCAACTCATGCGCGTTCGCTGGGGTTATGCTGCCCGTCAAGTTTGGGGTGGTATCTGTCGAGAATCCATTCGTCTGATCCAGGCCGCTTCCTACTCCGCTAAAGCCCATTACGCCGATCGGCCACCCGGCCACGAGAGTGGTAAAAGTCATGCTCGACGTAACGATTGGATTGAATGCCACATACAGAGCGGTGTTCGTGTATCCGCCGGCCGGCTCGTTGTAGGCCAGCGTATACGTGTTCCCGGAAGAATCGCTTATCTGGGATGGGCTTCCGTATTCGAAGTTCTCGCACACAGCAATAAAGTTTGCGCCCGTCATGTTGACCGCCGAGGTCGAGCCCGACGGACCGACGGCGTGATTCACCAGCGCGGGCCCCTGCGAAATGGCAGGCGTAGCGGCCGGTTTAGCCTTCGCCAGACTACCAACAGTACTAGTCGAGCCGACGGTATAAGCGGCCGAACTCACAGCGCTGGGCGCCGAATATCCGGTAACTCTGGCGATGGCCTTCAGCGTCTGCGTGGCGGAGACTGTGATCGAACCGGAATACTCGGTCGAGCTGGTTGTCGGGGTCGATCCATCGGTGGTGTAGAAGATCGCCGCCGAAGGAGAGGTCGGCGTGTTGATCGTCACCGTCTGCGCCGAGTTATAGGCACCAGCCGCCGGAGTAAAGACCGGCGAAGTTACCACGGAGCCAGGCACAGTAACTGTAATCGGTGTGCTCACGGACCTGCCGTAAGCGTTGGTCGAAAACAAAGTATACGTGTTGGTTTGTGTTGGGGTGATGGTTACACTTCCGCCGCTCACCGGGCCGATCGTGTCGATGTAATCGTAGGAATCGCCGCTTGCGCTGTAAGTCAAGGTGAAGGGATTCCCGGCGCTTACACTCAATGCCGAGGCCGAGAAGCTATTGATTGCGGGCGCGGCTCCCTTAGGCGCTGTCGCGGAATCGTAACCGGGAAACTCCGGAGCCGCTTGAACAACTTCGAAATTCGACGATGATATCTGCCCCAGATTGGCCAGATCGCTGTCGTCAAAGCGCGGATCCGATGCGCCCTGAAAATAGAAGTTGGGGCCATTGTCGGCCAGGATCAGCCCATACTGCTGCATCGCGGTTAGAATAATCTGATTGACCGGGGAGAAGCCGGAGATATCGAAGCTCGGCTTCAATCGTATGCGCATCCCTATAACGTTGCCGCTTGCCGGGTTATTGCCCGCTGCATGGGTGGCCGGCAACACGAAGTACCCGTTATTGGCGTCGTTCTTAGTTTGTTCCAAGGTAAACCGGAGGGCGTGCTTGATGGCCCCCGAAGCTATTTCGTCGTAGCGCACCAACCCCGGAAATACCGCCAATCCCGCGGCATCGGCCGACGTCCAGCCGAAGGGGCGCGACTCAGAGTTATGCATGTCCCAAATCGTCTCGCTTGAAGCATCCCAATGCCCGTTGCAGCGATTCGTGTTGTACGTCTCGTAGAGTTCGCACTTCGCGCGGTCCAGCACCAGCACATGAGCATCGCCGTTGTAAGTGTCCGGCCAGCCCGAGCAATCGGCTGGATTCCCTTCGATGGGAGCGGTAACCGGATACGGCGCTACAACCACGTCGCTCTGCGATGCCGAGTCGATCACGTTGATCGGCACTGTCGGGGTCGCAGTCGAATCGACAACAACATATGGAATACCTCCATCGCCGGCGGCGCTGCCAAAGCCGGGATGCAGGTACCACCCGGTAAACCCGGAAGCGGAGACGATAGCCGCAGAATTCGGGTCGACAGGGGCCGAAACAATGTTGGTGTTCCATGCATTGCTAGGTGGAAACGGAACAAATCCATTCAGGCTTCCATTGTTGCCAAGCGACATCCCGGAGCAGGATGGGGCGGCCACGGCGCCGATCGAGTAAGCTGCCGAGCTCACCGCGCTGCTGGAAAGACCGCTAGCTGTGGCGATGGCTTCCACCGTTTGCGAAGAAGATACAACGATCGGACCGGAATAAACAGCCGAATTGATCGTCGGCGTAGTAGCGTTGGTCGTGTAATAGATCGTCGCCGACGGTGTTGCCGTGCCGATCGTCACTGTCTGCGCCGAACTATAAGTACCGGCAGCCGGGCTAAAGACCGGTGTCGCCGTCGCAGTTACCTGCGCGGAAGCCAATGAGGTGAACAAAATGAAAATGCAAGATAAGCTAACTGCTGGCGCTTTTATGCAATACCGGCTAGTCAAGATTGCGGTAGCATTGCGGACGAAACTGGCCATAAAAACAAAGTTCTGCATTAGCCCTCCGTGCGGCCTTAATACGTTGCGGTGGTAAATCGGGTAAAAAGAATCCAGTCAGTTTGCACTAGGGTAACCAGTTTGTTGCCCATAAGTGATTCACCAAAAGCGTGATCTGCATGACACAAAAGAGTTACTTTCCGCTTGGTTTTCAGCGGCATTTCTGATAACTCGATCTGGCCTTTTGTTGGGAAAGTGACGAGCAGAGAGACATCACAATCTCGATAATCTCGCCACCTAAATTGCGGCTTGTGCCAGATGGCACGTGCGACAGTACTCTCGCATCTCGGGTGATGTACCGGAGTTAGGCAAGGAACACAGCGATCTCAAGTGGAACTATTGCCCCAAGGATCGCCGGTCATCGAAGGCGCGATGACCTTTGCAGATGGATGGTGGTCTGCTTGTTGAATAGCAATCCCTGTGCCGAAGCGCGCGGCTAAATGTTGGGAGAGTATTGGAGGCTTACAATTCTTGATTTGCGGGGGAACTCCGGGCGCGGCAACGGTAGCGCGGCATCATAGGCCATCGTGGAGCGGCCGATCTTAATGCGATGCTCCTCCGATTGGTTTTCGCTAAGAGCAGAGAGATTGTGTTGTAACCGGCTCATGTAGCGCCTATCGCTTTGTTGGCGCGGCGTTAAGTGCCCAGGAGGACAACGTCAGGGTCATGCCGGCGCAGCTTGTAAAACTATTTCTGAAGTTCAACAAAGATGTCTATCTCGATGCTGAGGCTGTTGCCCAGACGGAGCAACGACCGCACATTCGCTCCGCGCCTATCAAAAAGGGCGATCAACTAGAACTTCAAGCTCCCCACCGCGTTCGGGAAACTAGAGATGCGGTGGGATACAGCGCGCATCATGCCGATGAGAACCAAGGACGAACGAAAGGTGCCCGAGGAATCGACATAGGATGATCGCGATTGCACCGCCGAGTCCAGCACGGCACGGGATCGCCCAGGCTTTCGGCTGCAAACGCGGCTCCGGTCGCGCCATCCCGCCCAGGAGCAGTACAATTCAGTTACATCGGATGCGAAAATTGAGATTCCGATTTGATTGCTTAATCCGGAAACACTCTTCGTTGGATTGCGTGGGAAAGAAAATCTGCAGCTCATATGAACTTATTTTTGCGTCCAACCTCTATTGACGACCTAAGCGCAATACGCCAGTTGATGCAGCGGGCTTTCAACATCGGACCCGATGCTCCGTTTATGGATCCTTCCGTGATGGCATGGAAGTACTGGGACCATCGGGGCGATTGGGATGGACCGCGCGGTTATGTGATGGAGCGGGATGGCGTCATCGTTGCCCACGCCGGCATTTACCCCTTAACTTTCGGTGCGGGGGAAGTACGCGGCATTCGTATGATGGACTGGGCTGCGGCCAAAGAATCTCCCGGAGCCGGCCTCGCTCTTTTGCGAAAACTGGACATATTGTTCGATTTTATTTATTCGATTGGCGGATCGGAGAAGCTTCGTAGAATAACGGACGCTTACGGATATGTGGAATGCGCCAGGCAGTGGAAGGGAGCTCGCCCGCTTCGTCCCTTTCAACAAATTCTGAAGCATCAATATCGGAACTGGAAGCTGGCGCCTCGTTTAATCAGGAATTTCATATGGTCATTGCCGAAGCCCTCGAACAGCGGCTTATATCAGGGCTGGAAATCGGAAGAAATCACTCCCGGCGACGTCTCAGAGGAGTTCTATCCTCAGAATATGGCCGATGCTTGCTTCAGTCCGCGACCTCCTGCCTTCTTTGAGTATCTTCTTCGGTGCCCGGTAATGCAGATGCGCCTTTACGGAATCCGTGATGACCGTGGACCGAGGGGACATTTCGCCATTGGCGTTCTGCGCGGCCAGGCTCGCGTCGCTGGAGTGTGGCTTCGCGAGCCTGATTGTGAAGCGTGGCAAGCCGCCTTTTCTCTGGCTCAGCAAGCTGCCATGCGGCTTGATGGAGCTTATGAAATCATGGCCGCGGGGACCGAAGGACTCAGCGAACGGTGTGCTGCCCGGTCCGGCTTGCACATCATGACACATACTCCCATATACCTGCTGAACAAAAAGAAAAAACTCAATCTGTCACCGAGTTTCCAGTTCCAGCTTTCCGACGACCACCGTTTCTTCCTGGATTCAGGGGACACCTCTTTCTTAACCTGATAAGAACCTAGAATGCAAGTTCAACACAACCGAGAACAATGGGAAAACAGCAGTTTCATCCCCCGTGGTCGGTGAAGCCGGTAGGCGACTATGAGGTTCACAGCCTTACAGCCTCACTGGGAATTGTGGGGGTAGCTGGCGCCCCAAAAAAAGGGAGTGAAACGGACCGGGCGCATCCGTGACGGATTTCATTTTTCGGAGGTTGTGCGGCTTGTCTTTTTGGCCTCTGTAGATCATTGTGCGCCAGGTGACCGATAAATTCTGCAAAGTGGATCTCCATCCGAAAAGAGACGAGATTCCGATCATGTGGCAGGTTCAGCAATCCAAATGGGAACAGCGTGTTCGGGACCATGCAGCGAGTTAGCCCTCGCTGAAGCGGGGATAGCGGCCTAGCAAGTTAGCGGCGGCGATATGCTGGACAGAACGCCGATTCTCGACATCAAGCCTTATCTGCCCAGCATCGCGGCGGAGAATCTGCGCTGCGGAAGCAGAGGGGCAAAAGAAGTAGAGTTCCTGGGCCGGCGCGGCCATTTCTCCCGGACTTGGCCGCTCTCGCTGCGCAGGATTCGGCCGCGCCGCCGCTGCTGTCCGTGTGGTACATTTGCGCCATGGCAATCAGGGGATTTGCAGTTTGTACGCTGCTGTTGATCATCTCGCAGGCAACTGTGCCTTGCCTGGGACAGGCAGCCAATCCGTCCAGAAACAATCCATCCAGAGACAATCGGGCTAGTGGCAATCGGGCCGGCGCAACTCAGCCGACAGCGCAGCCATCCACCACTTCAGCCACGGCACCGCAAGCCACGAGCGGCCTGGCTGGAACCGCAGAGAGTAATGGCGAGCCCAGCGAGGAATCGCAGCCCCGCATGATCGTTACTCTTCCGCCGCCGGCACCGGTCACGTGGCACTTGCACGATAAAATCTTGTGGGCTGCCTATGTGGTGCTCGCCATTCTGGGATACGTGGGAATCATGATGGCGCTTTCCACGCTGAGGAAAATCGACCGGCAGACAGCCGCGGCGACGGATGCGTCGTCAGCCGCTCAAGACGTTGCCCGCGCCACCCTGTTGATTGCGCAATCCATGATCGATTCAGCAAGGCCCTGGATCGCGATCACGGTCGAGCCATCCCGAATCGGCGAGAACAGCTTTAATGTGATGGCAACCAACCGCGGCCGCAGCCCGGCGACGATCACTCAGACCCTGGGACATGTTCAGGTGGCAATCGATGAATCCCGCCTGACCGGCATCCCTGAATATCGGCCTGACAAGCAAGCCGAGCCCCCCGCGCCAGTGATTCTGCTTCCCGGCGAGTCCGTGGCGATCAAGAGGTTCGGCCGCGACGATCTGAAAGAGTTATGCAAAACAGAGGAGACATTAAAGCGGGTTCAGAGTTGGGAAGAGAAGCTCTTTCTGTGCGGGAAGGTGATTTACAGAGACTTGATTGCTCCGCCCGATGACCAGTTCCATGAAACAACATGGTGCTGCTGGTATATTCACGGCAGGCAGAAGAGCGGATTGGTAATGGCCGGACCGCCAAGTTACAACCTGCACACATAAGGGCAAACCGCAATGCGCGGATCAGGCGGTGACTGACTGACGGATATCCTGCTCGAAGTTTGCGTCAGGCTCGTCAAGCCTGATCAAGCGATGCAGATAAGCTCTCGAGATACATAGGCTGCGGGCTGCCAGCGTCTTGTTCCCGTTGTTCTCGCGAACGGCCTGGACCGCCAGTTTGACTTTGTAATCGCGAATCTGCCGCTCGAAGGAACCTGCGGGATGGTAATCCCCAATATCGACGACGTCTTCGATTTCGGCGTCATCGTCTTCCCGCAAGTTTAGCGACAGATCTTCCACGCGAACGTTCGTTCCGGGGGCCACGATGATTGCCCTCTGCACTACATTTTCCAGTTCGCGCACATTGCCTGGCCATGAATAGCTTGCCAGCAAGGCCATTGCATCCGCTTCGATGCTCTCCATCGGCTTCTGAAATACTTGCGCATAATGGCGTAGAAAATGCTTGGCGATTCTGGGAATGTCTTCGGGATGCTCCTGAAGCGCCGGTGCATCGATCCGCATAACATTGATTCGGTAATAAAGGTCCTGGCGGAATTTCCCTTCAGCCACCAGTTTGGTCAGGTCCCTATGTGTGGCGAAGATCAGGCGCGCTCGCAACGGGATAAGTTTGTTGCTGCCCAGGCGGTTGAATTCCATTTGCTGCAGAACTCGGAGCAGCTTGACTTGCGTGAACAGGCTAAGGTCTCCGATTTCATCCAGAAAAAGCGTACCGTCGGCCGCCTGCTCGAAGTGGCCTTCGCGCGCCCCGACGGTGCCGGTAAATGCGCCTTTTTCATGGCCGAACAACTCCGCTTCAATCAATGTTTCAGGGATGGCGCCACATGAAACAGCGACAAAGGGCCGGTTCGAACGTGAACCAAGATTGTGAATGGCGCGGGCGATTAATTCTTTGCCGGTCCCGCTTTCGCCGGTTACAAGCACTGCGGCATTGAGGTTCGTCACCCTGCGCACAAGCTCGTATACCCGCTGCATCTGCGGGCTCGATCCTATCAACCGATCGCAACTGCCCGGCTCCTCCAGTCGCTCCTGAACGGTTTGAAGCTGCTGCTTCAGCAGCGAAGTTTCGTAGGCCCTGCTGAGCATGGTCTTGAGATCGCGAATCGAGGGGGGTCTGCGGCAGTAGCCGAACGCCCCGGTGCGGACAAGTTCAAACGCCGTCGACCGCAGGCCATCGTCAGCCATCACCACCGAAGGAACACTTTCCGCAATCAGACTTCGGGTGAACCCTATGCGCTCCTGCAACGAATCATGATTCGAGTTCAAATCCAGAATCATGACGTCGCAACCGCCGGTTGAGACCAGCGTGTTCATTCCTTCCTGGTCCGATTCCAGAAGCAGCTGGAATTCCTTACCAAGCGCTGAAGAAAGAAGAGGGTGCAGAGTTCGGTCATCCGAATACAATGCGATCTTGATCATTTGTGGGTGAACCTTGTCCCCGCGTGTTGCCTGGCAGTCTCAATGGAGAGGCTGGAAACTTGTCATCATGATCCTGGTTAAGTGAAATGAATGCCAATGCCCGTTTAGTGGTAGATGGATAGCTCGGTGGTACCGATTTACACGCGACATCGAGAGACCCCTACTGTCGGGGGGCGGCGCCGATGGCTGGTCTGGCGAATTTCTCGGCTACCCATCCAGCATCGGAACCGCCCCTCCCGTTTCTGTTATCGGCACCTTTCAACCGCAGCAATAGTGTGAGCCAATGACCACGCTCAGTTGAAGGGGCCTTTGGTAATTGGATGGTAATTAGGATCAAGCCGTAGCGCGATTGACGATTGAGAACTTATGGGCTTAGGAACATGGCGCAGAATGTCTCCTAGCCATCAGCATTATTGAAACAAAATGAAGCGACCCGTTTTTGAACATTCGATCGATCGATTCGCGTGCCAGGTCGAGTCGAGTTTTCCGCGCGTTGCGCGCCAAAAGTACGCCAGGTTGTAAATAGCCCATTTGTATTAGTCCAAGAACACCTTCGTAACTATGCCTGATTCGGTTGTTGCGCTTATATTTTCTAAGGGCGCGATCCCCGACCAATGGCACGGCAACTGTGGCTAGAACTAGCTTTTTTGAATCTCGATCACGTTCCGATTTGGCCGGCCCTAGGTATGAAATAGCGCGGGCCAAGACCTGAATCGGCGGCCTGCCAGTTTGGCGCCGCGTTCGCCGCGAACCCACCGCGATTCGTCGACCGCTTCCTCAAGCTATACCCGCCATGGTGTATACGTCGCGTTTCACCCCTCGTCGCCGCCCGTAAACACCCGTGTACACCGCCCCGAATGTGAAACTGCTAATGATCTGAATCCAGGCGGTTTGTGTCGACAGCGGTTTGGTTGGCCAATTGCTCTAGGATGAGCAGCCCCTTCGTCCAAGGGGCAAGGAGCCCGAGCATGAACTCGTTCGCCTGGTGGCCAACTCTGATCGTACTTGCCGTGGCTACCTTTACGGACTTACGCAGCCGTCGCATTCCCAACTGGCTGGTACTTCCCTTCCTGGCGATCGGCATCGCTGTCTCCGGTTGGCTGCACGGCTGGCATGGACTCGGCCAGAGCTTCGAGGGCCTCGGACTCGGGCTGCTGATTTACGGCTTTCTCTTCTGGATGGGCGGCATGGGCGCCGGAGACGTGAAGCTGTGCGCCGCCATCGGAGCCTGGATCGGCCCCGACCAATTGTTCATTTCGCTCGTCATTACCGGCCTGGTAGGCGGAGTGATGGTTCTGTGCTGGGCTGCATTCGGTGGATTTCTCAACGATCTGTTCACCGGCACGAGCAGTCTCATCTTCGGCATCAAGGAACGCGGATCGCTCCGCGATCCGGAACTGGTGCTCACAAATCCACGCAAGCGCAAGATGCCTTACGCGCCTGCCATTGCAATCGGAACTCTTATTTCTTTCTTTTCCCACTGAGGATCGGAACAAACACCATGGCCGACTTTGACAAATTCTTAGGGTTTCCCGTCAGCCCATATGAAGAATCGCAATCGCTGAGGGGCGTTGCGCCCTCGAGTTCGGCATATGCCCCATATCTTGAATCCCCATACGCCGATCCCTTCGGCGCCGAGCGCCTGATGGTCGCGATCATCGGCCCCGACGACCAGCGGCGCAACTCGCTCGCGATTGCGATTGCGGGATGCTCCGCGGCTATAGTTCGTGAGTTTCATGCCTATCCTGCCAGCCTCGACGGGGTGCCCGGTCTGCTGGAAGGAAACTGCGATGTCCTCGTCATCGACCTGGACAGTTTCCCTGAATTCGCCCTTGAACTGGTGGAGGCTATCTGCGCCCGAAGCCAGAAAACAGTGATGGTCTATTCGGGAAAATCCGATCCGGAATTGTTGGTCCGCTGCATGCGGGCTGGGGTTCGAGAATTTCTCTCGCCACCCTTCGCCCATGCCTCCGTGGCTGAAGCTCTGGTACGGGCATCGGCGCGCCGTCCTACGAGTCGTCCCCAAAAAGAGGCGAACGGCCGGCTACTCGTATTTCTCGGCTCCAAGGGCGGATGCGGTGTGACCACGCTGGCCTCCAATTTCGCGGTGGCCCTGGCAATGAATTCCAGCGAAAGCACAATCCTGATCGACCTCGATCTCCCTCTGGGCGACGTTGCGTTGAACCTCGGTATCGTCACCGAATTCTCGACCGTGAATGCGCTAGAGCAAGCCCCTCGTCTGGATGCCAATTTTCTCAGCCAACTGCTCGTGAAGCACAGCACGGGGCTCACGGTACTCGCGGCTCCCGGCAAGTTTCCCCAGTATCATGCCACCAATGAAGCGATCGATAAGCTGCTCATGGTGGCGCGCCAGGAATTCAATAACGTGGTTGTCGATGTTGGGTCGAGGCTCGATCTAACCGGCACCTCTCTCTTCAAGGATGCGTTCACCGTCTACCTGGTCACCCAGGCCGCCATCCCCGACTTGCGCAATTCAAACCGGCTGATTTCACAGTTTTTTACCGGAGGCGGTCCGAAACTCGACATCGTGGTGAACCGGTTCGATCCCCGTTCCATGGGCGTTGCCGAAGAGCATATTGCGAAGGCGCTGACCAGGCCGCCGACCTGGAAGATTCCCAACGACTTTGCCGCTGTGCGCCAGATGCAGAACACCGCCACTCCGCTGGCACTCGCGGATTCACCCATTTCCCGGTTGATCCGCCAGATGTCCAGAGCGGTATCCGGACAACCCGAACCCGAACCCGAGATAACGAAGAAAAAGGTATTCGGCCTCTTTTAACGACGACTCTGTACGTAACGATTCTGTCTCAACGGAAGGTAAAACGTGGAACTGCTGAATCTGGAAAAGTACAAAGCGGAAATACACCGTACCCTGATCTCCAAGCTGGATCTGGAGAAGCTGTCGCGCGTCAATTCCTCGCAGGCGCGTCAGGCGGTTTCAGGCATCGTCAAGGAGATCATCTTAGACCAACGCGTGCCGCTGAACTACGAAGAGCAAGAAAAGATTCAGGCCGATCTGCTCGACGAAGTCTTCGGTCTCGGCCCCCTGGAGCCGCTGCTCCGCGATCCAAAGATTTCCGACATTCTGGTAAACGACAAGGACCATGTGTTCGTCGAGAAAGGCGGACTGCTTTCCCGCGTCAATACTTCGTTCCGAGACGATCGCCACCTGCTGCAGATCATCGACCGTATCGTGTCCCGCGTCGGCCGCAGAGTGGATGAGACATCGCCAATGGTCGATGCTCGTCTTCCCGACGGCTCTCGCGTGAACGCCATCATTCCTCCGCTGGCGCTCGACGGGCCTTCTTTGTCAATCCGCCGCTTCGGAACCGGCCCCTTGGCCGCTAACCAGCTCGTGCAGCTGAAAAGCATCTCGGCCGAGATGATGGAACTGCTGTCTTCCGCGGTCAAAGCCCGCATCAGCATCGTCATCTCCGGGGGCACTGGCTCCGGTAAAACCACGTTCCTGAACATCCTGTCGCAGTACATCCCCAACAACGAGCGCCTCGTCACGATAGAGGATGCCGCCGAACTGCGGCTCGCGCAGGAGAACATTGTCCGCCTTGAAACCCGCCCTCCGAACATCGAAGGCCAGGGCGCGATCAAGCAGCGGCAACTGCTTGTCAATTGCCTGCGTATGCGCCCCGACCGGATCATCATGGGCGAGGTGCGCGGCGAAGAGGCCTTCGACATGTTGCAGGCCATGAATACAGGTCACGAAGGTTCGATGACGACGATTCACGCCAACACTCCGCGCGACGCGATTTCCAGGCTTGAGTCGATGGTAGCCATGGGCAATATGAACATGCCTGAAAAGTCCGTTCGCCAGCAGATCGCTTCCGCCATCACCATCGTGGTTCAGGCCTCGCGTATGAGCGATGGAACGCGCAAGATTACAAGCATCTCCGAGATCACCGGCATGGAAGAAAACATCATCAGCATGCAGGAGATTTTCAACTTCACCAAGAAGGGGATCGGTCCCGACGGCAAGGTCATTGGAGCATTCATGCCGACCCGAATCCGTCCCAAGTTCCTTGAACGGCTCCGCATCGCAGGAGTGATTCTGCCGCCTAGCCTGTTCGAGCAAGAAACCCTCGTTAACTAAGCAGAAAGGAGGACAACTTTTATGCAATTGATCATTGTTTTGGTTTTTCTCGGTGCGTTCTCGGTCGTCGCTCTGCTGCTTATCGCTAGCGGGCAAGGCGACGCTCAGAAAGCCAAACAAGTTGTCGCATCGCTCGAGTCGGCCCTCGCCACTGAAACTCCGCAAACGCGCGAGAAGCTGGTGGATCTGCGCAAGAGTACTGAGTTCAGCGGCATCCCTTGGCTGAATCAACAGCTCGTGCACCTGCAGGTGGCGCCGTTGCTTCAGACCCTGCTTAAGCAGGCCGATCTCAAGTGGACGGCTGGCCAGCTCATGGCCATGTGCGGCGTCGCATTTGCCGTCCCAGCGTATTTGGTTTACTTTAAGTTCCCCCACTTTTTCGCGGCAGTCATGGTTGGATTGGCATTTGGATCGGCGCCGATTCTCTATGTGCAATTCAAGCGCAAAAGACGCTTTGCCGCGTTTGAAGCCGGGTTACCGTCGGCGCTGGATTTGATGGTAAGCGCGCTCCGCGCCGGTCATAGTTTGATCGCCTCAATGGGCCTGGTTGCACGTGAATGCTCGGACCCCATTGGCGCCGAATTCAAAGCGTGCTTCGAGGAGCAAAACTTCGGCCTGGAATTGAAGACCGCCCTTGACAACCTGACCAGCCGCATGCCGCTACAGGATCTCAGAATTGTCTCAACCGCGATTCTGATCCAAAAGGAGAGCGGCGGCAACCTTGCCGAGGTTCTCGACAAAACCGCTCATGTCATCCGCGAGCGGTTCCGGCTAAAGCGCAAGATTGCCACCCACACAGCACAGGGACGGTTGTCGGGAGTGATTCTCAGCCTGCTCCCGGTGGTAACTGGAGTGGCCTTGTACGCCGTCAACCCAAAAATGATGAGCATTTTGTGGACAAACCCGATCGGTATCAAGCTGATCTGCACCGCTACCGGGATGATCGTCGTTGGCGCCTTCATCATTCGCCACCTAGTCAACATGGATGTTTAAGGGGGGGTTATGGCATTTGCAATTTTTTCATTCAGTGTCGTTTTTCTTTTGATCACGAGCGGCGGGCTGCTTCTGTTCTATCGCGAAGCCATGCTCCAACGAATCTCCGACGTGATCAATCCGCAGCGCAAGAAGCGGACGCTGCTCGACACCATTCAGGAGACCGGCCTCACCATCGGCGGAGTAGTCGAGCGCTTCGACGCCGTCATTCCCAAAAGCAAAGCGGAAGTCTCCATTACGATGCAGCGCCTGACACGCGCCGGTTTTCGCAAGGAGTCCGCAGTCAAGCTTTTTTACGGTTCCAAATTCCTGATTCCGGTTTCTCTCTGCATTCTTGCCCTGGCGACCGGCCTCGGGAAAACCAACGCGCTCTTTGTGTATGGCGCGGCGTTGGGCATCGGATTCCTGGGCCCGGATTTCTGGTTGGGAAGAAAGATCAAGAGTCGTCAATACAAGATTCGCAAAGGCCTTCCAGATGTGCTTGATCTTCTGATCATTTGCATCGAGGCAGGACTCAGCCTGGACCAGGCGACGGCGCGGGCCGCACAGGAATTGGCCAAGGCGCAGCCCGAGCTTTGCGATGAGTTGACCATTGTCGTGCTCGAGCAACGCGCCGGCCGTGCTCGCGGCGAAGCCTGGAAACACCTTGCCGAGCGCACCGACCTGGATTGCATACGCAGTCTCGTTTCCATGCTGATCCAATCAGAGCAGTTGGGAACAAGCATCGGCAAGACCCTGCGCACGCATTCCGACACGCTCAGAATTCAACGCGTGCAAGCCGTGGAAGAGGCAGCGGCAAAGTTGACCATCAAGCTGCTCTTTCCGCTCGTGCTGTTCATTTTTCCCG
>CAZSVJ010000056.1:0-15682 GCA_964610185.1 uncultured Occallatibacter sp. | reverse complement strand
TTGATGTGCTTTCCGGAGGTGAGATAGAACTCAGCCCTGATGGGACGCGCATCCTGAACGCGCACCCAGAATAAGATCCGCTGATAGGTCGCGCCCTTTCGCTTGGCAGTGAGGTCGAGCACGTAACATTCTTCTGTGCCCACTTTCTCTGTGCGCAGGTAAGCGGGTGTGTAGTCAGCGGCGTAGTTGGTGCGGGCCACATCGCCGTTCGAAGCGTCGCCGGAGAGACGCTCAAGCGGAGTGATGCGAACCGGGCGGCTGGTGTCCGGCAGATAAACCCACATATCGTCGCCGAGCATGAGTAAATGCTCGCCCTTTTCGCGCGGGCTGAGAAACTCGACGTAAGTTCTTTCGGTACCCTTCTGCGAGACCTCGTAGAGTTTCTCTTCGTCGGCTTTGTCCGATTCGTAATTGGTGATTTTCACTTTCAGAACATAGGAGGGCCAGCCATTGCGAAACGCATCGGCGCGTTTGAGCAATGTCTCGGCGTCGGGATCTGGAGGCGGCGCAGCGTGGCCAACAAGAACGCATGCCACAAGTAGTCCGACGAAAAAGACAAACAGAAATCTGCGCAGTACACAGTTGATGCTAGACATGGGCGAGTGCCTCCGCAATTTGCAGCCGGGATGCGCGGATCGCCGGAAGAATGGCCGCCAGAGCCAGTGAAACGATGACCAGAATCGATGAGCCAATCATCAGGCTGGGCACGTGAAGAACTTTGAAGGCCATCGGGACGGTTGTTCCCGGCGGCGGAGGAAGATGAATTCCAGAGACATTCAACAGGGCTCCAAGAAGATTGCCTCCGACTACGCCAACGATAGCGCCCATCACGCCGAGCAACGTGGCCTCAAGCACGAATAGGGCCATGATCCACGAGCGAGGCGTGCCCATGGCCAGCATGGTGCCGATCTCACGCGTGCGCTCGAACATGGTCATCAGCAGCGTGTTGACACTGGACATGAGGACCATGAAAAAGACGATGACTCCGAGAAACACAAAGATGGTGCTGAAAAGAGAACGGACCTGTTTGTAGTAGGTGGCCAGGTCGATCCACTTCTTGAGAACAAGTTGCTGCGCCATGCCGTTCAGGCGCGGGGCGAGTTGCGCAGCCACCATATCGGTGTTTTCCGTCTTATCGAGCCCGACAACGAGGTTTGTCACGCGATCGCTCTGTAGGAGACGCTGCGCTGCGGGCAGCGTGATACGCAGATAGCGGTCGTCCACTTCTTTGTAGCCGGTGTTGACGATGCCGACGATCTGCACGTCGATTCCATTGAGCGCGCCATCGGCGGTGACGGCAAGAATGGTAAGTCCGTCGCCTACTCTAACGCTCATTGAGCGCGCAACGCCGACGCCGATAAGGGCCTCAACTTCGCCCCTGGAATTGGTGTCAAGATCTCTTCCTGTGCTCAGGCGGGGGCTGAAGCCAAGGCTTTCTTCCGCGACCGGGTCGACGGCGCTGCCCATGAAGACGCCGGATTTGATGCCGTTCGAAAGCATCCCATTGAACTCGATGCGGGGCGCGACGCCGCGCACATGACCGCCTCTGGATACGGATGCAGCCACCTGGCGCCAGTTCTCGATGCCGGTGTCGAGCACATGCTTCTCTTCGCGATTGAAGTGCTCGGCGGTGAAGATTTGAATGTGGCCGAGGCCGTCGTTGATGGTGCTCTCGCGCAGTCCCCAGAACATGCGCGCAAAGAAGCCGCCCACAAGCAGCAGTCCAGCCACGCCTCCGCCCACCATTATTAGAGTCATGATGGTGCGGCGGCGATTGCGGAAGACGTTTCTAAACGCGAGAAGCAAGAACTTGCCCATGGCTGGCCCCCTCATTTGCGGATTCGGCAGTAAGTGTGTCGGAAACAATCTGTCCGTCCGTCAAGCGAACAATGCGGTCGGTGTGCTCGAGCAGGCGCTGGTCGTGCGTAGAGAAGATGAAGGTGAGACCTATGCGGCGATTGAGGTCGTGCATCAGGTCGATGAGTTGCGTGGCGTTGCGCGTATCGAGATTTGCGGTTGGCTCGTCGGCCAGCACCAGGGCGGGACGATGCACGATGGCGCGCGCAACAGCCACGCGCTGGCGCTCTCCGCCGGAGAGCAGGTCGGGGCGATGATTCGCGCGTGTTGAGAGACCGACACTTTCCAGAGCCGCCGCAACTCGCTCGCGCCGCTCGCCGCTGCTTAAACCCTGGACCAGCAACGGGAATTCGACGTTCTCCGCGGCAGTAAACACGGGGATGAGATTAAACGTTTGAAAGACGAAGCCAATCTTCTCCCGGCGAAGGGCGGTCATGCGAGTCGCATTCAGCGTGGACGTATCTACGCCTTCAATGACGATGCGCCCGCTTGTTGGCTTGTCGATGCAGCCGATCAGGTTGAGCAGCGTCGATTTGCCGCTTCCGCTAGGTCCGGCAATAGCCAGGAACTCGCCGGGCTCGACGCACATAGTAACGTTGTCAAGCGCGCTCACGAAGCTGTGGTCGAGTGGAAATCTTCGCGTGACAGCGTCGACGCAGACGAGTTGGGGGATTCGATCCATTTCCGCCAAATCATTCATGAAGGTGGCCGTTCTCTTTCGTAGGATTTAATTCTTCTTGAAAGATAGCCGGAATGGGATGAGACATCGCGGGACTTCCGACGAAGGGCCGGGAATGCGGATGAGGGGTGGGAATGGGCAGATGAACCGGAGAGCCGGTGGTCAGTAATCAGTTTTCTGAAGGCCGCTCCGCCTTATCGACGACAAGCGCCTCGACCGGCCCTCTGGCCGCTTCCAACTTGAGGCCGAGCTGCTGCTGGATCGCCGAAAAAAGCGGTGCGCTGGGAGCATCCGCGGATGCCGTCGGTATTTCTCCGCCGAATTGTGTTTCGTCGGGAGCCCACTCCAGATCGAAATCGTATCTTCCAGTAAGACCGGTCTTGTCCACCACCGGACGATCGAGCATGGCCCGCTGCATCAATGAAGCCAGATCGCCCATGGTCGCGTTGCGAGCCGGCAACACCATGCGCTGCGGGTAGACGGTGCTGATCAGCTGCGCGGGTTCGTCCGGGGCCGCCGCACTCGGTTTCAGTTTGGGTCCGCCCTTGGCAACTTCAAGCTCGTAGATCGAGAACTCCTTCTGTTCGCGATGAAACGTCAGCTTGAATCTGTCGGCCAAAAGGTTGCGAAGCATCGCCATCTGCTCATCGCGCGCGGGCCGGACTTCGCCGGGCGTCACCGCAACAATGTTGTAATAGTCGGACTCGACCCACCCCGGGCCGCCAGAAATCTCCCGTGGATTGAGATTGTAGGCAGCCGCGATGAGCAGCTTCAGCGTGTAATTCTTCCCGATAAATCGGTTGTTGCCCTGCATGGTGATGTAGCGGCCGGCCTTGGGATCATGGTCTACCGGCTTGATGGTCGCAACCTCAAACGCGTCGAATTTCGGGCGAGGCGCGGGAGACTGCGCGATGATTCCGGAAGTTGAAAGAATCAGAGCTGCCGCTGTAATTTGCCGCATCATTGGGTTGGACCTCTCAGGGAAAACTCCACGTGGAACGATTTTCTCAGATCGACTTGCATGCGAACCGCAGACGGTTCCTTACGGGTACCCCGTGATAATTGCGTAAATGAATAAGCCGTGGGGAATATTGGATTTGAAAGGGCACGGCTTCAGCCGTGCCGCACAAAGCGCCAATCTTGCTCCGGCTTTAGCCGCGGAGGGATTTTTTCGCTAAGAAGGCGCTCTCAGGGGCTGAAGCCCAAGAATCTTTTTCCAAATACATTGGCACGACTGAAGTCGTGCCCTTTCAAAGCAATCATTCATGTGACTCCCTTGCTCATGGGATTGCCCCAAAAACGCCAACAACGAGCCGTTGAACTATTGCGGCGGCGCGCTGCGCGGAACGGTCGGATTCCCTCCCGGAGGCGTACCCATCGCGTTGACTGTGGTTGCCAGAAAGGCTCCATCCTTCACTGCGCCTTCTATGCGGACGGTGTCGCCCACCTGCAGATCGGCCAGCGTGATGGGGTCGCGGCGTTTGCGGAAGCTGGTGTTCTCGTCGGCCACAAAGGAGTGGGCTGCGTTATCAACCGAGCCCGTGATGGTCACTTTGACGCCGTCCACGGCTGTGATCTTGCCCATTAGCCAGGTCTTGCCGTAGTTCGCCTCCATCTCGCGCATCTCTTTGGCGCGCTCGGGATCGAGTTGCGCCACTGTCACCGCGCCGACGGATTTGGCTGTTGCATCGATCTCGCCCATGGCCGCAATCGCGTCGCCCACCTTGATGTCAGTGGGTTTGATTGTCGCGGGAGGATTGCCACCAAAGCCGCCGCCTTCGCCCTCGCCCCGTTGCCGGCCCTGACCTTGTCCCTGGCCCTGACGCGGGCCCTGCGCGTTCTGTTTGATCATGCGAGTGTCGGCGCTGAAGTGGACTGTATAGGTCTCGCCGGCATCGGTCTTGATGGTGTAGTGGTCCGCGGCAACTTCAGTTACGGTTCCCACCAGACCACGTCCCTGGCCCATTCCGCCGCCACGGCCGCCGCCGCGCTGGCCTTGACCTTGCCACCGCCCGGAGCCGTTTCCCTGCGCCGGAACCCGGTCTGCGAATTGTCCGGCAGCAGGAGAGGTCGCCGGTGGGGCAGCTGGCGCAGTCGCGGGCGGATTGGCGGGCGCATCTTGTGCAACAGCGGAAACCGTAAGTGCGAGCCCGAAGACGAATGCGAATATGAAACGGACGTTCATGGCAACTCCAGCGGGCGACAAGACAGCCCCATGTGGATAGACGCACGTGGGCCCCGGATGGACGACAGGCTACGAAATCCCCCATCGGCGCGGGTCGGGAAGTTACGGATTGTGCTGCGCGGCCAGGAGCTGTTCAAATGCGGGGATGCCGCGCAGACTGGCGAACTCGCCGTCGGCTTCAATCTTCTTCGGGTTCGTGAACCCTTCGTTGAGAGCCATGCGCAGATAATCGATCGCGCATTCGTTCTGGCCGGTGCGCACGCAGCCTTTGGCCATGTAGTAATTCATTGCCCCGCGGTCTTGTGCCGAGGCTGGATTGTCGACCCTGGGACTGACGGTGTTTTTGAAGATCTGAGGATCGATGGCCAGAGCGGCCTGGTAGGCCGCCCAGCCTTTCTTGTAATGATGTTGGGCCAGCAGGTTGGTGCCGAGATTCTTCTCGATCAACGCGGATTTAGGATCGAACCTGAGCGCCTTGCGGTACATGTGTTCCGCGGCGCTGTATTGCTTGAGTGAGTCGTAAACCGTGCCAAGGTTATTCAGCACGTTTGCATTCTGCGGTTCCAGCCGCATCGACGCCGTGTAGCATTTAACAGCCTCTTCAAGACTGAACATCATCTGGTAGGCAATTCCCATCTGGTTCAAAGCTTCGGCGGATGGCCCCGGAACCTTCTTGTAGGCTTCGATAGCCGCCTGGTAACGCTGGTGCGACATCAGCGCGTCGCCGACCTCTTTGTCGGTTGGTTGAATCTGGGGACTAAAATTGGGGGTCTGCGACTGCGCCGGTGTGGCCGAAGGCTGGCCAGAAGGGAGTTGGGCGAAGGTATTCACAGGAGGCATGGCGAGCGCCGCCAGAACTGCGAAGGCCGGACAACATCGAAATTGGCTCCAATTCAACATATTCCCTCCTGATCGAAAGCACTCCGGGCGAGTCATGCATCCCTCGCCGAAATTGGATTACGGAACATTAAACTCCAAAAAGCGGAAGCTCGTCGAGCTAAAATTGGACGATATCTTTGAGCGGTCGGGCAAAATGACACAAAATGGTTTGGTTCCGGAGCCGTTCGATTTCACGCGGGAGGGCAAGCCATGAGCACAACAACTCGATGTTCGCCGGAAATAGCGGTCGGCGCCCGGTTTCGCGAGGCGCGGCGGAGGACTCTGACGCTATGCGAGCCTCTCACGCCTGAGGACATGATGGTGCAGTCGACGCCTGAGGCCTCGCCTGTTAAGTGGCACCTGGCCCATACTTCATGGTTCTTCGAGTCGTTCATTCTACGGGAGTTCATGCCCGGCTACCGGTTGTTCAACACGGATTTTCCCTGGCTCTTCAACAGCTATTACCAGAATCTGGGTCCCTTCCCTGAGAAGCGGCTGCGGGCATCGTTCTCCCGGCCTGGGCTGGATGAGGTCCTGCGCTACCGCGAACACGTCGATGAGGCCGTCGATCGGCTGGTCGAGCGCAATCCTGATCCCGAGGCGCTGAAGCGCATTGAGCTAGGAGTCAATCACGAAGAACAGCACCAGGAGCTGCTGCTGACCGACACTCTGCACGCATTCTTTACCAACCCGCTGCGCCCGGTTTATCTGCACGAACTTCCTGAGGAAGGGGTCTCGACTTCCAAATCGAAAAAGCAGGCCCAGGGGCCGCATGCGTTAGGCTTTCAGGCGTTCGAGGGCGGGCTTCACGATATTGGGCACGACGGCCAGGCCTTCTGTTTCGACAATGAGCAGCCGCGGCACCGGGTCTGGCTTGAGCCCTATTCACTGGCCAGGCGGCTGGTCACCTGCGGCGAGTTTGCCGAGTTTATGGCCGATGGCGGCTACCGGCGGCCGGAATTCTGGCTTTCCGACGGTTGGATGGCGGTGCAACGGAATGGCTGGCGGGCGCCGCTCTACTGGACCAGCGAGAGCGGCGATTGGAGCGTGTTTACTCTGCGCGGCCCGCAACCGCTGAACCAGACGGAAACCGCGCCCGTAAGCCAGGTGAGCTACTTTGAAGCCGACGCCTATGCCCGCTGGGCCGGACGCCGGCTGCCCACGGAGTTTGAATGGGAAGCAGCGGCCAAAGGCCAGACCATCACTGGGAATCTGCTGGACTCGGGCCTGTTGCGGCCGGCCCCGGAAATGGGTGACGGCCCAGCGCGGCCTGCGGATAATTCGACTCCGTTATTCGGCGATTGCTGGCAGTGGACCGCGAGCGCCTACCTTGGCTATCCGGGCTACCGGCCCGCGGCTGGGTCGCTGGGAGAATATAACGGAAAATTCATGAGCGGCAATATGGTGCTCAAGGGCGGATCGTGCGTTACGCCCGCCGCGCACATTCGTGCCAGCTACCGGAATTTCTTCTCGCCCGAGTCGCGCTGGCAGTTTTCGGGAATTCGGCTGGCTTTCCAGTAACCGTTGCGGGCGGAGATGCATCCAACTGAGCGTGTGACTTTAGCTTTCCCCTTGGACCGTATGACAACTTTCCCCTTGCCTGCAATACAAAGTCAGATTGAGCACCGGCTTGCCACCGCTGTCCGGGAAGGACTCACTTCTCGTCCCAAGCGGCTGCCGCCGTGGCTGTTTTATGACGAGGCGGGGTCGCGCCTGTTCGACGAGATCACCGAGCGGCCGGAGTATTACCCAACCCGGACGGAACGCGGGATTCTTGCGGCGAATGCAGAACGAATCATCGCTCTTACCGCGCAGCCAAAGGGAGTCAGGCAATTTAGAAACAACCCTCCGCGCCTGCGCATAACGGAATTAGGCGCGGGCTCGGCAGGCAAGACGCGCCTGCTGCTGGCGGCCGCGGTCGCGCATCAGGGAACTGTGCTCTACGAACCCGTCGATGTATCGGCGAGCGCGCTTGAAACAGCCAGAGACCGGATTGAACGGGAGATCGCCGGGGTCGCCGTGTCTCCGCGAGTGATGGACTACACGCATGAGTTTGAGCTTGCTGCCACAAGCGACCGGCGGCTGGTGCTCTATATCGGATCGAGCATCGGCAACTTTGACCCTTGGCAAGCGGCTGAGCTTCTGAGCGGCGTTCGCTCCGGTCTCAAGTCAGGCGATGGATTGCTGCTCGGCGTTGACCTGGTAAAAGATGAGGCGACGCTGGTTGCCGCGTACGACGACGCAGCCGGGGTGACGGCCGACTTCAACCTGAACCTGCTAGCGCGCCTTAACCGCGAGTTGGGCGCCGACTTCTACCTGGAGAGCTTCGAACACCGGGCAGTTTGGAATGCGCAGGAATCGCGGATTGAAATGCATTTGGAGAGCCGCATCGCCCAGCGGGTATGGCTAACTGGGCTGGATCTGGGCGGCCAGGACCTTGCAGTCGATTTCACACGCGGCGAAACCATTCATACCGAAAACAGCTACAAATACCAGCCAGGGCAGCCTGAGGAAATGCTAGCTGCGGCTGGGTTTACGCCGGTTGAGACCTGGACGGACGCGCAGCGCTGGTTCGCGGTCTGTTTGGCGCGGGTGGCGTAGTAAACAGCTTCCAGCAGCCCCGAGACACGCACGCCAAGCCGTCTACGGGAGCAGCTTGCGGATGGAGAAGAGTGTGGCCTTGCGGAGCCGGCTCTTGGCGCGGGATCGCAGATTCGCGTGTGCGGGGGCGGGTTCGGGGTTGGGCGCTATGTGCTGCTGCGCACAGGCGGCGCGGTAATGCTCGAGTAGCAGAAGCGTGGCAGCCCTCCAACCGAAGTGTTCCGCCCGAGCTCGCGCGGCGTGGCCAACGGCTTCTCTAAGCGTCGGCGAGGTCAAGATCTGCTCGATTGCCGCAATGGCTTCCGCTTCTCCGTCGAAAAGGAAGCCGTTGACTCCGTCCTGAATCATCTCCGGGATGCCGCCGGCACGGGCAGCGACAACAGGAAGGCCTGACGACATGGCCTCAAGAACGACGAGGCCGAGTGTCTCGCTTCGGGAAGGCATGATGAAGATGTCGCTCGAAGCATAGGCCTGGGCGAGCTCTTCTCCGTGGAGAAAGCCGGCCATGTGGACCGGAAGCCCGGCGAAGTGTTGCTGTAGTTGTTTATGGTGTGGACCGTCGCCTATCAGAGCGAGCCGAGCCTTGGGATTGGCCAGTAGGATCGGCCTGATGCGCTCGATTTCTTTCTCGGCCGAGAGCCGCCCGACGTAGAGGAACAACGGGTCTTCTGGGTGGCCATCGGTGAGTCGGGCGCGCATTTGCGCCGAACCGCGATCGCGCTGGAATCGTTCGGTGTCGACGCCTCCGGGCCACAGGCCGAGCCGTTCGATTCCATGCCGCTGCAACTGCTCCACCATGGCCACCGAGGTGCAAAGGTTGAGGGTCGCGCGGTTATGGCGCTTGCGAAGAATGGGCCAGACCCATGGTTCCATGAACTTCAGGCGATAGTAATGGACATACTTCGGCAGATCGGTGTGGTACGAGATGACCAGCGGCAGACGCAGAGCCCCGCCATTTTTTCCGCCGCCATAATATAGACCGGCCACGCCCAGCAGTGCCGGGTCGGCGACGTGGATGATATCGGCCTGGAACTCGGCGATGGCTTGGCGCATTGAGGCGTGAGGAAACGCAAGCCGAAGCTCGGGATAGAGGAAGAGCGAATGGCCCTTCGAGCTAATGATGCGGGAATGCAAAAAATAATCGCAGCCGCCATCCGGCGCAAAGATGAGGACCTGATGGCCGAGGCTTTCCAGTTGTTTCACTGTCTGGCAGAGCGTGGTGACAATGCCGTCGACTTTTGGGATGAAGGTTTCAGTAAAGAGGGCAATTCGCATGATCGCGCCAAGGCCATTTTAACGGGAATTCAACAAAGGTAACACGGCGAAGCTGACGTTGGCAGGGAGGTTGCGTTGCGGAGACTCTTCGGTCGGAATCCTTTAACTGTCGAGGCGGTCTGCGGGCTCAGGCGGGAGGGCATCGGCGAATCCCCCAGCGTCTTCCAAGGCGACGCCTGCTGCACAGAGGGGGCATGCTCGCGCCGTCCACAGGTTGTTGGGGAGGGTTGCCAGACTGATCAGGGCAATATTCGCACGGGCGGCAAACTCGGAAGCTGGCGTTCCCAGGACGAGCAACGCACCGATCGCGACGAGGTTCGCGCCGCACTCCTGTAAATCGGTGAAAGTGCCCATGACTGCCGAGCCGGCATTGATTACGTCATTCACGATGGCGACGCGCTTGCCGCGAAGCCTCTCACGAAGTGGAGTCGGCACCCGGTAGGCGACCGGGAATAGACCGTCCGGCGTCGGCTGGGAGAAGCGTTCGGAGTAAGTGAATTCAATATCGAGCTGACCTGCGACCATCAAAGCGGCGAAGGCTCCCTCCACCAGAGGACCGCATACGGCTTCAATTTCCATTGTCGCCAGCCGTTTCGCAAGCTCCTTGATGAGCGGTTCAAGAAGTCGAGGCCGCAGGCAGAGCGTCTCCAGATCGAGCCAAAGATCTCCATGATGGCCCGATTCCAAGAGGAAATGGCCGCTCTTTGCCCGCAGAAGTTTCAGAATGCTCTCTTGCACCGTTTCGCCCCGCCTAAGAAGAGAATAGCCTTCCTCCTGCTCTCCGGTCCGTCGAATCTGAGACGAGGCACTGCATGCCCGCGCGCCCGTCTGGAGTCGCTCGCTGTGATACCGTTGCAATACGGCGTCCCTGAGCCGGCCGGGCTTCCGGGCCCTGGGCCATAGGCTGCGAGTTGCGCAGAATCGGGGAGGTTGCGCGAACTTACAGAATGCCCCAACAGCCGGAAATAATATCGCCTTTGTTGTCCGCGAACCCGGCTCACAAGCCCGGCCAGGAACTTGTGGCCGCAACAGCGCATGAAGGTGGGGCGGAGCCTGGACCGTCGAATGGAAAGCATGGGCCGCATCGGCTCCCGCGCTGGCTTGAAAAGGCCGAGTTACTTTTGCGCGTGCTGCTGCGGATGTACATCGGGCTGGCCGTTTGCTATGCGCCGTGGTCGCACATGTTCTGGGACCAGAACCCGCTGTTTCTGCAATTCCCCACGCTCTCGATTTATGCGGCCAACGGCGCGGTGCGGGGCATCGTGTCGGGGCTCGGTTTATTGAATTTGTGGATTGCGTTTCAAGACGCGGTCAGGCACGGGACGGATGAACGATGAACGACGAGGAAGCAGGGAACAAGGAACAGGGAACAGGGAACAGCCGGCCTGACGCGCCTGCGCCGCTTGAGAAGGCTCCGCTTGCCTATGAGAACCCCGCATTTCTGAACAGCGCCGACGGCCGCCTGATGCGAATTGTGTCGGAGTACCTCGAGCCCTTGGCGCGTTTCCGCCACGAGCGAATTCAGGACACGGTGGTGTTCTTTGGGTCGGCGCGGTTTCGCGGACGCGAGGAGGCCGATCATGCGCTGGAGCTTCTGGACAATACAGGATCGAGCCAGCCTGCGCCGAGCCACGAGCAGCCGGCCAGCGCGCCGGAGATAGCCGCCGGCCAGGCCACGGATTTACAGCGCAAGCGCGCCGTGGCCGCCGTGGAGATGGCTCGCTTTTACGAGGACGCGCGGCGGCTGTCGGCGATGCTGACAAACTGGGCCAAGGGGATCAAGTCCGATCGCCACCGCTTTGTGGTCACTTCAGGCGGAGGGCCGGGGATCATGGAGGCGGCCAACCGGGGCGCATGGGAAGCGGGCGGAAAGACGATTGGGCTAAACATACGGCTGCCCTTCGAGCAAGCGCCGAATCCTTATATCACGCCTTCGCTCAACTTCGAGTTCCACTACTTCTTCATGCGCAAGCTGTGGTTTGCGTATCTAGCGAAGGCGCTGGTGGTGTTTCCGGGGGGATTCGGGACCCTGGACGAGATGTTCGAGGTTTTGACGCTGGCGCAAACCCAGAAGCTGGCAAAAAAAATTACGGTGGTGATTTACGGCTCGGAGTATTGGAAGAGTGTCTTCAACCTGGATGTGTTGGTGGACAAAGGGGCGATAAGCCCAAAAGACATTGAGCTGTTCCAGTTTGCGGATACGCCCGAGCAGGCGTTCGAGTTGCTGCGCAGCGGCTTGACGCGGAACTACCTCTTGGACGAGGGGTTGGTGGATAAGGCCCCTGTGACCGAGGGAAGCGAAACTGCCGAAGACCTGATGGCCGGCCCGGCGCTCGAGTTTTTTCTGGGACCGGACCTGGCCAAGACCAGCAAGTAACTCAAGCTCTTCTTAAAGAATCTTAAGCCCGTGACCGGTCCATTTCTTTTGAATGCCGGGATGGGAATCAATGGGATCTCGCAACTCCGGGACTGCCCGGAATTATATAGATGCAATTGAATTGATTCTGCTAGGCTTATTTCACGTGTTTCCCCAAGTCATCCCGCAGCACGGAGCTTTAGTGCAGCATTCAGTCGCGCTCGAATGCGCACGTTTCTTGGCTTTTTTCCCTGATTCTTAGGGAATTTTAATGATCCTTGGGTATTGGTCAGGGTAACTTTGTTGATTCCCTGGCTAATTGAAGGAGTTTTCGCACCATCTTAATCCGGCATTTATGGTTCGAGGTCGATACTGAATGCAGAAACCCGGTAAAGATCGAGTAGAAGGAGCGGAAATGGCCAATACGACCATCTCGTACCTGTGGCGCGATCCTCACGCAGCGCGCGGCTTCCGGTCAGGTGTTTCACTGCACAGTCACACCAACCAATCCAAAGAGACCCTGGATTTTCTAGCCAATGTTGGCAATCAGTACCCTTTGATTCGGCCGCTAATGTCGCGCCTGGAGCGACGGTCGGAACAAGGGCATGGGCTGCGGATTAACTATGCGGAGAGCTACTGGACGCCTCCGATGACCCCGAAACTGGCGTTCGATCTGGAGACCGGGCAGATTGAGCAGCTTGACATTGCGCCCATGGTCTCGATCACAGATCACGACAACATAAAGGCGCCGATGATGCTTCGGACGGTGCCGAGCGCGCGCCAGATTCCTGTTTCGGTTGAGTGGTCAACGCCGTATGGCAAGCAGTCGTTTCATCTGGGCGTGCATAACCTGCCCAGCGCCAGGGCTACAGAATGGATGGAGACGCTTGAGGATTTTACCGCGAACCCCAGCGACGCGCGGCTGACCGAGATTCTGATTGCGCTGCACGAAGAACGGAATGTGCTGGTGGTCTTCAACCATCCCATGTGGGACCTATACCTGGTTGGCCGCGAGCGGCATGAGTTCCTGGTGAATGAGTTTCTACAGAAGAACGGCAACTACCTTCACGCCCTGGAGCTGAACGGACTGAGGCACTGGGATGAGAATCGCAGGGTGCGGCGGCTGGCGGAGAAGTGGAACATGCTGCTCATCACCGGCGGGGACCGTCACGGCGTGGAACCGAACGCCAATATCAACCTCACCAACGCGACCAGTTTTACCGAATTTGTGCACGAGATTCGGCGCGAGAAGAAGAGCGACATGCTCTTTATGCCGCAGTACGCGGAGCCGTGGAGGCATCGGATTCTACGCTCGACTATCGACGCGGTTCGTGACTATCCTGAGTTTCCGCAAGGCTCGCGGACGTGGGACGAGCGCGTCTATCATCCCGATGCGAACGGTGTGGCAAGGCCGTTGAGCCAGCTTTGGCCAAATGGAGCGCCACCGTGGGCCATGACCCTCGGCATCCGGTTGGTGCAAATGATGGGCCGTGGCTTCGTTTCCGGCGGCCTGAAGATTGCATGGAGCGAGGCCGACCAACTGCGGCTTGCGCTGGGCGAGCACGACGGCTGAGGCTCGCAGCCAGCAGGCTCGAATTTATGGCTCATCCCATTCCGCGGGTAGCTTACTTCCCCGACTCGTTTCACGAGGTCAACGGCGTTGCGCATACCAGCCGGCACTTTGAGGCGTTTGCGCGGCGGCGAAATTTGCCGTTTCTCTGCGTCCGCGCCGGAGACCGCACCCAGGCCATTCTCGAAGACGGCAACATTTGGACGCTCGAGCTCTCCCGCGGCTTTCTCTCCTTTGCTCTCGAAAAAGATCTTCGCTTCGATCCCGCATTTCTGCGCCACATTCCGTTGATCGAGGAAGTGCTGGAACGATTTAAGCCCGATCTGATTCACATTACTGGCCCCAGCGAGGTGGGAATGCTTGGAGCGGGCCTGGCTCACCATTTGAATCTGCCGCTGGCTGCGAGCTGGCACACCAACGTTCACGAGTATGCTGCGCGGCGGTCGGACTGGTTCTTGCGCCTGTTGCCGAAGCGGCATTCAGCAGCGACGGGGCAAACGATCGAGGACCTGGCGATGGCCGCCGCAGCCAAATTTTATTCGGTTGCGCGCGTGTTGTTTGCGCCAAATCCTGAGCTCTGCGCGCTGCTGGAGCGTATGACCGGGCGGCCTTGCCACCTGATGCCGCGCGGCGTGGACGCCGAGCTCTTCCATCCCGACAAGCGCAGGCGCGACCCGGAAGACAGGGATCAATTGCTGGGATTTGTGGGCCGCTTGTCGATTGAGAAGAATGTCACGCTGCTGGCTCAGGTGCAGGAAGAGCTGGAGCGCATGGGGCACCGGAGTTTTAGATTTCTTATTGTGGGGCACGGCGCGGAGGAACAATGGCTGCGCGAGCGGATGCCGCGTGCGGAGATTCCTGGTGTACTGAAGGGCGAAGCGCTTTCTCAAGCGTACGCGAATATGGATCTATTTGTGTTCCCGTCGCACACAGACACCTTTGGAAACGTAGTGCTCGAGGCCATGGCAAGCGGCGTGCCCGCCATTGTTTCTCCGGATGGCGGTCCGAAGACGATTGTGCGCGACGGCGTGACCGGCCGGATTGTGCCGGATGACGGTTTTGCGGCCGCGGTGGCCGAAGTGCTGAGCAACCCTGAAAAACATGCGGCCATGCGCTTGGCAGCTCGGGCTCACGCGCTGACGATGAGTTGGGACGCTGTGTTTGAAGGAGTGTATGCGGCGTACAGTGGGCTAATGACGCTGGAAGACGCGGCGGCCGGGTAAGGGATTGCCTTGCAGCGTCAAAACTCACGAGCGGTTACGCCGGTTAGGAGCCCGGACCCCTCTCGTAGCGCTGAGGATTAGAGAGCCCCAGAGTGGTGAGGTCGCTTTCCTTCCCAAACAGAAGCGAATCCGGATCGCGATCTTCGCTGCCGATCTCGGGGAAACTGCGAAAGATGGTTCGTGAAACAGCGCCGGCTTGCTTCGGATTGAGTCCGGGAAGAAGGCAGATGTATCTCCAGCCGCGTTTCACAAACAAGCCGCCTTGCCTGGTATGTGCACCCGCTCTGAATCCAATTGACTTGATTTCAGTGGCTGGCACTCTGACTTCGGTGGAGAACAAGCTTCCGACATTTCCCGTGGCTACCAGCTCGCTGCTTGTAACCCGAAGTTCTGTTGAGCGGCCCTGCATCCATCCGACCGCGAGCGCTAAAAGGCTGGGCAGCGCGAAGAGAAGAGGCCATGTGCTTTTTTGAATGAGGGCATGATCCCAGGAATTCGGATGGGACCACGTGAAATCGAGCAGGACAAACAGAAACAGCGGTCCAGCGATCAAGTCGAGCCAGCCCACGCGGCGGTCGACGATGAAGCGTAGCTGGCTATGCAGGTCGACGGTCGTCAGTTCAGCGTGACTTAGGGCTCTCATGGGCTCGCCAGGTCGCGGTTCCATTCCGCTAATAACAGAATACTCCCGAAAGTAATTGGCAAGCAAAATCCTGAAGCCCCCGTTTGCAGGTCCAGCGCGAATGGAGTTTCGTTATGGTCATCATGTCCCAGCATCGGACGTGGAGGATGCCGTTTGTTCGCGTCAGTTAATTTGCGATTGCGAGAAATCAGAGGAAGGGATTTCTAACCTGGAGACTGCCGAACCGCTGCCCATGCTGGAGATCCTCCGTGAAAAGAAGATCGCACCGCGTTTGGAGAGCGGCGGAGACGATCAATGCGTCGTACCACGAAAGGCCGCTTTGAGCGTGGAGATGCAAGGCTTCCACATAAAGCGCCGGTGTCGAATGCACTCCGAGCAGCGGCTGGAAAACCATGCGCAGATACTGCTCGGCAT
>CAZSVJ010000055.1:0-15836 GCA_964610185.1 uncultured Occallatibacter sp. | reverse complement strand
GCGACCCGCTCCTATTCCAGCATTTGTTCTGGTTCTACTCCCACCCCGCCGTCTACATCATGATTCTGCCCGGCATGGGAGTTATCTCCGAGACGGTTTCAACCTTCAGCCGAAAGCGGGTGTTCGGTTACACGGCTGTCGCCTTCTCGTCGGTGGCGATCGCCGTGTTCGGGTTCTTTGTCTGGGCCCACCACATGTTCATTATGGGTATCTCGAACTATTCCATGTTAGTGTTCAGCCTGCTGACCATGCTGGTTGCGGTGCCCTCGGCCATCAAGATATTCAACTGGACATTCACGCTCTACAAAGGCTCCATCACCTTTGAGACGCCGATGTTATATACCTTCGGCTTCATGGGGCTGTTTACCATCGGCGGACTGACAGGAGTATTTCTTGGGACTGCCGGCACCGACATCCATCTAACCGAAACCTATTTTATCGTGGCGCATTTTCACTTTGTAATGGTCGGCGGGATGCTCATGGCGTTTCTGGCCGGAATCCATTTCTGGTGGCCGAAGTTGACGGGCCGCATGTATCCGGAGAAGATATCGCAGTTAGCGGCTGTAGTTACTTTCATCGGATTTAACTTCACCTTCTTCCCGCAGTTTATTCTTGGCACGCTGGGCATGCCGCGGCGCTATGCCGCTTACCCGCCGGAGTTCCAGGTACTCAACGTGTTCTCGACCGCCGGCGCGACGATTCTTGGCGTGGGCTACCTGCTGCCGATTCTCTACCTGACATGGTCGCTGAAGTATGGCGAGATTGCGGGCAACAATCCGTGGCAGGCAACGGGCCTCGAGTGGCAGATTCAGTCGCCGCCATTGACCGAGAACTTCACTGTAACTCCGATCATGGACCACGAAGCCTACGACTACGAGTGGCTGGAAAAGCAAAAGGAGAAAGAGGTGACTCATGCCGGATAGTCACGCGATTGTCCAGGGCGGCTCGGAAGTCGATCACCACGAGCATCCGGCCTATTTGCGCCACCACTTTGAGTCCGTCGAGCAGCAGGCGGACACTACTAACTTTGCCATGTGGCTCTTCCTGCTAACTGAAGTTATGTTCTTCGGCGGGCTGTTTACGGCATACCTGATCTATCGCAACTGGTATTACCCTGCGTTTGTGGCGGCATCGCATCAATTGAATATTTTTTGGGGCACTGCGAACACCGCGGTGCTCATTAGTTCAAGCTTCACCATGGCTATGGGCGTTTGGTGCGCGGAGACCAGGCGAAAGAGCGGATTGGTTCTGTGCCTGGTTCTAACCTTCCTTCTAGGACTTATCTTTCTGGGGATCAAGACGATCGAGTATTCAGAGAAGATCGAGAAGCATCACGTTCCCGGCTTTCACTATAGCTTGCAGTCATTTCTCGATCCCGACTCCGACGAGGCGGCAAAGGCGGCGGGCGACAAGCCGCTTCCGCTCGATATGGCGCGGCACACAGAAGTATATTTTTCGCTTTACTTCGCAATGACCGGCATGCACGCGCTGCACATGATCATCGGCATAGCGATATTGAGCTTCATGATCTTCCGCGCGTGGGCCGGGGCTTATACGGCTGGCCACGTCACGTTTGTTGAGAACTTCGGGCTGTATTGGCACTTTGTCGATATCGTTTGGATCTTTCTTTTTCCTCTGCTCTATCTGATCAGCAGACACCAATAAAGGACACAACTGGCATGAGCGAACAGACGCGGGAACAGAAACTGGCAAAGCACGGCGAACACGAGCATCACGTAACCCCTCCTATCGTCTATGTGGTTATCTTTTTCACGCTGCTGGTGTTTACGGCGCTGACGGTAGGTGCATCGTACATTGAAATGGGGGTGTGGAATCCAGTGATCGCCATCGCTATCGGCTGCGTGAAGGCAACGTTAGTTGTGCTGTTTTTCATGGGCGTGAAGTACAGCACCAAGCTGACGAAACTGACGGTTGGGGCGGGGATTTTTACGTTTCTGACATTGATCAGCATGACGCTGGCCGATTACATCAGCCGCGCCTGGGGAAGCTGGTAAGTTCGAAGCGGGGTTGTCTTGCATAATTGGCGCCGGCTTGATGCAACCTTTCCGCGAGCGGAAGATATATATATCTGAAGAACGCCGTTGAAAATGCGGACTCTGGCCAATAGGATCGACGTGAAGGTGTCCGGCAACAAATCTCGGCAATAAGATCTACGCGGAAGGAGGTGTCGATGCTGAAGATAACGTACAACTATGAGAAGCGGCACGATCTTGTTTACCAAGGCGGACTTGTGATGGTAAAGCCGGCTTTGGGTAGCGGCTCCCGTCTGTATGTGATTCAAAATGATTCAACCGACTTCAAGATTTATGTTGGCACCGCATTGCATTTGGACGACCGCTTCGATCCACGGGTTACCGCGTGCCGCGAGCTCGGGTTCTCGCAGATACAAATGGATCCCGTCTGGATATTTGCCGTTCAGGTATTGATCGACGATAAGCCAGCGCCACCTGGGGACAAGGGGATTAGCAGCGGAGGCGGCTGGGATATCGATGTTGAGTGGCTGTTGATCCGAACGTACCTGCAAGAGCTTAAATTGAGCGTGCGCAACATCAATAAAATTGGCCCCTTCTACAATGGAACGGGAGGCCCCATTCTCTGGGATCTGGTCGATAACGCGGCGTTAGGGTTTGGGCGCCATGCCTACAAGTTGAATAGCGGCTATTATCTTTGAGCGCGCGGCGGAGATCGACGGGAGCTGCCGAGGGCTTGGCTTCCAGTCCGCGTGAGAGCGGCGTCGTGGTGCATCCGGCTTTTGAAGCTCGGCCCTTGAATTCCTCTGGCCTGTCAGACCTCTGGCGATTTCTGACCGGATGGGCCTGACGGCGCTCCGCTCTGGCCTCGATAAAATCGCTAAGAGGTCTCGGAAGGCTAGCGCGGAGAACTGATTTTAAAGGAGTGAATTTCCTCACATTCCCTTGTGTATGCTTTCGAGCTATAATCGCAGCCTGATTTCAACCCCGGAAATTGCGTGTTTCGCACGAACTAATCCAATGGGTTCCGACAAAATCCCCCTTAGAAGTTGAAAGAGGGGAGGCCGGAATCGGATTTCGGGCACGTGTGTCGATACGCAATTGTTTGTGGTTTTCCGGCGCGGCTGACCCCGGCGGCAAGGGCGGGACGGCTTCTTCTTCAGCGTGGATTTGCAGGTGGCTGGCGCGGCTATTGAGCAGTCTGCCGGCGGCGCTGGCGATTGTTGTCCTTTTCGCGGCGATGGCGGTCGCGGTGCCAGCGCAGGGCACGGCGACGCAGACTGGCGCAAGAATAGGCGCAGCGGACCGCTCTTCCGCGGAGCAGACCTCAGGGGCTGAAGCTCCCGGCAATTTTGCGGGTCTCGATGCCAGGGCTAAAGCGCTGGCCTGCCAAGCCCAGAGCGGGGGGACAACTCCCAGACCTACGAATTTGGCGCCGAGGGTGGTTCAGGCACAAAGATTCCTGGCGGAGCGGGGCTGGAAGCCAGGGGGCAGACGCTCACGGACGGCAAGCATGCGCGGGAGTTTGCAAGCGGCCGGCTTGCGGCCTGATGCGCAAAGTCCTCAAGCTCAATCGGCGGCGACGGCTACGTGGCAGCCGCTGGGGCCCACAGCGGTTGTTACGCAGAACTTTGGACTGGTTACAGGGAGGGTTTCCGCACTCGCTCTCGACCCCTCCGACTCAACCGGCAATCGGCTCTACCTGGGAACCACCGGCGGCGGAGTCTGGGTGGCGCAAAATGCCTCCACGGGCAATGCGGCCTCGGTTGTGTTCACCCCTCTTACCGACACCGTGGCGGCTCTGATCGACGCCTCCGACGCATCCATCAGCATTGGGGCCTTGACGGTGCAGCCGGGCGGCACGGGTGTGATTCTGGCCGGCACCGGCGATCCAAACGATGCGCTGGACTCCTACTATGGAGCGGGAATCCTGCGTTCGACAGACAGCGGAAACAGTTGGAGCCTGATTATAACGACGGCTAACAACATATGGGCATTTGCCGGGGAAGGATTTGCCGGCTTTGCATGGAGCACGGTAAATCCGCAAATGGTTGTGGCTGCGGTTTCACAGGCGTATGAAGGCACGCTGGTGAATGCGCTAGAGCCCAATCGGAGTTTTGCAGGGCTCTATTACTCGGCAGATGGCGGCGCAACTTGGAATCTGGCCGCGGTCACCGATGGCGGCTCAGCGCAAATCCAAGCGCCGGCCGGCGGTTTTACGGGTTCCAACGGCAATGCGGTCACATCGGTGGTGTGGAATCCGGTGCGGCAGCTCTTTGTGGCGGCAATGCGCTACCACGGTTACTACCAATCGACAGACGGCATCAATTGGACGAGGATGGCGGCGCAGCCGGGCTCAGGACTCACAAAGGCATTGTGTCCAACCAATCCCGGCACAACTGGATCGATCGACTGTCCGATCTTTCGCGGAACCTTGGCGGTGAATCCGCAGACTGGAGACACTTTTGCCTGGACAACAGACGCATTTAACCAGGACCAGGGGCTGTGGCAGGACCCGTGTTTGATTAGCGCGGGCGCCTGCACGACGCAGACCATGACGTTTCCGAAACAATTGAACACGACCGCGCTGGAGGCGGACACAAGCGACGGGCCGGCCACGATTGAGAACGGCGACTACACGCTGGCTCTGGCCGCGGTGCCGGCCGGATTGGGACAGGGGGAGGATACGCTGCTTCTGGCCGGCGCGGACGACGTTTGGAAGTGCAGCCTGGCCGAGGGCTGCGTGTGGCGCAACACAACCAATGCTACGACGTGCATGAGCGCGCGGGTAGCCGAATTCCAGCACTCGCTGGCGTGGAGCACGGCCAATCCGCTGGAGATATTCATCGGCAACGATAGCGGGCTCTGGCGATCGATGGACGCCATCGACGAGAGCCCGCCGAGCGCCCCTGAATCCGTGTGTTCCCCGACCGACTCGACCCACTTTCAGAATATGAACGGAAGTCTGGGTTCGCTTGCCGAGGTGACGAGCATGTCCGCATCTGAATTCACGCCCTACACAATGATGGCCGGGTTGGGTGTGAACGGAACCGCGGGCGCGACCAGCGCCACTGGGCCGACTGTGGACTGGCCGCAAATTCTGGGCGGCGAGGGCGGACCGGTGGTGATCGATCCGCAGAGCAACACGAACTGGTTTGTGAACAACCAGCCGGGCGTCTCAATTCACTTTTGCGATGAGACGGCGCCATGCACTCCCGCCGCATTTGGCGCCGGCGCCATTACCGATGCGGATGTGGGCGGGGACGGTTACACCATGGCGACTCCAGCGCCGTTCATTGTGGACCCGCTGGATCAAACGCAGTTGCTGATTGGCACCTGCCGGGTTTGGCGTGGGCCGGCCAGCGGCGTTGGCTGGAATGGGACGAACGCGATCAGTTCCATTCTCGACAACGGGGCAAGCAAAGTCGCCTGCAGCGGAGACGCTCTGATTCGCTCAATGGCCGCGCTTGCGATTCCTGCCTCAGCCGCGCTGCCCAACGGCGGAGAGATGATCTACGTGGGCATGTACGGCTCGCTGGATGGAGGAGCGAAGATCGCCGGGCATGTTTTTGGCGCGACTGTGAATCCCGGCGGCGCTTCGCCGGTGTGGAGCGATCTGGCGCTGAACCCGGTGACCAACGACACCCGTAGTTTAAATGAGTATGGCTTCGACATATCGAGCATCTTTATCGACCCGCACGACACGACAGGCAAGACCGTTTATGTGACGGTAGAAGGGAACACAACTCCCTACGCGACTGTGGAGACGCTGTACGGCTCGGCCGACGGAGGGGCGCACTGGGCGACTTTCAAGTCGAACCTTCCTGAGACGCCGGCGAACAGCGTGGTTGTCGATCCGCAAAGCGCTGGTACCGCCTATATCGCCACCGATGACGGCGTCTATTTCACGACGCAGATTGCCAAATGCGCGCAGCCTTCATCCAACTGCTGGTCGACATTCGGCAGCGGGCTGCCGCAAGCTCCTGTTGTGAAATTGATTGCTTCATCGGCATCCTCCCCTTCGCAGGTTTTGCTGGCCGGCACCTACGGCCGCGGCATCTGGCAGACCGGATTATGGACCGGGGGCACAGTCTTGACGACCGCGATCGTGAACCCCACATCGCTGACCTTCGCGAGCCAGGTTTTTGGAACCACGAGCACTGCGCAAACAGTGACCCTCACCAACACAGGAAGCATTGCCCTGACGCCGACCGGGATCGCGATGAGTGGGGACTTCAGCGAGACAGACGACTGCGTAAGCGCGAGCCTTGCCGCGGGCGGGAGCTGCGCGATTCAGGTCACGTTTACGCCCACCGCGACCGGCAGCCGCACAGGCCAGATGATCGTCAGCGCCAACGTCTCCGGCGGCCAATTGAGCGTGGAGCTGAGCGGTACTGGAACGCCGGCCGGAACTGTGAGCCTTACGCCCGCGGCCATCGATTTCGGATCGGTGCAGCTGGGCACCACTTCCACGCCGGAACAGGTTGAAGCGGGCAACACCAGCGCAACGGCGATTCCCATAACAAGCGTTACCGTCAGTTCGCCGTTCTTGATTGCAGCCAACACCTGTGGAACGCTGGCGGCACAGACCGATTGCCAGGTGACGGTCGAGTTTGCGCCCACCCAATCCGGGGCGGTGGCGGGGACGCTTACGCTTACCGATGGCGCGGGAACGCAGACCGTGGCATTGACCGGGACTGGCGCAGCTTTGCCTACGGACATCCTGAATCCCCTCTCGATCACCTTTCCCGGAACGGCGGAAGGGCAGGATTCCACCGCGCTGACGACGACCTTAACCAACACCGGCGGCTTGCCGCTGACTTCGATCACTGTTTCTGTAAGCGGGCCATTTCAAGTGTCGAATCCATGCGGAACTCAGCTCGCTGGTCCCGCGAGCTGCACGATCAGCGTCGAATTCGCCCCAACTCAACTGGGCGCGCAGACCGGAACGCTGACGGTTAGCGATGCGCTGCGCACGCAGACTGTGGCGCTGAACGGCACGGGCGTGTTGGCGGCGAGTTTTAGCGTGAGCCCGTCGAGTTTGACCTTTGCGGTACAGCCGGTGGGCGTGGCCGGCGCAGCCCAGACGCTCACGGTTAGCAACACGGGCGGAGTCCCTGTGGCCAATGTGGGCTTCCAAATCACAGGCCCGGCAGCGGGCAGCTTTGTGACCGGCGCAACAACCTGCGGAGCGACGCTCGCGAGCAGTGCCAGTTGCACCGTTCAGGTCATCTTCGATCCCTCCGCGGGAGGCGGCATCACGGCCGCGCTTGTGGTGTCTTCTTCCACGCTTGGCGTCGCGCCGGTAACTGTGCCATTGAACGGCACAGGCCAGATCGCGTCCGGGCTGACTGTCACTCCAACGCAGTTGAGCTTTGGCACGTTGGGTCTTGGGCTAACCAGCGCGGCGCAAACAGCCACCGTAACCAACACCAGCTCGATTGCAGCCAGTGGGTTCACGGTGGGCCTATCGGGCCAGATCGGGTCCAGCCAGTTCAGCGTCGCGCAAAGCACCTGTGGCGGCAGCCTGGCCGCCGGAGCAAGCTGCGCGGTTGGGGTGATTTTTGCGCCAACCGCGATCGGCGCCACCACGGGAATTCTGACATTCAGCTCGACCGCAATGGCCACCCCGGCCACCGTGTCGCTGAGCGGTACGGGCGCGGCCGGCGCGGGAATCGAGGTGACGCCGGGTTCGATCGTATTTGCAACAATAGGCGTGGGAACGGTCAGCACTCCAACGCCGATCACGGTGACCAACACCGGCATTAGCGCGAGCCTGAGCAATTTGACGCTGGTTGTCTCGGCGGGGTTTGTGCTTGTGAACAACACCTGCGGCGTCACGCTGGGTCCGAGCCTGAGTTGCAGCGCGGCAGTCGAGTTCGCGCCCACCACCGGAGGCCCGCAGACGGGCAGCCTCACTGTTTCCAGCAGCACGGTCGCATCACCTACGTCCGTGCCGCTTTCCGGAGTGGGCCTCGATTTCACGTTGACGGTTTCCGGCTCGAGTTCGAAAACCATCTCCGCCGGGCAAACCGCTAGCTACGCATTGGTCATCACACCGTTGAACGGTTCGCAGGGGACATTCAGTTTGGTCTGCGGCACGCTTCCCGCAAATTCTGTGTGCATCTTCAATCCCGTCACTGTAACCCTGGGGAGCGGTGCAGTCGGCAACGTGACGGTGGAGATCTCAACGGGAGGCGTAGCCAAGCTTGTTCAGCCAGGAAGTCCTGTTCGGCCAGGAGGTCCGCAAGAGTGGCGATTGCTTTCGCTGGCCTGCGGGCTGGTGCTTCTGCCGCTTGGATGGCGGCGGCGGCGAAAGGCTCCGATGCTGATGGCGCTGCTGTCGATTCTTGTGGGCAGCGTGTCCAGTTGCACCAGTTCAGGAGGCGGAACGAGCGGGTCGAGTGGGGGATCTGGTGGAGGGTCTGGAGGATCTGGCGGTACCGGCTCAACCCCGGCGGGAACGTACTCGATTTCTGCAAGTGCCGCTTCAAGCGGCGTCGAACACAGCGTGCTTTTGACGCTGACAGTGGATTAAGGAGGAAACATGGCTGGTGTAGTGCACAAACCGGAACGGGCTATACTCTATCTTCGGGCTTCCGCCGGAGAGCCGGAACAATCTCAGGATTCAACCGTGGAAGTTGAGACCCTTCGCGGCGTCTTGTTCCTCAAGGAAAAGATCCTGGTGAACAGCGACTCCGAACTCATCGACCCTGAAGTTACGGCGGAAGTGGAAGGCGAGCGCAAGCCGGTTGCGGCAGAAGGGGAACGGGGAAGAGCGGAGAATGGCAGCCAAAGTTACCGTGGAAGACGTGGAGCGGGTGGCCGAATTGGCGCATCTGGAGTTGGCGCCGGAGGAGACCCCGCGCATGCTGCATGACCTGAACGCCATTCTCGACTACGTGGCCGAGTTGAATGAGCTGGATACGTCCGGCGTGGAGCCGCTGGCGCAGGTAACGGAACTTTTGAACGCGGCCACCGGGGAATTGCGTGGCGATACCGTGCTGCCCTCGCTGGATCGTGCCGTGGTGATGGCGCAGGCGCCGGAGACGGATCAGGCCTTTTTCAAGGTGCCGAAAGTGATTGAGCGGTAACCACCTGCGGTGGTGTCCGCCGCGGCGGACGGCTTCGGGGCCGCAGTGTTGCAGACCGGTGATCGAGGGCCGGATTAAGGAAGGTCGATTGTCCAGCGAAGTCAAAAAGACGGAAACCTACGTAGAAAAGCCCAAGCCCCTGGCCGAGTTGCGTGCGGAAATAATTTCCGGCCGCACCAAGGCCGCCGATCTTGCAACCGGTTACTACGACCGAATCGCCCGCGTAAATCCGCGCTTGAATGCGTACTTGAGCCTGACAAAAGGACGGGCGCTTGAGCAGGCTGAGCGCGTGGATGCACTGGCGGCAAAGGGCGATCCGTTGCCTCCGCTGGCCGGCGTGCCGGTGGGGATCAAGGACGTGCTGGTGATGCAGGGAGCCCCGGCCACGGCTGGGTCGAAGATTCTTGAAGGCTATCGGCCTCCTTACGATGCGACCGCAGTGGCCAAGCTGGATGCGGCGGGTGCGGTGCTGCTCGGCAAGTTGAACTGCGATGAGTTTGCGATGGGCTCGTCGAACGAGAACTCCGCATATGGGCCGGTGCGCAACCCCGTGGATACGGATCGGGTTCCCGGCGGTTCGAGCGGCGGGTCAGCGGCAGCGGTTGCGGCCAATCTGGCCGTGGCCACGCTGGGGTCGGATACAGGCGGGTCGATTCGCCAACCGGCAAGCTTCTGCGGGGTGGTTGGCGTGCTGCCCACCTACGGCCGCGTTTCGCGTTATGGCCTGATCGCGTTTGCCTCGTCGCTGGACCGGGTGGGACCCTTCGCGGCCAATGTCCGCGATGCGGCCACGATGCTGGGCGTGATTGCGGGCTACGATCCCAAGGATGCAACCAGCTCGGCCGCGCCGGTGCCGGACTTCGCGGCTGAGAGCGATAAGCCTGCTGAAGGCCTGCGGCTGGGCGTGCCTGCGGAGTACTTCGCCGAAGGGCTGGACGATGAGGTGCGCGCGGCCATTGAATCTGGAATCGCCGCGCTAAAGGCGGCTGGTTGCACGGTGACGCCGGTTTCGCTTCCGCACACGCGCTACGCGGTTCCGACGTATTACCTGGTGGCCACGGCTGAGGCCAGCGCCAACCTGGCGCGTTTCGACGGCGTTCGCTACGGCTATCGCGCGCCTGCATCGGAGAGTCTAAGCGCGCTCTACAGTCACTCGCGCGACCAAGGATTTGGCGCCGAGGTGAAGAGGCGCATTTTTCTGGGAACCTACGCGCTCAGCGCCGGCTACTACGACGCCTATTACTTGAAGGCCCAGCAGGTGCGGCGTCTGCTGGCCGAGGAGTATCTGCGCGCGTTTGCCGAGGTCGATGCCATCGTGACCCCAACGTCTCCGGCGCCGGCGTTTAAGCTGGGAGAAAAAACAGGCGATCCGCTGGCCATGTACCTTGCCGACATTTATACGGTCACGGCGAGCCTGGCTGGAATTTGCGGCGTCGCGGTGCCTTGCGGCAAGACGAAGGCCGGGTTGCCGGTGGGAATGCAGGTGCTGGCGGCGCATTTGCGCGAAGGGACCGCGTTTCGCGTGGCGCGGGCGGTGGAATCGGCACGCCTCTAGGGGATCTCAGAATAAGTCGATGATTTGAAAGGGCATGGCTTTAGCCGTGCCACAACGATAGATAGCAAAATCGACGCGGGCTTTAGCCCCTAAGGTCCATTTGATTCATTTGCGCGCCGTGCCTTTCGCTTCCCGACAGATTTGCGCCAACTTGCTTGGAGCAAACGACATGATGATCGGTGGGCGGATTGCGGTTTTGATAATGGCGGCGCTTTTTGCCGCGAACGCGGCAGTTCAGGCAGCCCCGCGCAAGACGCATTTGGTGGTGCTGGGCGCGGCCAGAAAAGTTCCGTATTCGAAGGCCGGCGACCCGGCCGCCGCGGCGACTGGCGAGGATGGACTCAAGATTCGACCGTTGATTGTGGATGGCCAGCTGAAAGAATGGACAACTGGCGACTCTCATGATGTGACCAACCGGAGCTTCCTGGTCAGGCGGGTGATTCGGCTGAACGATGCGTTGCCCAACGATAATGTGGGGCCGGGCGACAAGCCAGGGTCAAACGAGAAGCCTGCGTCAGGCGACAAGCAGAGCCACTGGGTTTGGCAGCGGGGTCCGTGGCTGCTGGTCGATCGCGCAACGGGCCACGTTGTTGCCCTGAGGTTGCCGGACTACGATCCCGGCGTAAGCCAGGTGAGCTGGTTCCGGGACTATGGCGCGTATTGCGGCCTGACGGCCAATGGCAAGAGCTTGTACGCCGTGGTGGCCCAGGTGGCGGGGCGCAAACCGGTGCTGACAAAAAAGTTGGCCGCCTTCGACCCGGCGAGCCACGCTGACCCGGTTTGCGCGGCGGCCGATTGGCAGCGGGAGCCGCTCCGCATCACGTTTCATCCCAGCGGCAATGATGCCGTCAGCTTCGATATTGTTCCAGGATCGGCGGTCCTGGTGGAGGATTCGGAGGACGAAGCGGAAAAGCCCGCTGCAGCGGCGAAATAGTTCTTTTTACCGTCTGCTTGAAGCCCGCCAGAAATGCCAAAGGACCCAGACCATGAAGGCCAGGGCAAGACCGGTTGAAATGAGAGAGAGTGAGGTGGAAATGTAATCGAACATGTTGGACGTCCTGTTCCCGCTCTCCGTAGAGCGAGGCGGGATCCTGGCGGAAGGCGTCTGGTGCGGAAAGCGATACAGATATATGAGAAACCTGAAGCGATAAGGGAGGAGTAGACGACCCGTAAAGGTTTTATAAAGGTTCAAGAATGCCCCGTTTTGGCTCAATCGGGAGCGCTTTATGGGGTCTTGCGGCGGTGAGTCCGCCTTGACACGCAAGCGTGTGCGCGTATCTTATCGTGTAGGCATTCTTTTTGGAATCCGGGCAGAATGAGCTGGTGTGGCTTTGGGTCCGTTCTGGAATCGGAGTTCCGAAACTGGAGTTCAAAAAGAAGGCTGTGTCGAACAGGAAGCAGACCGCAGTTGGGATTCAGGGGTGGGCTCTGTACTGGAGTTCAGGTAGCTGGAGTTCAGTTTTGAACGCTCAGTCGCAACTTGGCCGCCCGGCTAGGAATCCGACTCAAAACCTGGCTGGAGCCCAGGCTGGGCGTGCTCTTCAGCCTGGATCTGGCAAGGTTCGTTCCCGGAGACAAATTCTGATAGGGCATCCGGTTCAAAGCCGGGTTTGCCTGTGCCCTGAGCGGTTGCCGCGGCAACGATTGAGGGTGAGTAAAGGATGAGTGTGGCGACAAGTTTGGCAGCATGGGCGGCATTGCCCGCCGGCGGGGGTGGAAGCAGTCTTCCCATGCTTCTACCCTTACTTTTGATTCCGGTTCTGTATCTGGTGATGATTCGCCCGCAGCAGAAGCGGCAAAAGCAGTGGCAGGAGATGCTGGCCGCGATCAAGGCCGGCGACCGGGTAACGACCGCAGGAGGCATTCGCGGCATCATCCTTTCTATCAAGGACGATGTGATCGTAATCCGCGTCGCTCCCGACAACGTGAAGCTTGAAGTGGCCAAGAGCGCGATCGCATCGGTTACGCAAGAGGGGACTTCGGGGGCTTAGAATTTGGAATCCCACCCTTCGCAAGGACCGCGAAGGATGGGGCAACAGCAATGTTTGGGCATCCACAATTCGGACGGGGCACCCGCAGTTCAGAAATAGTGAATAGAGAAACGGGACGATGAAGAAGAATCTCAAAGGCAAAACAATTGGAATTATCGCAGTCCTGGTGGTTTGCATCTACGGCATCATCGGGGTTCCCTCGGGATTTACCGGCGCCGCGCTGCTGGATTCCATCAGCCAGCGGATTCACCTTGGATTGGATCTGCGCGGCGGCGTTCACCTCATTTTGCAGGTGGTGGTCGAGGAAGCAGTTAGCGCTGAGACCGACAACACAGTTGGAACGATCCAGCAGGCGCTGAAGACCGCCAACCTGAGCTTTACGCAGGTTATCAAGCCCGATCCCGCCAAGCAACCCCAGGTAATTCGCATCGAAGGCACGACGCAGCCTCAGTCGAGCGCCGTCCGTTCCCTGCTCGACTCAAAGTATTCCAACGAGTTCGACTTGACCGGCGGCGGAGCCGACAATTCCTTCACGCTGACCATGAAGCCGTCCGTGGAGACGGCTCTCAAACAGAAGACCGTCGAACAGGCCATCGAGACCATCCGCGACCGCGTGGATACGCTGGGCGTGAGCGAGCCGAAGATCGATCAATACGGCCTGGGCGATAACCAGATTCTCGTCGAGTTGCCGGGCATCAGCGACCTTGACCGGGTGAAGAGCATCATTCAGTCCACCGCGCGGCTTGAGATTCACGCCGTGGTGGGTGGCCCTTACAAAGACGAGCAGGAGGCGGCGGGCAGCGTTGGCGGCGCGGTACCGCCTGACGATGTTCTGCTGCACGGCGCGGGGAACGTTGCAGCCGGCTCCGATGTCGACAGCGTCTACGTGCTGCAACGCGCCTACATTGTGGGCGGCCAGGACTTTCGCTCCGCCGATCCGGGTACAGACCAGAACGGACGCAGAAATGTTCGCTTTACGCTCACCAACGAGGCCGGCGACAAGTTCTACGACTACACCAGCAAGAACGTCGGCCAGAGTATGGCGGTGGTGATGGGCGGCCGGGTGCGCGAAGTGGCCACCATCCAGAGCGCAATTCGCGATTCCGGCGAAATCACCGGCAGCTTTACGCCGGAAGAAGTCACGATCCTGTCGAAGATGCTGCGCACCGGCGCTTTGCCGGCCTCGCTTATCTACCTTGAGGACCGGACCGTGGGAGCATCGCTGGGCGCGGACTCAATTCACAAGGGCGTTATGGCCGCCATCGTGGGTGTTGCGGTGGTCATGGCGTTCATGTTGATTTACTACCGCGGATCGGGCATCAACGCGGATCTGGCGCTGATTTTCAACCTGATTATTCTGTTGGGCTTTATGGGCGTATCCACGGCCACGCTGACCTTGCCGGGAATTGCCGGCGTGATTCTAACCATTGGCATGGGCGTCGACTCGAACGTGCTGATCTTCGAGAGAATCCGCGAAGAGGTGCGCGCTGGAAAGGCGGCAGCGGCGGCGGTTGACCAGGGCTTTGCGCACGCCTGGGTGACCATCGTCGACACCCACGTGACCACCATCGTTTCGGCGGCTATCTTGTTCATGTTCGGGACCGGCCCGGTGAAGGGATTTGCGACGACGTTGACGATCGGTTTGTTGGCCAACCTCTTCACAGCTGTGTTTGTTTCGCGGGTGATCTTCGATGCGCACCTGAACAGGCTAAAGCCCGGAGAGCCGATTTCGATTTAGGGTAGCAGTTCGGGAGGTTTTTTGCAGAAGTACGGGGTGGAAGTGCAGGACTTTCGATGAAGAAACAAATGCGGGTCCCGGCCACGGCGGGCAGGCTTTCGGCTCCGCTGTAGAACGCTTCGCTCAGGATGACCTCCGCATTTTGGCGCTCAGGATGACCGTTCATTTTTGATCGCTGAACGCTTCGCTCAGGATGACCGTTTATTTTTGATCGCTGAGGATGATTGCATTTTAGGGAAGATTTTGACGGGAAGAACGGGAAGGGAAAGAACCAGTGGAATTGTTTCGCGGCGTAAATGTGGACTGGCTCGGGAAGAAGTGGTATTTCCTCGGCTTTTCATTGATCTTCAGCGTAGCCGGCATTGTTGCAATGGGCTGGAACTGGTCGCATCCCGTCGGCGGAATGCGCAGCCCGGTTCCTCTCGGCGTGGACTTTCGCGGCGGGACCCAGGTGCAGTTGAAGTTTGTCCAGACACCGGACCTCAATGCCATTCGCCAAGCCATCGCGGCAACGGGCATCAAGGATCCGAGTGTCGTCGCTTACGACGAGGCAAGCTACAACGAGGTATTGATCAGCCTTCCCGAGCAGCACGACGAATCTTCGCTCGACGCGGGCCGCCAACTGATTGAAGATTCCCTTCGAGCTCATTACAGCAATCCCATCGTCCCCGCGGCAACCAAGGTGGACGTGGTTGGACCCACCGTCGGCGGCCAACTGGAGAGAAAAGCTACGCTGGCAACGCTTTACTCGATGCTCGGGATGCTGGTCTATCTCTGGTTCCGTTTCCAGTTGATTTATGGTGTAGCCGCCGTCGTTGCCTGCTTCCATGACACGCTAATCACCGTGGGGGCCTTCGCGCTTACCGGCCAGGAGATCAGCCTGACGGTGATCGCGGCGATTCTAACGCTTGTCGGCTATTCGATGAACGACACCATTGTTGTGTTTGACCGCATCCGCGAGAACCTGCGCCTGAGCCGCCGGGAATCCTTGCCGGACGTGGTCAATCGGAGCATCAATCAGACGCTGAGCCGGACCGTTCTCACCTCCGGATTGACCTTTCTGACGGTATTGTCGCTGTATATTTTTGGCGGCCCGGTTCTAAGAGGCTTTTCATTTGCGCTTGTCGTGGGTATTCTTATCGGTACATATTCGTCCATCGCCGTGGCCGCCCCTATGTTGGTGGCCTGGCAGCAATGGCGGGCGAGCCGGGGCAAAGCGGCGGTTTTGCCGGCCGCCAAGCGCAGCAGAGCTTAGTGGGTTTGCCGGGGATAGCGGCGGGCAACCTTAAAGGTTTTTGCATGTGAGGCGCCGATTCTGGTATAGGTGAATGGCGCTTTATTGTACCGTTTTGATCTATGCAGATGCTTCGGGAACATTTAACATTCCCCCGGTGTCTAAAATAGAAGTAACCACACGCGATGCGAGGCTGGCCATGTTTGAAGATTCCACATTTGAATCCGCAGGCA
>CAZSVJ010000054.1:7843-15922 GCA_964610185.1 uncultured Occallatibacter sp. | reverse complement strand
ATTGGCGCAAGGAGGAAGCCTTGAGTACCGAACCGGTGGTTGCAGTGCAGGACAATGCAAGCAAAGGGACCATTTTGGTGGTTGACGACGATAGCTCCACACGGCGCGCATTGCGCGTGACGTTGTCTGGAATGGGCTTCACGGTTGTTGAAGCAGCTCGCGGCGAGGAAGCGCTCTCGCTGGTTCGCGTGAGTTGGTTCGACGCGGTTCTGCTGGACGTTGACATGCCCGGAATGGGTGGAGTGGAAACCTGCAGGAGCATCCGCCATGCAATTGCGCGCTTGCCCATTCTCATGTTGACCGTTATGGATAGCGAGGACGACAAGGTGCTGGCGCTCGATGCTGGCGCCGACGATTACATCACGAAGCCGTTTCAACTTCGAGAGTTGACGGCACGCCTGCGCTCGGCAGTCCGGAGGAGAAGTGCGCAGGACACCAACCAGGATGCGCCGATTCGCCACGGCCAGCTTGAGCTAGACCCGGTGAAATACCGAGTGTTAAAGCGTGGGCGTTCGATTCATCTAACGCCTAAGGAATTCGAGGTCCTTCACTATTTGATGATGCACGCAGGCGAGCCGATTCCACACGCGCGTCTGCTCAAGTCCGTATGGGGCCCGGAGTATGGAAACGAGCTCGAGTACCTTCGAACCTTTGTGCGTCAGTTGCGCAAGAAAATTGAAGACGACCCGCGAAATCCACAGTATCTGCTGACCGATGCTTACGTCGGCTACCGCTTCAACGAACTGACCACGGAGCAGTAGCCTGTCTGCAATTCAGCCGCGGTGCGTTTCAGCGTACACTTTCTGCTTGGCGCGCGCGCAACGGGTCCAGTCTGGGAACCAGGTTCTGGAAGCGACTCCGTGTACCTGCGCATTATTGAGGGTAAGTTGCGCAAGTAAATTGAAGATGACCCAGTTAGACCACCGTATCTTCAAACGGCGCCTCACGTCTGCCACACATTCAGCGAACCCCAGTTTCAGTATTGAAACGTCAGGCACTCGGCCTCCTAAGTGCGCTGTCCGAGAATTTCAGCCTCGCGCAAAACTTTACTCATTCGAGACGATGCGTCTGCTATCGACCTTCAGTTGACTCAAAATACCCTCCACCAACCTGCCCAGGTCTTCAGATGAATGGAGCAATAACTGATCGCCACCCAAGGACTCGTGCAGGATACACTGCAAATCTCCGCTGGTCTTCCCGGCATAACCGATTTGAGTGCGCGTTCCAAAGGAAGCAGATTTTGCGCAGCCTCCGGTCTGAATTTTGCTGACGTCGCCAATCTCGGTGAGCAAGCGGCGCAGCGTCACAACGTCAATCGTTCCGTGAGGAAACTGTTGCAACGGTCCGCCGCGCGAATCGGAGCTTGCGTCATTGAATTCGACCGATGCGCCGCCGTCATTGTGAATCGCTACTTTGTAGGCTCGGGAATTTGTCGATCCGGATTGAAGGATGGTGGCAAGAATTCCCTCAGATCCTTGCTTCGATTCCTGCGGCTTCGATTCCTGGCCGGTTGAAGCGGCCGGGGTTGCCGGAGCGACGGGCTGCTGCCCGCCCGCATTGCCCTCTTGGAGCAACCCTGCGAACGCGAGAGCGAACGAAATCGTTGTGACTAGACCGGCCAGCATATGAAAATTATAGGCGTCTGTGGCTGAAGGCAGCCGCTCGGTTGCATGGCTCATTGTGGAAGAACGCGCGAGAATCCCTCAAACACGAGTGACGCCCGTCCGGAATACCTCTCAGTCTTGCTCCCGCGGCGGCATTACTTGCGCAGGCGAGCAATTAATCCGGACTTTCCCGTCTGCCCGAGGGCATTTTGCCACTCCAAATTCGCCTTGGGACTCGCATAATCAATGACGGCCGAGACTTGTCTCTCCAGGTCTGCGGCGCTGGATTTATCGCGACCGCGAAGCACAATCTTGATCTTGCCGATCTGCTCGGCGATGGTACGGTCGGCAACAACGCGCATCCTCGCCCGGAAGGCCTCCAAAACAGACGCGGCAAACGAGGAGTTGGCTAAGGATGCCGCTACGCGCAGGACCGTGTTTTCGCCCACTGGGAGGTCGGCTTCAAGATCGGCGTACGCTCTTCCAATCATCCGGAACACGGCCTGCTGGCGTTCTTCCTCGAGCGCAGACAAAGCCACTTGAACGCGAGCCGATCGTTGCACGGCGGGCGGCTCCGCCTGCAGAAACTGAATGGCCTCGTTGCGCTTGCCCGCCTGCACCATTCTTCCCGCGGACGCCAATCTTGCTTCGATCTGCTTGTTGAGCGACTCGCGGCCATTCGACGCCTCTTCAAGTAGCAAACGCAGCGATGTGTTGTCGTTCTCCTCCAGCGCTCTCTGCAAAAACGCGATCGCTTCGTCGAATTCGGAATCGCCGATCAGCGATTGAGCCTGTCCGATTTGGCTACGCAAAAGGTCGAGCTGCTTATGCTCGGCGTGTTCGTGGCGGGCAAAATCCAGCAAAGAACGAATCTCGTCTGTTGCGATGCCTTCGTGCTCGCAACTCTCAAGAATCTCAACGGCATCCGAGTACCGGCTCGCGCTCAGCGCTTCACGGGCTTGGGACAGGTATTCGTCCCGCCGTTCTTCGGCGGACTGGCGCGTTACCCGCTCAGTCAGCAGCTTTTCCAACTCCTGCAACCGCTCTTCTCCCGGAATGCGTTTCCGCGCCTTGCGGACCAGGTCCAGGGCCTCGCGGTGGCGAAGAGTGCGACAGGCCTGGATCGTCTCGTCTACAAACTTGCGATTTTCAAGCTCTCTGATCTGCCGCTCGACCTGCGCGTTCAGTTGGATCAGCGTCGATTCCGACGGCATGGTAGCCATCGCTTCCCGCACTGTCCGGGCCACTTGCTCCAAGCGCTCAATGCTGGCCGCTGCAAACGCTTCAGTCTCGAGGCGGGCAATCAATTCCTTGCGCCTGATCTGCTCCAGTCCGGTGTTCGCATCGCTCATCAGAAGCTGGAGTTCCGGGTTGGTCGGCTCGACTTGCTCGGCCTTCTGCAAAATTTCGAAAGCTTCTTTGTAGTGGCGCGCGCTCAGCTCTCCGCGCGCGGATTGCAGCAGAGCCTTCATCTCAGCCCGCTTCTCCGCTTCTTCCGCCTCCTTGGTTAGAAGGTTGAACAGCATAATCCCTTTTGAGTTGGCCCTATCCAACTTCAGCGCTTTCCTTGCCGCAGAAATCGCCAACTGATAATCTCCCGCGCGCCGCGCTGCGTCGGCTTGGCGGATGTACTCCCGGATGCGCTCTTGCTTCTCTTTCCCTTTCTCAACGCGCTGCCGCAGCTTGATCAGATCGGAATTTTCCGAATCCAGTTCGAGGCCCTCGTCTAGAATTGCGAGGCTCTTGTCAAACTCGTTGTTTTCGAGCAAGCCTTCCGCTTCGCGCCAGATCTGTTGGATTCTCTCCGCCCGCTGGCGCCGGCTGAGCTGGCGCTGAATCTCGGCCAGCAGCTCTCGCGCTTCGGCGTGCTTGCTTTCGATCTTTAGAAGCTGCTGCAGCGCGGCGCGGGCACGCAGAAGATCCTGCGCTTCCAGCCATCGCTTTGCTTCGGGCAGCAGCTCCTGCGCCTGTTCCTGGCGGATTTCCGCGATCGCGCTGGTCAGGTCCGACGCCATCTCTTCGGCAGTCGAGTAGCGATCGTCTGGAGACTTTGCCAGCGCGCGATCCACGATAGCGTCGAGCGAAGCCGGACAGCCGTTGAACTTGCTGCTCAGCGGAGGATGCGGCTCATTCAAAATCTTCTGCATGAGCACAAGTTCGTCGCCGGAAAAGGGAAGCTCTCCGGCGACAAGCTGATACAGAACCACCCCAGCCGCAAAGATGTCCGATCGACGGTCCAGTGGCTTGTCGCGCAGCCGCTCGGGCGCCATGTAGGGAACCGTGCCGATGATATGGCCGGGGCGAGTAAGGCTTAAATCCTGGCTTCTCTTTTCCTCCACCCGCGCGATGCCGAAGTCCAGCAGCTTGACTCTTCCGTCGGGTTGCACAAAGATATTTGCCGGCTTCACATCTCGATGGACGACATTGCGTTGGTGCGCATAGCCAAGCGCGGAGCACACTTCCTCAACGATTTTCAACCGATCAACCAACGGAAGTTGTTCGCCGGATCCAATAAAACTGTCCAGCGGATCGCCATCGACCAATTCCATTACGATGTATGGAATCCCGTTGTCATCTCCAAGCTCGAATACGGTAACGATATTTGGATGCTTGAAGCTGCCCGTCTTCCGGCCTTCGTCGTAAAAACGCGCCAGCATGCCGGAGTCGCCCTTGAACCCTTCAGTCAAGGTCTTAACAGCGACCTCACGGCCCAGGTGTCTATCGATGCCGCGATACACCACACCCATGCCGCCGCGTCCGAGTACGCCCACGATCTCGTACTTGCCGATCCGTGTCAATGCGGCTGCCGGCTTGTTCTCAGGAGAACTCACTTTTTGTTACGCCTCTCAACAATTGTTGTGAGCACGGAATGCCTATGGCGCGGCGCTCGCAACCGGCCGCATATTGAACTTCTCTTCCAGAAACTCCTTTGCATGGCGGCGCTCGGCTGAATCTTCTTCCGGGGTACAGCTCAGATAGCGCAGATAATACTCGCCCGCGCCATCCACGTTCTCTTCCTGCTCCTTCGCCCTGGCGCTTTCATATATCTTCCGCGGCAGCTCCTGCACCTTGAGCAACACCTTTTCCTTCAGCTCTTCCCTTGCCGCATTCTCGAGCGCTTTTTGCATTTCATCCGTGTTTGGAGTAGTCCCGCCCATCTTGACACCCTCGGTGTCTTCAGGCTTCACATCCTCCAGCAGCACCACTTGGTGCGGGTCTTCTCTTTCAATCAGGATTGCATCCCCCATCTGTCCGCTCAGCGTGTCGCCGATCCGAAACTGTAGCTTGATGCTGTTTTTGATATCGATGGTGCGGCGCGTGTATTGATAGGGCCGGACTACGTCCTGAATCACCGTTTTGGGCAGTGAGTCGGCCAGCGCCTGTGCCGTCGAGGCCTGTTTCTGGTCCGCAGCTACCTTTTCGTTCAGATCCTTGATATCGCGCTTATTTCCCTTTGATTCGGCGCCTTGAAGCGCGGACTGATCGGTTTGCAATTGCCGCGTTGCCGCGTCGAAGTCCCGGTTGGCCTTGTTCCATGCTTCGCTCGGAATGTCGTGCGTACCGGCCAGGTACTTCGACTCCCGCGATTCCACGATGGGTGTCTCCGTGATCTGATGCTCCAGCACGTTCCCGTCGAGTTGGAAATCGGGCTCCACGCCGCCCGTTGTTTCCCCAACTCGAACCGCCTTCACCTGTAGCTTGGGCGATTCGAGGCCGGTGATAATCGCGTCTTCAAGCTGGCGGATAAAAAATACGGTACTCTCGCGCAGCGAAGTCTGATCGCGGAACTGAACGCGAATGGACAGCTTGGAATGCATGGCATGAGCCGGAGTGGCCGCGACCTTGGCGTCGTGCGCGTCTTGATTTGAAGGCTTGTAATACAAAGCCTCTTCAAGGTAGGTCCAACCCAGCTCCGTGCCGGAGCCGGATGGCTTATCCAGGTAACGCTTTGCCTGGTCTACAAAGTACGCGCTCAGATCGTCGCCAAGGATGCCCATTGTGTCGGAGTAAGTTGCGTCTTTAGTCAGCTCATAAAGGCGTTCCAGCCATGCGTATGCTTTCTCGATTCCAATCTCGTCGCCAAGCCCGCGAATGGGGAGGTGCGCCTTCTGCTGATCTTTGACGGCCTTGTTGGCGGCATCGATGTAACCGCTCTGCAGCCTTGCAAGGTCATCGGCAACCAGCGCTTTTTGCGCGCGGGGCAGGTTATAGAGCGCGTCGAACGCGTTGATCGGGTCCTTCTGATCCTCGTATGCCTTGCTTGCTTCGAGCGCCTTGGCGGCTGCGGCCTTGTCCTGGCTGATGATCAGTTGCCTTTGCCCTTCTTTCAGGGAATCCTGCGCTTCCGTAGTGTCTTTGGTTTTTGCGGCTTTCTCGAAGTCATTTACTGCGCTCACCCAATCGCCTGCCGCCGCGAATTGCTTGCCCAACTGGAGATAGTAGTCGTAAGCCGCATCGATCACCGACTGAATGCGCTGTTCTTCTGCCGCGAATTGGCGCAATGGGGCTAGGGCTTCGAGGGCTTGGTCCATTTGCTTAGCCACAACCGCCGATTCCGCGGTCCGCAAGGCGCGATCGAATTCATTGCCAGCCTGCGTCGCATCCGCAAGAAGGCTGAGGCCGGCCGGAAATGACGGATCGATTCCACTCGCGGCGTCGCTCAGCGCCTTCGCATTCCGCAGGTGGATGTACCCAGCTGCATGAGAATGCAATGCAGTCTGATATGCCTGCAACTCTGCGCGTCCCTTCTCTGTTAGAGCGGTCAATCTGGCGCGAATCTCCTCCAGCAGTTTGGCGGTCTGCGGCTGATCTGGGTAAGCCGCTCTCGCCTTGTCAGCCTGGGCTTTGGCATCCTTCAGGTCGGTATAGGATGGCGATCCTGCCGTCACGGATTTGTCATATGTGGTTATCGATGCCTCGCCCGCAGCCGCATACAGCAACGTCAGCGCAAGCTTAGCGTCGGATAGATGAGGCGAGGTCGGATACTTTGAAAGAAAGCTCAGCCAGTCAGTTACGTCGTCACTTCTCTGGGCGCGCAAAAACTCCGCCAGCTCCGCGTTAGGGGCTGTAACGAAGACCAGTTTCACACCCTTCCTCAAGGGCGCGGCGCCGGCGGGCGCGCCAGCGGAAGCGTTGAGCGGAGTCCCGGTCAAAATGGCCCGGTCCGCAAGATCGGAGAGCGAATAGGATGCGTCGTGCTCATATTTCACAGAGTCGGGCGCCACGCATAGCGGTTGACTGCTGCCCGTGCGATAGCGCAATGAGCCGTCGTTATCGCGCTCCAGAACCGCGCCAGGAGCCAGGGTGAACTTTTGCATCTTGTTGTAAGTTGACTTATCAATGGCCGCAGCTTGAAATGGAGTGCAATCGCGCACCTCGGCTTTGCCATTGATGAGCACATCCGAAAGCTGCGCATAAGCGGCTCCGGAAGGCGAATCGTAAACTTCAATCGCAATCAGGGAAGCTTGTTTTGCCATGCCATACGGCGCGCACCAGCCTAGTCCAAGCACGGCCAAGGATATGGCCTTGCAAAGATATCTACGCAGCGATCTCGCTTTAAGCATAACTTCGCATGATGCCATGGAATCCCCGAAACTCTAACCGGACATACGAGTTAGTCCGGGCCGCCGTCCAAGTTACCGGTTATGGAATGCCGGTGAGCGGAATTCAATCTTAGAACTGCCGGCGCAATGGGGGGAACAACGCCGGCAAGGAGCAAACCTATTTCACCTGTGACCGCTTTGTCTGCTAAACTACCATCCTCCTCTATGGAGGTGCAATCATTTTTGCGTGCCGGTTCCGCCGTCGCGCGTATAGTTGCGTCACCAGAGAAAATGGCCACATCCCAGCAATCTCGAGTTCCTGGCCAATCGGCGATTCAAACCGCGAACTTATCCAGGAATGACCCAGCCTCGGGCGGAGCCGCACTCTCAATCCGGCTGTGGAGGGCCCATGGGACCGCGGAGCCCGAGCCGCTGCGCTGGGAGGGCAGCGACCCTGCCGTAAGTCTGACCCTGGACCTGATTGCCGCTTCGCTGGGCGTCGTCTCAACAATCCAGGAAGCCGGCCTGCTGGCTGAATTCTCCGGCATTCAACCGGCGCTTTTGACGGCCAGGCGTCTCCAATGGGCTATTCAGGGACTCTCGGAAGCCGATCGGTTTGCCGGCACATCTCTTGCAATTCTGGTTCTTTCGGCTTCGGACCTGCCTGGCCTGGAGGCAGACAAGTCAGCTTTGCTTCCGCTGGAGCACGCCACGCCGGGACAGACGCTGCTCACCCCAGCGATCGCGGAACTCTTGCGGAATCTCCCTGGTCTACCGCTTCAGGCCGCTTCTGAAGGTGGTGTTGAGGAACTCCTCTGGCGCGGCTCAGAGAGAACCTCGAGCCGCGCCGCCGACGAGGAGGCCATTGCGCAGCTAATCAAGCTACATGGTTTGGAGAATGAGGCGCCGCCGCTGCTACAGCCGATTTCTCA
>CAZSVJ010000054.1:0-7833 GCA_964610185.1 uncultured Occallatibacter sp. | reverse complement strand
AAATGTAGACATTCGATGACGGCCAACTGTGGTTGCCATTGGTGGAACCCGTGGAGACAGTCCCCCGCTATCCGGACGTTGCGACTTTTCTCCGCAATATGGATCGGCGATTGCTCATCGGCGCCGCGAGTGTTGCGCTCATCGTAATTGGCGTCCTGACCGCCGTCGCTGTCTTTCACAATAGAGCGGCCACCCCGGTAGCCATGGCGGTGCAGCCAGCCCAATCGAACCTTGTCACACCTTCCAGCGCAGCGCCCCCGTCGCAAGCCAATCTTGCTCCGTCCACGGCCGCCGGCAACGGGGTCGTCGCAAAGCACATTACGCAGGCCCAAAAGGATAGCATTCCGGAAAAACCTGCGCAAAGCAGCGCAACTCCTTCCGCTTCCACACAATCTCAGCTCAATAAACAAAAAGGCGCGAGCGCCAGATGCGATCTTGACCCAAACCTGATCCCCAAAGCGCTCGATCAAGCCGAGAAAAGCCGGGATCAAGGAAATTACGATGCCGCGACCAGGCAGTTTCGTTCTGTGCTTGCTTGTGAGCCAGACAACGCTCGCGCGCGCAGCGGGCTGGAACGGGTACTATTCGCAAAACAAATGGCAAAATAGTCCTCGATAGCATGGGCAACGACCGTCGTCAGCTTGAAGCGTCATGGCCGCCTTGACCGCGCCGAATCTGGTTGGTTTCCACAACCAAGGCGTGGATTGACCCGAATTGGCACTAATCGACGCTACGTGAAATCGCAGCATGGGCGTACTCTCGTATTGATCAAGAGTGCCCATGAAATTCGAATTAGTCGTTCACCGGCTTCGCCGACCCCCGTAAGGATGAAACAGAGTCAGACGATTCCGCAGCTAACCTGCTAGCTCGCCATCCCCGCCCCAGCGGGGGCTAACCCGCTGAATTTGTCTTATCACACCTTCCCCTTTTCGATTGTCCAACTCGCAACACGATTCAAATCATGCTTTTCTTAGCCGTCTAACCAAAATCCACCAATGCGCGTACCCGGTATCGGTCCATTCTTGTTGGGACCCCTCCCTGACGAATCGAGGACGCGGAAATACTCTTGCCCCAATTCAGCGGCTGTTCATCCACCGGCTGGAGTGATTTCCTATGTCCGAAATTGCATATGTCAGGGTATCGTCCGTTGAGCGGCTGCGGGCGCACTTTTCAATCGCCAGGCTCGACCATTCCATCAAGAACCTATTTGTGCTTCCCGGCGTCGTCGTTCCGCTCAGCGTTAGCCCAGGCTTGTTCAACGTGCAGCTGATTTACAAGCTGCTACTTGCCCTGGTCGCAATTACGCTGGTCGCATGCAGCAACTACGTGATCAACGAGGTGCTCGACGCGCAATTCGATCGTCTGCATCCTGTGAAGCGCAACCGTCCGGCGGCGCTGGGCCTCGTGAATATTTCCGCAGCCTATGTGCAATGGCCGCTGATGATGTTTGCCGGCGTTGCGATTGGGCTCTCGATTTCAGGAACGTTCACGCTGACTTTGATCGCGCTCTGGATCATGGGAACCATGTACAACATCCCGCCCATCCGCACCAAGGACGTGGCCTACCTCGATGTCCTGAGCGAATCCATCAACAACCCACTGCGGATGCTTCTCGGCTGGTACGCGGTCACCAGCGTGTTGATCCCGCCGGTCTCGCTGCTCATTGCTTACTGGATGATTGGGTGCTACTTCATGGCGCTCAAGCGCTTCAGCGAACTTACCGAGATGAAGGACCGCGGCATGGCCGGCGCCTATCGCGCCTCCTTCAAGCATTACTCGCCGGAATCACTGCTTATTTCGGTCATGTTCTATGCTTCCGCGGGGATGTTGTTCCTGGGCGCATTCATCATTCGCTACCGCATGGAACTGATTCTCGGATTTCCTCTGGTTGCATTGACCATGGCCATCTATCTGAAGCTTGCGTTCAAGGCCGAAAGCGCCGTGCAGAATCCGGAGAAGCTCTATCGTGAGCCCATGTTGATGGCATGCTTTACTGCGACCGCGCTGGTGATGGGTCTGCTGCTTTTTATCCGCATTCCGCAACTAGAGCGTTTCTTCCTGCCGACCATGCCGCCGCCGCCCGCTTGGTCGGCAGGCCGGGAATCAAAAGCCTGCGAGAGTCGCCACGAGATCAAACGCCTGAGAATTGAGTCTTTTCCGCCCTTTCGAGCGTCTCAAACAGGAGCGGAAAGCGGTCTTTGTTCGGTCTTGAGCGTTAGGCTGTAATTTCAATTACCATTGTATTTTCAACTGCATGTTGGATCGGGCTTGGGCGGGCTCTCCGCCTGGCCCCGGATTCCTATGAGCGGGGCGAGAGCCAAATCGGACCGGACCAAACCATTGCTGAGCCATTCAAGGGCAATCCGGTCCCACGCGGCACTTCGATAAGCTGCCCAACTCAGGAGCGAGTACCAGCCCTATGATGTGGATTGTCCGGCTTGCGCTGCGGCGGCCTTACACCTTTGCCGTATTTGCGTTCTTGATCCTGATCCTCGGCGTCTTCAGTATCGAATCGATGCCGACGGATATTTTTCCGAATATCGATATTCCCGTAGTGACAGTGGTCTGGAACTATACCGGCCTCTCGGCGCAGGAGATGGCCAACCGCATCACGTCCAACAGCGAGCGGGGCATGACCACCGCGGTCAACGACATTGAGCACATCGAGTCGCAGTCGCTCAACGGCATCGCGGTCATCAAGATTTTTTTTCAGCCGCACGTGAATGTCGGCAGTGCCGTGGCCGAGATCGGCGCGGTCAACAATGCGCAATTGCGCAGCTTGCCGCCGGGCGCTACGCCGCCTTTCATCATCCAGTACAACGCCTCCAGCGTGCCTGTGTTGCAGTTGGGTGTCTCTGGGCAGGGTCTCAACGAGCAGCAACTGTTCGACCTGGGGCAGAACACCATCCGCATTCAATTGGCCACGGTTGAGGGTGCGCAGGTGCCCTACCCCTACGGCGGCAAGCAGCGCCAGATTCAAGTGGACCTGGACCTGCATGCCCTCCAGGCTAAAGGACTTTCGCCCGCGGACGTGGTCAATGCGGTGTCCGCGCAAAACCTGGTTGTGCCTTCGGGCACGATGAAGATCGACCGCTTTGAATACGCGATCGAGAGCAACTCCGCGCCGTCGGTGGTCGACGACCTGAACAATCTGCCCATCAAATCGGTGAATGGCGCCATGATCTACATCCGCGATGTGGCCCATGTGCGCGACGGCAACCCGCCGCAAACCAACATCGTCCGTGTGGACGGCCGCCGCGCCATCCTGATGAGCATTTTTAAAACCGGCTCGTCCTCCACGCTGGACATCATCAAGGGCGTTCACGAAAAGATCGACGGCATCATGGGCCTGCTGCCGCCGCAGGCGCGGATCAACGCCCTCTCCGACCAGTCGATCTTTGTGCGCAGCGCCATCGATGGCGTGGTTCGCGAGGCAATTATTGCCGCTTGCCTCACGGCGATCATGATCCTCATCTTCCTGGGCAGTTGGCGTTCGACGATCATTATCGCGGTGTCCATTCCGCTCTCGATCCTCTGCTCGCTGATCATGCTTTACGCGCTGCACGAGACCATCAACATCATGACGCTGGGCGGCCTGGCGCTGGCCGTCGGCATCCTGGTGGACGACGCCACTGTCGAAATCGAAAACATCAACCGCAATTTGGAGTCGGGCAAGGAGATCGAGCAGGCGATTCTCGACGGAGCCGCGCAGATTGCCACGCCGGCCCTCGTCTCGACCCTGGCCATCTGCATCGTATTCGTGCCCATGTTTTTTCTGAGCGGGGTGTCGCGCTACCTGTTTGTGCCGCTCGCCGAAGCCGTGGTGTTTGCCATGCTGGCCAGCTACCTGCTCTCCCGAACAGTGGTGCCTACGATGGCCAAATACCTGCTTGTGGAGCATGACGACGCGCAGGCCGCCAAGAAGCAGGCCAGCCGCAACCCCCTGGTTCGGTTCCAAGCGGCATTCGAGTCCGGCTTTGAAAAAATGCGCCATGGTTATCTGCGCGCGCTCACTTTGTGCGTGGACCATTCCGCCGTCTTTCTGATTCTTTTCCTGATTTTTGCCATCGCTTCAGTCGGCCTTCTCACGCCGTTTCTCGGCCAGGATTTCTTTCCCGCAGTCGACTCCGGCCAGTTCAAGATTCATGTGCGCGCCCGCACCGGCACCCGCATCGAGGAGACGGCCGCGCTCTGCGACCACATTGACAACACGATCCGCGAGAACATCCCGGCCAAAGAGGTCGTGAATATCGTCGATAACATCGGCCTGCCCTATTCGGGATTGAACCTCTCCTACTCGACCTCCGCGCCCATTGGTCCGGCCGATGCCGACATTCAAGTCCAGTTGACCAAAGATCACCATCCCACACCCGAATATGTCGCGCGCTTGCGCTCCATCCTCAACCGCGAATATCCCGGCGTCACGTTCTATGTTCTGCCGGTGGACATCGTAACTCAGATTCTGAATTTCGGACTTTCCGCGCCGATCGACATTCAAATAGTCGGTCCCGCCTTGAATGACAACCGCGCGCTGGCCGAGCGAATGCTCGATGAGGTCCGTTACGTCCCCGGCGCAACCGATGCGCGTATTCAGCAGCCATTCAATTATCCAAATATGACGGTGAATGTTGACCGCACCCGCGCGCAGACCATCGGCCTGACCCAGCAAAATGTGGCGCAAAGCCTTCTGGTGGCGTTGAGCGGCAGCTTCCAAACCACACCTAACTTCTATCTCGATCCGCGCAACGGAGTTACTTACAACGTTGCGATCCAGGCCCCGCAGTATAAGCTCGATTCGCTGGCGGCGCTGAATGGTATGCCGATTACCAGCCCCGCCGCAACGCAGCAGGCCAACACCGCGGCAGCCAGCGGATCGTCGCCGGCGTCAGTCGCTGGAGCCCCACCGCCGGGCGAGATACTGGGCAATCTTGCGTCCATTGCGCCGGGCACGGAATTGGGCACGGTGAGTCACTACGATGTGCAGCCGGTCCTCGATATCTACGCCAACGTGGATGGAACCGATCTGGGCTCTGTGACGCGCTCGATGGAGAAGATCATTGATCGCAACCAGAAGAATCTGCCGCGCGGCTCGCACTTTATCCTGCGCGGCCAAAGCGAGACCATGTATAAGTCCTACATTGGTCTGCTGGGCGGGCTGGCGTTTTCCATCTTGCTGGTCTACTTGCTGATCGTGGTTAACTTCCAGTCATGGCTCGATCCATTTCTGATCATTTCGGCATTACCGATGGCGTTGGCGGGCATTGCGTGGTTCCTGTTTCTCACTGACACAAGGCTCAGCGTGCCTGCGCTGACCGGCGCCATCATGTGCATGGGCGTGGCTACTTCCAATTCCATTCTGGTGGTAACCTTTGCCCGCGAGCAGCTGGAAATCCTGGTGGGCGATGCGCGCCGGGCAGCGCTGAATGCGGGCTTTGTCCGCCTGCGCCCGGTCATTATGACCGCGCTGGCAATGATCCTCGGCATGTTGCCGATGTCGTTGGGGCTGGGCGATGGAGGAGAGCAGAATGCGCCGCTGGGCCGAGCCGTAATCGGCGGGCTGCTGCTGGCCACTGTGGCCACGCTCTTCTTTGTGCCAACATTCTTCTATGTCGTTCACGGCTGGCTTGAAGGCCGCCGCAAGACGGCGCTTGGCGCTGCACGGGCCAGTACATTCGACGAGTTTGATGAGCTTTCGGAGTAGCCTTTTTATGACCAACGAATCCAATCCGCATCCCGCCGCGCACGATGGCATCAACGCGCCGGAACAGAAGCCGATTTCGCCGCGCCGGGCCGTTGTCGGCGTCGTCATCTTATTGCTGGTAGCTGTGCTGCTGGCGGGGTTCGGCATTTTGCGTCGCAGGTCCGCCGATACCGTGTTGGCCCAGCACACCAACGAGCTGGCCCCGCCCACCGTGATTGCTCTGCCCCCCAGCCAAAGCGCGCCGGTGGACAGCTATCTGCTGCCAGGAAATGTGAGCGCATACACGGATTCGCCCATCTACGCGCGGACTTCTGGATATTTGACGCGGTGGTACTTCGACATTGGCGCCAGAGTCAAGAAGGGAGCGCTGCTGGCCGAGATTGCAACGCCCGAGTTGGACAAGCAACTGGCCCAGGCCCAGGCCGACCTGAATACCGCCGAGGCCACCGCCAACAATGCGCGCATTCAAGCCGACCGTTACTCGGGCTTGGTGAAGTCGGACGCCGTTTCGCGCCAGGATACAGACACGTTTGTAAATCAGGCGGCAGGCACCGCTGCCGCGGTCAATTCCGCGCAGGCCAATGTGCAGCGTCTTCGCGAGCTGCAATCTTTTGAGAAAGTCTACGCGCCATTCGACGGCGTGGTCACCGCCCGCAACACCGACACCGGGCAGTTGATCGACCAGGGCGCCGGCAAGGAACTCTTCCACATGCAGGCCATTCAGACCTTGCGCGTTTATACAAACGTGCCGCAGATCTATTCGCAGAACATGAAGCGAGGCTCGAAGATCGACGTGACCTTCGTCGAACATCCGGGAAAAATCTACCAGGGCACGCTGACGCGGACGGCCGACGCCATCGATCCCGCCAGCCGCACGCTATTGGTTGAGATTGACGTGGACAACCGCGCCGGGGAGCTGCTGCCCGGCTCGCTGGCCCAGGTCCACTTCAAGACGCCGTCTGCCGGCCCAACCTTTATCGTGCCTGTTTCCGCGCTTATCTTTCGCCGGGAAGGAATGCGCGTCGGCACTGTGGTCAATGGCGACGTGGCGCATTTGGTTCCGGTGGTCATCGCCGAGGACGATGGAGCCAAGGTTCAAATCGTCACCGGCCTCAGCGCCAACGATCGAGTCATTCAAGACCCGCCCGACTCTCTGATCGACGGCGAAAAGGTTTCTGTTGTGAGCCCCGGCGCATCTGACAATGCGGGAGGCAAGTAGTCATGCCGGCGCTGCCAACTGCGGGACGATCAAATGCTTTGAAAGGGCATGGCTTTAGCCGTGCCAACATAAGCCTGCGGCTGACCCCATGCGATGAAAACGCGGCTGATCCAGCCGGCAAATCGCTCCCGGAGGGAGCCGTCGAAAATAGCCCAGGACAAGCGGAGCGCACGCCTGGGAAGGCGAGATGGAAGTCAACGAGCCCCGTAGGGGCGTCCGAACTCCCGAAGGCGGTCTTCGACTGTGCCACCGAAGCTCCCGAAACGGATACGGCCTTAGCCGCCGAGGGAATGCAAATGATCGAGATGATGTTCCTTCAGTGGCTAAAGCCGAGCCTTCTACTTGCCGGCCTAACTGGTTTGACCTTGCTGGCCGGTTGCAAGCCCGTCGGGCCAAACTACAATCGGCCCGGCTTTGACGCGCCCGCGGCCTATAAAGAATCTGGAGCTTCGACCGCTCTTATCCCGCCGCCCAATCCCGCAGGCGGTGGTTGGCAGCCGGCGACTCCGTCCGACGGAATGTTGCGCGGCAAGTGGTGGGAGATTTATCAGGATCCGCAGCTCAACCAACTCGAAGAGCGCATCGCCACAAACAACCAGAGCCTGCGCCAGGCGCTTGAGACCTATCTGGCCGCACAGGACCAGGTAAAGGTCGCCAGGTCCGCTCTCTTCCCCACAGTCTCCGCCGGTCCTTCTGTCACCCGCGACCACATCTCGAAGAACGGGCCCGATTACTCAGCCACCAAGCCCACCGGCTACAACGACCTCGTGGTTTCTGCTCAAGCCAGTTGGGAGCCGGACTTCTGGGGCCGCATCCGCCGCACCGTCGAGCAGGCCCATGAAAACGCGCAGGCCAGCGCCGCGGATAGGTCCAACGTCGACCTCAGCCTGCACGCAGAGATGGCCGCGGATTA
>CAZSVJ010000053.1:0-16098 GCA_964610185.1 uncultured Occallatibacter sp. | reverse complement strand
CGGAAAAGGTCAAGCTATACCGGTTTGATTAGAGAATCGGCGCCTTCGCGGGAGTTACGACGTAGCCGGGAATTCAGCAATGCGATATACTGATTGAAGCCTCAAGAGGGCAGGGAAGTCCCTGTCTCACGGGGATGCGCCAGGGCGTTTCGATCTGGATGCAACCCGCTCGCGAGGACAAAGAGAAGAAAATGCCCAAGTTGAAGACCCATACGGGCGCGAAGAAGCGCTTCAGCAAGACTGGCACCGGCAAGATCAAGCGGGGCCAGACGAAGACGCGTCACATCCTTACTTCGAAGTCGCCGAAAGTGAAGCGCAAGCTGGGCCGGACCCTGCTGGTTTCAGATGGCGACTACAAGAAGGTAGCGCGCATGATTCCCTACGCCTGATCGCTGCGCGGCCTCTTGACGGAGACGCGCTTCAGGGCCTGGCAAGTCCGCCGCGGCGGACGCCGGCCCCCGGAAATTGGGCAGCTTTGCTGCTTCGAAATTCCGAGAGATTGAGACTTGAAAAGAGCGAGTGAAGAGGTTTACCGGCCTAAAATTTACGGCCCTCCTGCCTCCAGCCGCATGACCGACGAACGCAAAATGGAGAAGACCAATGCCCCGCGTAAAACGCAGTACCAAGCGGAGTGACCGCCGCAAGAAGATTCTCGAGCGAGCAAGCGGCTACTTCCTGACGAAATCGAAGCTCTACCAGGCCGCGCAAGAGGCCGTAGAGCGCGGACTGAAGTTCGCCTACACCGGCCGCAAGCAAAAGAAGCGGCAGTTCCGCTCGCTGTGGATTGTCCGCATCTCGGCCGCGGCAAAGCTGAACCATTTCAGCTATTCGCAGCTCATCAACGGCCTGAAGAAGGCCGGCGTTGAGCTCGATCGCAAGATTCTGGCCGACATCGCCGTGCATGACGCCGCAGGGTTCACCAAGCTGGTGGAGCAGGCCAAGACGGCACTGGCTGCGGAGAAGAGCGCGGCGTAAGGCGATAGTTGTGGGAAGATAGAGCGGCCCGGAATCCCGCGGATTTCGGGCCGTTTTGTGTGCGGGAATAAAGGACTAAGAATCGGCTATTCTCGCGTTATCGACCGCACAGCGTCGATTATCGATACATAGGAGGCTAGATTTCGACTCTAGAGGCTCCTTGTCCCAAACGCAAGAGCTAGGCGGACAATCTGCGCGTCGGCTGGAACCATGCCGCTGAGTGCACAATAGGTAAGCGAGAATTGCCTATACTCGCATTATTGACATACAAGCGTCGATAATGCGAGTATATAGGAAGAGATTTTGGGTATGGACGGATAACGATGATTCATCGCTTGGAGATCGAAAACTTCTATTCCATCCGCGAGACGCAGGTGATCGACCTGCGCATTGGAGCGAAGGTGCCGGATGAAGAGGGGAGGTTTGGCCAGCTGCGCGATGGCAGCGATGTGCGCGTACCCAAGACGGTGGCTTTCTTTGGAGCCAATGCGTCGGGAAAATCGAATGTGCTGAGGGCGCTGGCATTTCTGCGCTGGTTTCTCGTTGATAGCGTCTCCCTGCCTCTGGATGCGTCGCTACCCGACTTGCGTTTTGCAGATGGCAATGCCGCGCCAACCAGAATTAAGGTTCACTTTGATTGGTCGGCTGATCCTTGGAGCGCGGCTCCTGACAAGTCAGCCCCGTTCGCTCAATACATATATGAGGTGATTCTCGGAGGGGCGCTTGGGCAATCGACCATAGTGTTGTCCGAAGAGCTTCGTTTACAGCCCCCCGCCGGCAAATCCCGGCGCGTTTTTGTGCGGACTTCAAGCGGTGAGGTGGAGGGTGGTGCTGGTTTTTCGTTGAAAGGCTTTGGCTTAATCTTGACGAATCTAAGACCGAATGTAGGTGTGGCGTCAGCCGTTGCACAGTTGGCCGACAGACACCCGGCGGCGGGACTACTTGCATGGGCGAGAAGATTGACTTCAAACATCCTGGGTTGGAGTGCGACGTTTGATGATCGTATCGCCACTAAATACTATGCAGAGAATCAAGAGAAGTTTGGAATCCTAATCGGCGTTATCCAGCAACTGGATACTGGAATCATGGGCATAACACTGCGCGATACTGCGAACGGCCCGCAACCGGAATTCATTCACCAAGGATTAGAAAGACAACTCTCACTTGAATCTCAAAGTGAGGGGACGCGGCAGTATTATCGCATTCACCCAATTATTTGGGAGACATTGGAACACGGGGGCATCGCCGTGGTCGATGAAATGGATTCGACCATTCATCCGATGGTCCTGCCCGCTATCCTGCGCTGGTTCCATGATCGATTTATAAATCCTGGCGTCGCGCAGCTATGGATGAGCGGGCACAGCGCCTCGCTGCTGGAAGAACTGAAGAAGGAAGAGATATTTTTCGCCGAAAAGGACCAAGGACGGACAAAGATTTACAGCCTCAAAGATATTGAGGGCGTGCGCCGTGTGGACAACTTCTACCAGAAGTATCTCGGAGGCGTGTACGGCGCTGTACCGCGCATTGGATGAGCAGGCTTCGGATTCAGCAGCGTACCCGCATCTATCTGGGCTGCGAGGGGCAAAGCGAGCAGAGTTATGGAGCGCGGTTGGGTCAAATCGCCGATGCAGCCGGTCTGCATCTTCATTTCGATAACGACGTTCTTCAGCCGGGCGGCGGAGATCCTCTTGCGATTGTTCAGTTGGCCGTTCGCCGTATCAGGCAAAAGGAAAGCACGCGCGGCACTTTTGCATTTCGGGCCATCCTACTGGACAGAGATAAATGGGGCATAACGCCGGAACGGGATGCGCAGATTGATCTACCGTCCAGTCAAAATCGCCTGCATTTGGTTTGGCAAGAGCCTTGCCATGAGGGCTTTCTATTGCGTCATCTCGAAGGGCAGCAGACCGCGCGGCCCGTGGCGAGCGATCTAGCCGCGCAGGCGTTAAGAGCTGTCTGGGCTGAGTATGAAAAGGCGATGCCTGCGGTCCGTCTTGCAACCAGAATCGACCTGCAGGCTGTTCGCCGGGCGAGTTTGGTTGAAATGGCGTTGTCGGTTTTTCTAGATCAAATAGGGCTAGCGGGAAAATGGTAATTCCTTACCCAGGCATTCTTCGTCCTAACACAGGTCTCCGTTATGTGCGGCGAGCCATTCACCATGAGGCGCGTGGTTTATCCTGCTGATTACGCATGACCAACGAAGAAATTCCCAATCTGAAGGCATTTGACGAAGCCTCGCTCGACGAGGCGTTTGGCGCACTGGAGCGGCAGGCCCGCGGCGACGCTGCCACGCTTGACGGCGAAGCGGCCGTAGAAGCTTATCGGCTGCACTGGCTGGGGCGCAAACAGGGCCGGCTCAATGAAGTCTCCGGCCGGTGGCTGAAGGCTGCGCCTGCGGAAGCCAAGAAGGCGCTGGGGCTGCGGTTCAACGCGCTCAAGGCGGTAGTGGAACAACTGCTGGAGCAGGGGGCTGGCGCGGGCCCGGACGATGCAGCACTGACGGCGGATGCGATCGACATCACGCTGCCTGGGACGCGGCGGCTCACCGGGGCCGAGCATCCGATTACGAAGACACTCAATGAGATTACGAGCGTATTTGCGGCGTTGGGCTATTCGGTGGGCGTGGGGCCGGAGGTGGAGACCGACTACTACAACTTCGAGTGTATGAATTTCCCCCCAGGGCATCCGGCGCGGGACACCCAGGACACGCTTGTCATTGCCAATCAAGACCGGAAGCCTCTGCGCGACCGGCTGCTGTTGCGCACACATACTTCGCCGGTGCAGATGCGGACCATGGAATCGCAGCCGCCGCCGGTGCGCATCGTGATTCCGGGCAAGGTGCATCGCAACGACGCAGCCGACGCGACCCACTCGCCGATCTTCCATCAGGTAGAAGGGTTGTGCGTAGACACCAACATTACCTTCAGCGATCTGAAAGGTACGCTGGATCACGCCATGAAGGCGCTGTTCGGATCGGCTGTGAAGACGCGGTTCTTTCCTTCATTCTTTCCATTCACGGAGCCGAGCGCGGATGTGCAGATCAGCTGCATCTTCTGCGGCGGCAAGGGCTGCAAGAAGTGCAAGCAGTCGGGGTGGATTGAACTGCTGGGCTGCGGGATGGTGGACCCGGCTGTGTTCGCGTTTGCGGCGGAGAAGCAGCCGGCTTACGATCCGAAAAAGATTTCCGGGTTTGCGTTCGGCATGGGTGTCGAGCGTATCGCGATGATGAAATACGGCATCAGCGAGATAGGCAGTTTCTACGCGGGGGATATGCGGTTTCTGGGGCAGTTTGTGTGACAAGCGGAGTTAGCGGGGTTAGCGGAGCTAGCCTGGGTGTATTACCTAAGAATGGATTCGGGGTGGGCTATGGCGCGGCCTAAGAGCTATCGGGAGTTGATTGTTTGGCAGAAGGCTATGATCCTGGCGCGTCAAGCTTACACCCTCAGCAAGGCACTGCCAAAATCGGAGGCCTATGGTCTGCTCACCCAGATCAGGAGGGAGCTGTCTCCGTGCCCAGCAATATAGCCGAAGGTTATGGCCGGCTGACCGATTCGCAGTTTCGGCATTTTTTGGGAAACGCGCGCGGGTCTCTTTATGAGATGCAAACCCAACTCGAACTAGCCTGCGATCTTGGCTACATCGACAGAGAGCCAGTGCAGGAATTGATGGCGCAACGGGCGGAGGTTGGAAGACTGATCAACGGATTGGTTTCGGCGTTAGGCCAGAACAAGAGCTTCGAGCCCAAGGACGGCTAGCCCCGCTAACTCCGCGAACGACGCTAACTCCGCTTTCGAAGGATTCTATCAATGAAGATACTTACTAGATGGCTAAGAGCCTACTTACCTGGACTAACCGTGGACGATTCGCGGCTGGCCGAGGACCTTACTTTGCGCGGCATTGCGGTTGAGGGAATCTACGATCTTGGCGACGGAAATGGATCGCTGTTTGAGATGGACATTACGACTAATCGCGTGGATGCGATGAACCACTACGGCGTGGCGCGCGAGGCCGCGGCGATTCATGGGCTGGCGTTGCCGGAGCTTTCGTATGAACTTCCGAATGCCCTCCCGTCCGGTCAGGACTTTCCGGTGCGGATTGAGGCGGAGAGCGAGTGCGGTCGGTTTACTGCGCGGGTGCTGCGCGGTGTATTGATTGACGATTCGCGCGATTGGTTTGCCGGCGCGGAGGTAGCCACATATTTTGGATCGCTTGAACAGAAGCGAATTTCGAACGCGGTCGACGCGTCAAATTTTGCTTTGCTGGCCATGGGACAGCCGACGCACGTCTTCGATCTGGACAAGCTTGAGGGCGGCATTGTGGTTCGGCGCGCGCGCAAGGGCGAACGGCTCAAGACGCTGGACGGCGTAGAGCGCGCGCTCAATTCGGAAGATCTGATTGTTGCCGACCACGTAAAGCCGGTGGGCCTGGCGGGCGTGATGGGCGGCTGGGACACGATGATTACCTCGGCCACGACCAATGTGCTGGTGGAGGCGGCGTGGTTTGAGCCGATGGCAGTGCGGCGCACGGCTCGGCGGCACGGGCTGCACACCGATGCCAGCCATCGTTTCGAGCGTGGCGCGGACTTCAATGCTGCGCCGGTTGCTTCGGCGCTGGTGAGCCGGATTCTGCTGGCAAACGGTGGTTGGATTGAAGGCGATCTTGTTGACGAACGAGTTGCGGCGATGGAGGCGCGAACAGCCAGCCGCAATCCGGTGGCGCTGGCGTTGAGTGAAGTGCGGCGGATTTTGGGTACGACAGTCGACAAGGAAGGAATCAGCGCGGCGACCGTGGAAGCAGTACTTACCGCGCTCGGGTGCAAGTTAGCGGAGTTATCGCGTGAGGCCAGCGCTGCGTGGAGCGTGACGCTGCCCAGTTGGCGGCTGGATCTAGACCGCGAGATCGATCTGATTGAAGAAGTCGCGCGCGTCTACGGTTACAACCGGTTTGCGAATACGCTGCCCGCGTTTGGTGAAGGCGTCACGGCACTGCCGTGGGCGGAGAAAGAATCCGAAGTCCGGCGGACGTTTCTGGCGGCCGGTTTTCATGAAGCGATTGCGAGCACCTTCTGTTCGGCTGCGGAGGCGGCGTTGACTGCGCCACAACCTGGATTGGTTGTGCCGCTGGGCAATCCGTTGAGCGAGGAAGCAGGCGTGTTGCGGCCATCACTGGTGCCGGGGATGCTGAGCATGATTGCGGGCAACCTGCATCGGGACGTGAGCGACGTGCGGTTGTTCGAGCTGGGCACGGTCTTTGCTGGAACACCGGACAAAGTGGAAGAGCGGCCCGCGGTGGCATTTGGCGCCGTGGGTAGTTTGCCGGAAGAGGGACCGTTGCATCCGGGATGCGCGATCGATTTTCACGATGTGAAGGGCCTTGTGGAGCAGGTACTGGCGCGGTTTCAGTCGCGGGCGGTGTATTTCGACAGGTTTCCGACAGAGGCTGGGCTCACTCCAGAGTGGCTGCATCCCTACCGGGCGGCGCGGGTTGCCGTGGATGGAGCGACGGTGGGGTGGTTCGGACAACTGCATCCGAGCGAGGCGGCGCGCCGCAAGCTGGCCGCGCCCAACCGGCTCAAGGAACTTGTGCTGGTGGGCGAGTTATATCTCGACAGGCTATACAAGCTGCCCTTGCGCAAGCCGATTGCACGAGAGATTTCGCGATTCCAGCCGGTGCGGCGTGATTTTTCGCTGGTCTTGGACCAGAGCATCGGCTGGGAAAAGATTGACCAGGCATTGGCTGGATTGCAGATTCCCGAATTGGTTGAGTGGCGCGCGCGCGAGGTATTTCGCGATGAGCGAATGGCTGCGGGCGAGTATTCACTGTTGCTGGGGACAACCTTTCAGGCTGCGGATCGCACCTTGCGAGAGGAAGAGTTGCAGAGCTTTCAGGCGCAGGTAGTAGAAGCAGTCACCCGCGCGGGTGCAAGGTCGCGGAGCTAGCCAGCGAAAAATGGGCTGGATTGCGAGCTACCCATGCGCGTACGATGCATGGAGCGGAGGTTTTGAGAATGCCGGATTTTAATTGGGGTAAAGAGGCTGTCGATGAGGCAGGACTGCAGCCTCACAATCATCTGGCCGCGGAGCCTGAAACCTTGGCCTTGAGCGCGGACGATTTTTCGGCGTTGGAAGAGCGGGTTTCGCGCGCCGTGAGCATAGTGCGGCGGGAGCGGCAGGCTCGCGCCGAAGCCCAGGAGCGCGCGGGCTTAGCTGAGGCCCAGGTGCGCGAACAGGCGGTGCTGGTGGAGAACATGCAGAAAGAACTGAACGCGATGCGCGCCGAGCGCGACCAGGTGCGGCAGCGAGTGGATCGGCTTTTGGCGCAACTGAATATGCTCGAATTGTGAGGACAGGCATGACTGAGGAGCAAAAGGGCGATGCTGCCGGTTACGTGACTGTTGAGATCTACGACCAGATCTATCACCTCTCCGGCCAGGACACGGAGCACATCCGCGAACTGGCTGCTCGCGTGGACTCGAAGATGCGCGCCGTAGCAGCGCAGGGGCGGACCGTGGATTCACTGCGCGTGGCGGTGCTGGCGGCGCTCAACCTTGCCGATGAGTTGACACAGGCGGGTGGTGCCGATGCGATGGTGGGCCATGCGCGCGCCGCCAACCTGCGCGGGCTGCTGGACGAGGTGCTTGAGGAAGACTTGAAGACGGGTTCCTAGAAAGCCTCTGCCATTTGGAAAGGCTTTTACAATCTAGCGAGGCCTTTACCGTTTTGGGCTGCTTCGCTTGAAAAGAAGCCACGAAACCTTAGCACAACACGCCTATCAAGAACAAGACTTGTAATTTCTCGCGCGGACCCATAGTATCCGCAATAGAAACCGGCCTGCAAAGCAGGTGGGTGGTTAACGCTGGTTGAACCAACATTCATGAACAGGGGCTCGACTCGACAATCGGTTCTGTGTGCCGTGTCCGCCAGTCCGGAATGCCTAATGAACCGCGGAGAGCTCCACCGTCCTAGGACGGGTTCACCAGCGCATCACTCACGGCCCAGTGGGTCGGGTTCTACTTTCCATTGAGAACGCCTCGGCGGCTACGTGCACGGTGAAAATGCCGTATGCTGACTCTGGTGCATCCAGTTCTCTTCCACATCGGAGCAATTCTGATTCCGTCGTACGGCGCAATGGCGGCGCTGGGCGTGTTGCTGGCGCTGTTTCTTGCGCAGCGGACGGCGCGGATTGCCGGCGTCAATGCGGCGGAGGTGTGGAATCTCTGCGTGGTGGCGCTGTTCGCGGCGCTGGTGGGCCAGCGGCTGCTGTTGCTGCTGATGAACTGGAGCGACGTGCGCCGTCATCCTTCGTGGATGCTGGGCTTGGCAATGATTCATCATCCGCTACTCGGCGCGGCGGGCGCGATGGCGGGCTTGGCTTCTGCTGCTGTGTACGCGCGCTGGAGAGGATTGGCTCTGTGGACGACGGCCGATGCGCTGGCCGCACCGCTGACTCTGGGATTGGCCTTTGAGCAAGTCGGCGCGCTGCTGGCGGGCTCGGGATACGGGACTGAGGCTTCAGTGCGCTGGGCCGTGAACTACACTAGTCCGCTCGCTGCGCGATGGAGTGGGACGCCGCTTGGGGTTCCTCTTCATCCAGTGCAGCTTTACGCAGCGCTCGGGTTCTTGACCCTGTCGATCTTGCTTATGGTCTCGTTGCCGACGCGACGGCAACAGGGCGATGCGGCTGGGATTGGCCTGTTGGGGATGGGCGTAGTTGTCTTCATCACCGAGTTGTGGCGCGACCCCGAAGGTCGCGGCGCACTTTTTGGCGGAGTGCTGAATGGGCCGCAAGTCGCGGCGGTGGTGCTTGTGCTTGCCGGAGGGTTGATGCTGCTCAAGCGCGCAAGCGGCAGGGACAGCGAGGCGCGGCATGCCTGAGGCCGGAAAACTCGAACCGCGAGCCATCGATGTCCCAGCGGAGGCAGCCGGGCAGAGGCTCGATCAATTTGTCGCGGCGCACCTGGATGGAGTCAGCCGCTCGCGGGTGCAACTGCTCATGAGCCAGGGCGACGTGCTGGTGAATGGCGAACGCGAGAAGGCTTCTCTGAAGTTGCGCGGCGGGGAGCGAATCGCAATTACCGGCGAGCCGCATCCCGCGCCGCTGAAGGCAACGGCCCAAGACATTCCACTCGATGTGGTTTATGAGGACGGCGATCTTGCCGTGGTGAACAAGCCGGCTGGCATGATGGTTCACGCCGGATCGGGCCAGAATGAGGAGGCGCGCAGCCAGGGAACGCTGGTGAATGCGCTGCTTTACCGCTTCAAGGCGCTCTCTTCAACCGGTGGAGAACTGCGGCCGGGAATTGTGCATCGGCTGGACAAGGACACCAGCGGATTGATCGTGGTGGCCAAGAATGACCGCGCGCATGCGGCGCTGGGAGAGATGTTCGCCAACCGGCAAATCAAGAAGACTTATATTGCTTTAGTCCAGGGCGCAATGGAGCGGGCCAAAGGAACCATCAATGCCGGCGTGGGGCGCGATCCGCTGCGGCGGACGCGGATGACCGCGAAGCCGCAGGATAATGCGCGCTCGGCGGTGACGCACTATGAGGTGATTCGGCGCCTCGCGAACCGGTTTGGCAAATTCACGCTGGTGAAGGTGCGCATTGAAACTGGGCGGACGCACCAGATCAGGGTGCACATGGCGTCGATTGGGCACCCGGTGGTGGGTGATACGCTCTACGGCGGCTCCGGCCAACTGACGGACCAGGTGGCCTCGCAGGCGGCGCAATCCAAGGCTGCGCGGCGCAAAGCCGAACCGGAAAAACTACGTCTGGGACGGAATTTTCTTCACTCGGCGAGCCTTGAATTTACGCACCCCATAACTGGAAAGCAACTTAAGCTGGAAGCGCCGCTGGCGGAGGAACTGGAAGCATTCCTGGGCCGGTTGGAAGCGGATGAGGGTTGCCGGCCCAAACTTGACGTGCGGGCTTAACATACCCAGAAGGAAAAAATGCAAGTTCAGCAAACAAGCCGTCATCATAGAGTTCTACGGGCTCCCACCCATTGGACAAAAAGTCGCCGAGGCGACTCCGATGGATAGGGCACAGTTTTATTCCCTGTGTGTCGGCGAAGACGGTGGACGGCTGATTAGACGTACCTGAATGGATTCCTGGACGGAATCGGAGGGATGCGAGCGCACGGGTGCGATTGTTAAAATGGTAAGGCCATGATGAGACATTTGAACGTTCTCGTGCTTACGGCAGCTTTTTCCGCCGCCACACTGCCGGCACAGCAACCCGCCGCCGGCCAGGCAGCACAAACTCCCGCCGCGAAGCAGGCACAAACTCCCGGCGCCGCGCAGACGCCGGGCCCAGCCACGGACCAGGCTGCGGATGCGAGTATACCCGTCGTGCGATTGGGCGTGAATGAGGTCAGCCTCATCTTTACTGTTACTGACAGGCACGGTCACTACATTCCCAATCTGCAGCAGAGCGATTTTGCGCTGCTTGACGACCAGAAGGCGCCGGCGAGGGTGAACTCATTCCACCAGCAGATCAATCTGCCATTGCGCGTGGGAATTGTCATCGACGCGAGCACGTCGATTCGCTCGCGGTTTCAATTCGAGCAGCAGTCGGCATCGGAGTTCCTGATGCAGATTCTCAAGGCAAAAAGCGACCGAGCCTTTGTGATGGGGTTCGATGTGACGCCCACCGTTACGGCTGATTGGACCAACAATGTGGACGCGCTGGAGACTGGGATCAACCGGCTCCGTCCCGGCGGCGGCACAGCGCTCTTCGACGCCGTTTATACAGCGTGCCGCGACAAACTGCTCGAAGGCGCGCGCGACCGCGAGCCGGTGCGCAAGGCGATGGTGCTGCTCTCCGACGGCGACGACAACCAAAGCCGAGTTCACATCGACGAAGCCATCAAGGAGTGCGAGCGCGCGGAGACGATTATCTATGCCATCAGCACCAACTGGACGCCGAGCCGCGGCAAGGGCGACCAGGTGCTTACCCAGATGTCCGAAGCTACCGGAGGCCAGGTCCTCTTTCCTCCTTCGGTAGAGGATTTATCCGCCAGCTTTCAATCGATTGAAGAAGAGCTGCGCAGCCAGTACGCCCTGACCTATACGCCTGCCGATTTCAAATACGACGGGGCTTTCCGTCCGATTTATCTCTATTGCAATGACCGGCGCTTCCAGGTGCGCGCCAAGAAGGGATACTTCGCGCCACGGCAGTAATCGCAGAATTCCGAGAGAGGGTCGAAGCAGCTCATCGAGTTTCTCGGCCTAATTCGTTCATAACAGGGTTTCGGTGCGTGTCCCATTTCAAGACGGTTTTCCTGCGGCCATCCCGATTTGACCTCCCACAAGTTTACAGCCCATCTTGTCTCATACCTTCCACCCCGCGTTCGATGAAATACAAGAGAGCAATTCCAACAGTTCTCCCCTTGGCTGCCGGCGGATTCGTCCGATCCTGATCGCATGGCAGTTGTGAAGAGACGAATTGGAATCGCCGAATCCGCGAAAAAACTGTGCGGACAGGGGGAAAACGGGTGATTCGGCAGGCGATATCATGTGACATCTGCGGAACTGAGAAGAAGCAGACCAACCACTGGTTTGTGGCCTACAACCAGAGCGGTGAATTGCGGGTGAGCGGATGGAGCTCGCGCAACCGTCTGCGGCCGGGGTCGAAGCATCTGTGCGGGCAAACCTGCCTGCACAAGCTGGTGGATGAGTTCATGGCTAAGGCATTGGCGCGCCCAGTTCCAACCGCTGCGGGGGAATCGGCCGAGGAAGTCGTCGAGGCAGTCCATGTGGAGGTTTGTCTTGCGAGCACCGATGCCAGCCTGACCTCGAGCGCGGCGTATTCGGACGATGAGTCCTCGGCACGATTGATTACAAGGCCGGAGCCCGCTGTGCCCAAGGCGCAGCCGCTCAGGCCGCAGACTGAGTTGGTTGCTCTGCCGGCGCGAGTTAGAGGCGAAGACTGCACGCAGGCGCTCGATGAGGCCCCGCGCCTTGGATCGCATAACAGGCGCGCGGAAGCCTGGGACCGAGAGCGGGAGCGCACGCTGCGCGCCGTCGATCGGCGACCGGGCATTCTCGCCCGCCGCACAGGGTCTTAAGCGGAAGAATGGGTGGAGGGCCGCGTGCTGAATCGGCGTCTACTCGGCCGCCGATGGAGCGTCAAGCAGCGCCAGCAACCCAGCCTCGTCGAGAACTCGCACCTTGAGCTCGAGAGCTTTGTCGAGCTTTGATCCGGCCTCTTCTCCAGCCACCACGTAGTCGGTCTTCTTGCTAACCGAGCCGGCCGTTTTGCCGCCCGCGGCCTCGATTCGTCGCTTGGCTTCATCGCGGGTGAGCGTGGGCAAAGTGCCGGTGAGCACAAAGGTCAAACCCGCAAGCTGTGTCGAGCGTTGTTTGCGCTCCGCGGTCATTTCCACGCCGGCGCTTTTCAGTCTTTGAATCAGCGCGATGTTGGCAGGCTGCGCGAAAAACTCCAGGATGGCCTGGGAGATGCGCGGACCTACCTCCTCGACGCGCTCCAGTTCTTCCGCCGTTGCAGACTCCAGAGCTTCAATGGAGCCGAACTCCGTGGCCAACAGCTCGGCGGTGCGCTCGCCAACAAAGCGAATGCCGAGGCCCATCAACACGCGCGCCAGCCCGGCCTTCCTTGAGCGATCGATTTCTTCAAGCAGCGCCACCGCCGATTTTTCCGCAAACCTGTCCAGGGCCACGAGATCTTCCTTTTTCAAGCTGTAGAGGTCGGCAACGCTATGCACCAGGCCGCGGTCGAGCAACTGCTGCACAACCGCATCGCCGAGGCCTTCGATGTTCATTACGCTTCGGCGGCCGAAGTGGAGCAGGCTCTCGCGCAGCTTGGCTGGGCAGTTGGCGTTGACGCAGCGATAGTCGACTTCGCCCTCCATACGAACGACTTCACTGTGGCATTCAGGGCAATGCGCGGGAAAAATGAACGGAAGACTTCCGCGCGGATGATCGCCGTCTTCAAAAACTTCAACGACTTTCGGGATGACGTCGCCGCCGCGCTCGACTTTGACCCAGTCGCCGAGAAGCAGGCCGAGCCGCTCGATGAAGTCGGCGTTGTGCAGCGTGGCGCGGCTCACGGTGGTGCCCCCGATGAAGACGGGCGTAAGTTCGGCGACGGGCGTGAGCTTGCCGGTGCGGCCCACCTGCACGGTGATGGCGTTGACCTGGGTGACGCCCGATTTCGCGGTGAACTTGTAGGCGATGGCCCAGCGCGGGGCGCGACCCGTGTAGCCGAGGCGCTGCTGCGTGGCGTGAGAATCAACCTTGAGAACGACGCCGTCGATCTCGTAGCCGAGCGTGGCTCGTTCAGCCTCAGCCTGATCGATAAAGCGGGACATTTCATCGACGGACTCAACAAGCTTGCGATGGGAATTGACGCGGAAGCCGAGGGCCGCAAGCGCGTCGAGTGTCGCCCGCTGACCCCGCGGCCAGTACTCGCCCCTACCTTCGACCCCGACAAGCAGGAAGTAAGCAAAGAAGACGAGCCGGCGATTGGCAACGATACTCGGTTCAAGCGTGCGCAGCGTGCCGGCCGCGGCGTTGCGAGGATTGACGGCGGGGGGCAATCCCTGCTGCTCGCGCTCCTCGTTCAGGCGCTGGAATGCAGCTTCGGGCATGACCACCTCGCCGCGCACCTCAAAAGCCGGCGGAAGACCGGCTCTGTTCAATAGGTCAGCCGAAACGGTCAACGGCACACTGCGAATAGTGCGCACATTTGAGGTAACATCCTCGCCAATCTGGCCGTCGCCGCGCGTGATGCCGCGGACCAGGCGAGCGTCGCTCTCAGTTGCCTCATAGTGCAAGGCAACGCTGAGGCCATCGAGCTTGAGTTCGGCCATGTACTCAACCGGCAGCAGCCCGGCGAGCTCACGTACGCGCCGATCCCAGTCGGCCAGCTCTTCGGCGGAGTAGGCATTATCGAGCGAGAGCATGGGCCGCGAGTGGCTCACCTTCTGGAAGCCTTCGGCGGGCTTGCCGCCAACGCGCTGGGTGGGTGAGTCAGGCGTGAGCAGTTCGGGGTGCGCGGCCTCAATGCGCTTGAGCTCGTTCATGAGCGCGTCGTACGCGGCGTCGGATATCTCCGGCGCGTCGAGAACGTAATACAGGTGCTCATGACGGCGAAGTTCGGAGCGCAGTTCCTGGGCGCGCTTGGCCGGTGCTGAGTCTGGGTGCAAATCTTCGCTCATTCCCGGAATTATAGGGGAGCGGCACCCGGTTTGAGACTTACATGCTTCCGCCGATTATGGTACGGTTCGCATAGGCAGATGAGAGAGCCAAAGAACAAGCTCTATTACGGCGACAACCTGGATGTGCTCCGGCGCTACGTGAGCGACGAGTCGGTGGACCTCGTTTACCTCGATCCTCCGTTCAATTCGCGGCAAGACTACAACGTACTGTTTGCCGAAAAGGACAGTTCAAAATCCAGTTCGCAGATTCGCGCCTTCAAGGATACGTGGGAATGGAACATCGACGCGGAGCGAGCCTATATAGAGACGGTGGAGAAGGGAGGCAGCGTTTCGGATGCCTTGCGCGCCTTCCGAACATTTCTGGGCTGCACGGATATGCTGGCCTATTTGGCCATGATGGCCCCACGGCTTGTGGAATTGCGCCGGGTGATGAAAGAAACTGCGTCCATTTATTTGCATTGCGATCCGACCGCAAGCCATTATCTGAAGATTTTGATGGATGCGGTTTTTGGGCCGCAATGCTTTCTCACTGAAATCATCTGGAAGCGCAGTGGCGCGCACAATGACGGCAAGCAAGGGAGAAAACAGCACGGACGCATCCACGATGTTATTCTCTTCTATTCCAAAGGGGTTGAGTGGAAATGGATTCCGCAATATACAAGTTATGCCCAGAGTTATGTCGATAAGTCATACAGGCACGTTGAGGAAGGCACGGGAAGGTGGTATAGGCTTGACAATCTGACTGGACCTGGCGGGGAAGCGAAGGGCAATCCCAGTTATGAGGTGATGGGAGTTACCCGGCATTGGCGCTATTCCAAAGAGAAGATGGAAAAACTGATTGCCGAAGGCCGTGTCGTTCAGACCAAGCCGGGAGGGGTTCCAGCCTATAAGCGATATTTTGACGAGATGGACGGCGTGGCCCTTCAAGATATTTGGACCGATATTAAACCGATTGGTTCACAGGCTCAAGAACGGCTTGGCTATCCTACGCAGAAGCCTGAAGCATTGCTGGAACGTATTCTTTTGTCCAGCTCCGAGAAGGGTGATGTGGTTCTAGATCCATTCTGCGGTTGTGGAACAACTGTGCAGGTGGCGCAAAAGCTGAAACGGAACTGGATCGGGATCGATGTTACACACCTTGCCATCAGCCTGATCAAGCAGAGACTCTCAGACTCTTTTGGGCCGGAAGTCAAGAAGTCTTATGCGGTAATTGGAGAGCCAAAGGATTATGCCGGGGCGGCGCAATTGGCTGCCGAGGATAAATATCAATTTCAGTGGTGGGCGCTGGGGCTGGTAAATGCGCGTCCCGCGGAACAGAGGAAGGGAGCGGATCGCGGCATCGATGGCCATATCTACTTTCACGATGACAATTCCGGCGACTCCAAGCAGATCGTCTTTTCGGTAAAAGCGGGCGGTGTGACAGTTTCGCAGATACGCGATTTACGTGGAACCATTGAGCGCGAGGAGGCGGAGATTGGCGTCTTTCTCTGTTTCGAGGAGCCGACGAAGCCCATGATTCGAGAGGCCGCCGAGGCGGGGTTATACCAGTCGACAGACGGAACAACCTATCCAAGGATTCAGATACTTACAATTCAGGAAATCTTGGGGGGCAAGCAGCCCGAGTATCCGCGCTTTGCACGCGATGCCACCTTCAAGAGAGCGCCCAAAGCCCGCGCGTCGACCCGGCAAAGGAATCTTTCCCTGTTTAGCAATCCAGGTGACTGAAGGCAGCAGAATTCATGGACCCGATTACGCATTTTCTTACCGGAGCTTGCATAGGCAGAGCAGGGCTGAATCGCAAGACAGCATACGCGACGCTGGCGGCGGTGCTGGCGGCTGAGGCTGCCGACATGGACATCGTTTGGTCTTTCGCGGGGCCGGTGGAGGAGTTGAAGCACCATCGCGGGATTACGCATACGTTCATTGCTGCGCCGGTGGTGGCTGG
>CAZSVJ010000052.1:0-16517 GCA_964610185.1 uncultured Occallatibacter sp. | reverse complement strand
TGCGGTGGGGCAGCCCGCGGCTTCGCCGCCGATCTATCGCAAGCAATCTGAAAAAGGAGCCGATCGATGATTTTTCACGTTGCGTTGCAGGAGGCCGAGGACGGCTGGATCGTGGCTGAGTGTCCAGCTCTTCCCGGCTGCGTTTCGCAGGGCAAAGACGAAAAAAGAGGCCGTGGAAAACATCCGTGAAGCCAGCACAGCCTGGCTGTGGGCGGAGGATCAGAAGGGCTACAGCGCGATGCCCTAGGCTGGCCGGACCCCCATTGTTGTAGCCGTCTGACGTGGGCAAGCTGGGCAATATCTCCGGCAAGGAGGCCGCCAAAGCCTTCGGGCAAGCAGGATGGCTGGTTGTGGGACAGGTTGGCAGTCATCTTGTTCTGTGCAAATCCGGCCAACGGGCTAATCTCTCAATTTCCCAGCACAAAGAGCTTTCCGTGGGCACACTGCGAGCGCTTATCCGGGCGGCAGGACTCACAGCAGACGAGTTTCTGAACTTGCTTTAAGGGCCTGTCCCCCCAGTTATCTTCATGGCCATCAGCGGCGGCGGCGGATGGCCATTCCGTTTGGAGCAACGTTCGTTGAGGCGGAAGACGGAGAGATGGCCGGGAGAATCTCGAAGAGGGACCTGACTCAATCGACAATTCCGCATTGTACTACTCGCGCTGTTCTTTCTTGGTCAGCCTTGGAAAGCCTGTGCCGCCGCCGAAAATCCGGTAGCTGACGCCGGCGCTCACGGTGTAGGGATTGAGCGAGCTGCTCAACCAATTGGGCCACTGCTGGTACTCGAAGTCGCCGCGCGCGCTGATTCTGTCGGTCAATTTGAAGTCCACGCCGCCGCCGTATGCGATTGCGGTGAAGCGGCCCCAGGCGTCATTGTTCTCGAAGTTCATTCTGGCGATGCCGACCAGCGCCTTGCCATACGGAGTCGCTCTCAGGAAGTGGAAGGTGTGAATCGGAATCCGGGGGCCGATCAGGTAGTTGTCCTCGTTGATGTCCTCGAACTCGTTGAAGCGCGACCAGCGGCCCTCGGCCTCAATCTGCACCCAGCGCCTGAACCTTACGTCCACAAAGGCTCCAATTCCGTAGAGGCGGTTGGGACTGGTTTGGGCAATTCCATGTCCGGCGTAGTCGGGCTGAGTGACGGAGCCGAGACCACCTGCGGTCACTGAAAACTGGCCTTTTATGGCTGAGGGAGCCACTTGCGCGCGGGCCGATAGGGCTCCCGGGGCAATCGCGACCAGAAACAGAATAACTATCGATTGTTTCAACATCAAAGGGCACTTGGGCACAACGCACGTCCAGTCCAGGCGAATTTGAATTGCTTGGTGAAGCTCGTTTCGACTCACTCCGGAAAGCCCTGGCCGGACCAGGCAACGCTTACCGGCCGGGGCTTACTCGAAATCTGCTCGGCTACTGGTTTGTTGGAGTTTGCGGGAGCGGCTGTTGCTGTGCCGCCGCGGCATCGCCGGCGCCGGATTGCGGCGCGGGCGGAGGAGTTTGCGGTGTGGTATCGGGGTTTGCAGCCGGCGGCTCTGCTGCCGGCTCAGCCCCGGCGGGAGGCGCTGCCGGAGTGGTCGAGTCTTGTCCGGCCGAGCCCGGCGCCGCTGGAGCTTCCATCTTGGCAACGTCATAGCGCTGGAGATTGTAGAAGATCGGCGTCACCTCGAACGGCATTTTGTCGCGGGCATTCATCGGCGCATAAATCTTGGCGTTCAGCTGATGCACCTTGTCGTCCCACGGGTCGGTCTTGATCCAGCTTCCCAGCGGCAGGGCGGCCATCTGGGTCAGGTCGTCCCAGTTCAGCTTGGGCGACATTTTCGCCAGTTCGCCCATCCACGGGGTTCCATCGGCTTTAAGCAGCGAATCGCCCAGCTTGGGTGTGTTGAGCCCCTTGAGCGCCTTCTCGCGATCGACAAGTTGGGCATAATAAAGGGCGGCCGTCGGCAGCTTGTCTTTGTACATCGAGTTCTGCAGGTACTCCATTGCCTTCTTCGCGGCATCCACGTTGTCGTGGTCCGTGTGGTACATGTCGATGCGCTGGAAGGTGGCCGTGTCGGGGAACATCAGGCGATCGTTGAAGGCGTAGCGGGTATCGATGTGATGGCCCATGGCGATGTGGGCAAGTTCCATGGCCACCACCGAGGCAATCGCTTCCTCATTGGGCAGGCTGTCGATCAGGCCTTTGCTGATCAGAATGGTGTTACCCACCGTTGTAGTTTCAATGGTGGTCGAGAGCAGAATGCGGGTATGGATCTGGTCGCTGAAGGCCAGGTTGTTGGGAACCACGAGATTGATGACGATCTGGTCGAGGACCTTGTTCTCGTAGCCGCCCTGCGTGAGCGGCGCCACCAGGCCGGCTTCCACCAGGCGGTCGATTACGTTGTTTTCAGCCTGCGTGACCCAGGCGCGCGACGCCTGCAGCGGTCCCACATCCTGCGAGTCCTGGCTGTTGTCTACAGCGTCGTCCACCTTCACGCTGACGTTCTCGCTGTCACGCGTAGGCAGCTTCAGCGAGTAGCCCCAGAAGTGAGTCTGGGCCTTCAGACCGATCGTCTTCTCGGCTTCAATGCGGTTGGTTTCTTCAACATAAACAGCCACCGGCAGCCAGATGCCGGGCTGCACGTTCATGCGCCAACTGTCGAAGTGGAAGTAATACTTTGACGAGTCCTCCGAAGTGGGACCGGTGTACGTGCCGTTGAAGCGGACGACATTGCCATCCACATCCTCTATCCAGATGCGCCCATAGAACCGGCCCATGCCTGGAACCTTGGGGTGGACGTCGTAGACCCAGGTGCGCACCGATCCCAGGAACTGGCGGCGGACAAAGCTGAACACGTAGTGCTGGTTGTCGAAGCCGCTAGGGTCAAGGAACATCATCTGCATGAAGCCGGTGGGCGAATAAGTAAACCGCTCAAGGCCCAGCGCCTTGGTGAGTCCGGTAATGGCCTCGAACGATCCCTTGAAGAAGCTGTGTTTTTGCTTTTTCGCCGCGCGCGGGTTGTAGGTCTTGTCGACAAAGCCCTTGCCGAAGTCGACACGGCTCAGCGTGTACTGATCGTCGATCGGCACCTGATAGAGCTTGATGTCCGGCTTGGTGTTCTGGATATAAGTCTCAACCAGGGGCGTGCGCTGTTGGATGTTCTTGATCAGCACCTTTTCCCGCGCAATGGCTTTGACCACCAGCGCGGCCTGTTCGGGCGTGAGGGCGTGCGCCGGTTCGTACTTCGGTTCCTTTTTCGCGTACGCGCTGGCCGCACCCAAGATAATGATCAGGAAGGTGAGGGGGATCTTCCGAAACGTCATGTCAAGCTCCTAGGTTGAGTACTTCTATGTCTTTCGATCACCGCGCTGTCAATAGCTCGGCTGAGTACAGCCTTCTGTTTCCAATTGCAGTCTAGACTCTACGCCAACTGGAACGTAATGGTGATGTTGGTGGTCAAGTCGACTGCCTGCCCATTTCGGGTCGCTGGGTGAAAGCGGATTTGCTGCGCCACCCGGCGGGCCTCCTCGTCCAGGCCGTGTCCAAGTCCGTGCACCAGGCTTTGCACCACCACCTGGCCGCCCGCTGTGAAGGTGACGTGAAGTACCACGTTGCCTTCTATCTTCAGTTGGCGGGCCTCACTTGTGTACTGCGGGGACGGCTTGGAGACGATCTCGAGGTCGGTTGAGGATTGCACTTGAGCAGCCGGCTGGACCGGTGCGGCTGCCTGAGCCTTGGGAATGCCCGCCGAAGCCACCTTGGCGTTGGCATAACTTCCGTTTGTGGCGGTTCCGCTGGCGCCGGGAATACCGGCGGAGGCCACTTTGCCGACCACGCCGGAGTTCGAGCCGACTCTGGTAGTACTGTTGCCAATGCCGGTCGAGCCTACGATTCCATGAGGCGCAACCGCCGGGCCGTTCATGCCGCCATACGGATTACCGATCGCCGCGACGGTAGCCGGCCGGGTGGCATTCGGATTTGGCGTGACGCCGAATGTGTCGCCGAAGTGCACCGGCTTTGTTGAAGGCTTCACGTCCTTGCTCTGCGCCGGCATGGCTGCGGTGAGGGCCGCCTTGGGTTGCGGAGCCAGAATGATGGAAGGCTTGGCCTCCTTGACCACCGGCATCGTGACCTTGGCTTCCATCTCGACCGGCTTCAAATCGGGCTTCGGTTCCGGTTTGGGAATATTGATCTTGGGGGCGTCGTACTTGATCTCAATCTTGGGCGGCTCGGGCGGCTGGATTTTGGGTGGCTCGGGCAGTTTCACTTTCTCTGGAGGCGGCGGAGTGGTAGGAACGATCAACACCGTATCCTCGTACTTGTGCTGGTCAAGGACCTTCTTGGCAGTGGCTCCGATGTAAAGCATCAGGACCAGGATCAGTCCGTTAACGACCGCGCTCGATATAAATGAAGCAGGCGACCTCTGGGGTTCTGGCAGCAAGCCAAAAGTGGCGCGTCCTTGGGATTCGTTCACCGGCATGTTTTCAGTCCTCAATGGTGTTCCTATAGCGTCGGAGTGGCCTCAACCGGGCCCTGGAGATGAGCCAATTCAAATCCGACGCACCCACGCTCAGCGGCGAATCGCCCCTCGCGGCCGGCGCTTAGCGCTCCAACATTCCGATTAGCCTCAATGATTTGCGATGGGATCGATGCAAATTGCACATGCCTCAATTGGTTGCGGAGATACACGTTCACGTTGTCTGCGGTTGGCGGGGAAAAGACCAGGCATTCGGAACTGCGACCGGCTACGCCTTTTCGCGCGCAATCCGAGTTGTCCGCCAAACCGACCCTGGACATGAAGGATCTCCACTCTCTATCCAAGGCATCCAGCGAAAATCTGACAATCCCCCATTAAGGGCATTGAGGAAATGCTCCAGGACCCCAACAACACGACCCCGGCGATACAAATGCCTTGCACTATGGCAACACGGCGCCGATTTCCCAGTACCGCTAGCCGCCCACGCAGCTGCCCAAGGGAGGAGCAATTCAGCCCTCCGTCCTTATAGTAATAGACTCACGGTAAACCAAACTGTTCGGGAGGGGACAGTAAATTTACGAATTACAGATGGCTCAGAGTACATAGGTAGTACAGTTGCGGGACTCCTTACCGAATTGGGACTCCGGATGGTGGTTTCTTGCAGCTTGAGCCAGGGAAGACGCAATCGTGAGCCCAAAGAGGTGGGGTTCATGAGGGATAGCTAATCGACCGATTCCGCACGGGAGGATTTTGTGGACCAAACTTTCCAGTACAAGGGCTACGACCGATCCGTCAAGTAAAGCGCGGAGGACCGGGATCTCTACGGATTGCTGGTCGGGATTCGCCTAGCTTCGCATCTCTGATCCAATGCCAACATCTGCGGTTGTAGCTACATTTATAGATATATTTGTGGTATTCTGAGACGGATGTTGTGAGAACGTCAGGCGTTCAGGCATCCAATGCACGAACCGGGAGAGAAAGCGACGATGAATGAAATTGCTGACAGTGCATTGGCGAATGCCAAATGGTCTGGAATTCGAGTGGGATCCGGCATAGGCCCAAGCTAACCTGCGCAAGCACAAGGTTCCATTTCTTATGGCTTGCGAGGCCTTCAAGGACAGCAGCGCGCTTGAACGTCCAGACGCCTCCAGTGATGATGACGAAGAACGGTGGATCGTCCTTGGGCGCGTCAATCATACGATTCTCTCGGTGGTCTTTACCCAGCGCGAGCGGCGAATCCGCTTGATCTCCGCAAGAAGGGCGAATCCAATTGAACAGCGTGCCTAGTGGACTGGTGACCTATCGGCTTGACCCGGACAATCCTCCTACCTTGACTGCTGAAGAGCGGCAGGCGTGGAAGGAACTCCAGGAGATGCCAGACGAGGAAATCGACTACAGCGATATTCCGCCGCAGCCCAGCACTGGCTGGCGGCGCGTCTCCGATTTGATTCCGGCTGAGAACAAGCAGCAGATTACATTGCGGCTGGATGCCGATGTGATCAAGTTCTTTCGCGGCACCGGGCGGCGCTACCAAAGCCGCATCAACGCGGCGCTCCGGGAGTATGTGAACGCGCAAAAGCAGGCCAATCGGAAGAGCGCTTCAAAACAATCCAATAAATTAACTTGACAGTCACACTTCGCGGCGAGCAATTTTAGTCTGAAATACCTATTCTTCGCCGCTTCGTGCTGACTTCACCTCGTAGAAGGGACGCTCGGGCGACCTACGAGGTTTTGCGTCCCATGGCATCGAATGTTGCTTCCGCCAGCGCCGAAGGCGCCTCCGGCATCCCCCGCGTCATTCTCGGTTCCTCTCTCGGAACTATGATCGAATGGTATGACTTTTACATCTTCGGTTCGCTGGCCACGGTTCTCTCGCTCAAGTTCTATCCCCCCGGCAACGACACCTTCGCTCTGATTGCCTACCTGGCCACTTTCGCGGTTGGCTTTCTGGTCAGGCCGTTTGGCGCGCTGTTTTTTGGCCGCCTGGGCGACCTGGTGGGCCGCAGAATTGCTTTCATCATTACCTTGACCATTATGGGCTTCGCCACGGCGTCGATTGGCCTGTTGCCCACCTACCACACGGCCGGTTGGTTTTCGCCTATCGTCCTGATCTTGATTCGCGTGCTGCAAGGGCTGGCCCTGGGCGGCGAATACGGTGGAGCGGCGGTCTTTGTCGCCGAGCATGTGCCTGACAACAAGCGCGGCTTCTACACCAGCTTCATCCAAATCACGGCCACGCTCGGCCTGTTCATCTCCCTGGCGGTTATTGTGGCCACCCAGCAGAGCATGAGTCCAGCCGCGTTCCAGGGCTGGGGCTGGCGTTTGCCCTTCCTGCTGTCGATCGTGCTGGTGGTCATCTCGCTTTACATCCGGTTGAAGATGAAGGAGTCGCCGATCTACACGCAGATCAAGGCCGCCGGGATGAGTTCCACCAAGCCGCTGACCGACGCCTTTACCAAGTGGCCCAACCTCAAGAGCGTGCTCATCTCATTGGTGGGCGCGACCATGGGCCAGGGCGTGGTCTGGTACACCGGCCAGTTCTACGCGCTCTTCTATCTGCAAACTGTGCTCAAGGTCAACCCCAAGATGGCCAACGTCATCGTGGCCATTGCCTTGCTGCTTTCGATGCCCTTCTTCACCGCCTTTGGCGCGCTGAGCGACCGCATCGGCCGCAAGAAGCTGATGATGTCGGCGCTGCTGCTATCGGTGATCTTCTATATTCCCATCTACAAAGCGATGCAGCAGGCGGCCGGGAACAACGTGGTCAGCGTCAGCTCGGTCAAGAACAAAGTTACGGGAAATATAACGCTGACCCCGCAAACGGTCGACTCAGTGACCGGCAAGACCGTTCCCGCCAAGGAGGCCGTCAACGCCAACCAGCCTTTGCTCGTGCTGCTCGTCTGGGTCCAGGTGATCTTCGTCTGCATGATCTACGGCCCCATCGCGGCCTACCTTGTGGAGGCTTTTCCGGCCAAGGTGCGCTATACGTCGGTTTCGCTGCCGTATCACATCGGCAACGGGGTTTTCGGCGGCCTGCTGCCGCTGATCGGGCTGGGGCTGTGCGCCTCGACGGGGAATATCTATGCGGGGCTTTACTATCCCATCGGCGTTGCCGCGGTTTGTTTCATCTTTGGGGTGTTCCTGTTGAAGGAGACGCACGGAACGCTGATCTGGGACGAGGCGGACAAGTCGGCTTGACATCCCGGACCGGCGCGATGGGAAGATGCGTCGAAAGTGGGCGCATCACGGCCTTTGATGGATTTGGAAGAATTCCGTGATTTTTGACTCGATTTGTTTTTTTGATTTCGAGCAGGGTTGGAGCTTCTCGGCCCACTCGCGTCCTGGGTGAAGAACATCCCAGGGTGACCGCTTCTGTTGGTACCTTCCAGAGCCGGGGTCGTGATTCCCAAACCCATCGATCTCAAGGTTCCAAAGAGGTTGAAATCTATCTATGAGCATGGACTCGGCCAGGGGAATCCAAATGTCATCCACGACAAGGTAACGGCACTGGAAGTCGGCAGCCTCTAAATTCGAGGCCTTCACGATCGAATCGGCGTGCTCTGAAAGGCGGTTGAAGAGGCTGTTGCCCACGGCTGCCTCGAAATCCATTCCGCCCTTCCTTCCGCCGGACGGAATGGCTTTTCCGACATAGATAGGCGCGGGAATCTCCGAAGCCCTATTGTGCGCGACAAGTGGGCCATAGATCGGCAAGGGGCCAACGTAGTAAATCGCATACACGCCGGCCCCCGAAAACCTCTCGCGAGGGGGCAAGGGATGTATCACCGCCGCAAGCAGTGCGTCAGCCACGCTGCGGGCCAGCTGGCTCTTGCTGAGTGGGTTAAACGGCTTTGAGGAGTCTGGAACCGAAGTCTGATCCTGTTTTGGCATGATGTCTTGATAAATGTTCACGGATGCTTCGTGCAACAGTTTCCGCCAATTTTACTGGAACAGCGTTGCCGAGTTGTCTCATGCTCTCGGTCCAAGCCCCCGGGAAAAAATACTCGTCCGGGAAGGTTTGCATCCGCGCTGCCTCGCGAACTGTAAGGTATCGGACCTCACCATCTTCCATCACGACAGTGTTCTCGCCGCCTGGAACCCCATGGTCGCCGGCCTTGAGCGTCTTTGATGGCTCATCAAGAGGGCTTCCGGTGTGCCCGTGGTATGAGCGAGCCCCGGGAATAAGAACATGATTCTGCCATGCCTCTGTTCCTTGCATCGTCGGTTCGGGAAGGCCGAACAACGCATCCCTGACCGTGACCCAAGGTTGCCGGTTAGCCGTAAATAAATCGCTCCTCGCCACAACTCCTTGGTCTTTTTCAGTCGGTCTGGGCCGCCTGCGTTTCGATATGCCGTTGCGCTCCCAAAACTCCTCGGTTACCCACTTGGAGATTGCGAGCGCCTCCTTCGAGTGCGTCGGCTCGGGGAATGACCACTCAACGGGCAGGTCGCTCCGGAACGCCACGATGAAAACGCGCTCTCGCTTCTGGGGGACACCATAGTCGGCCGCGTTAAGAAGCCGAAACGCAGCCTTGTATTCGAGCCCCCTTGTCTTTCCCGAAGTGTGATATTGTTCGAGACGTTTCAAATGTCTTTCCCAAGGCTCTTCCGGCTTGGCTGTTAGCTCTGGGTAGCTCAAACCGAGGAGGATGTACTCGAAATAATTGGAAAACGAATGGCGCAGGAGCCCTTTGACATTTTCTACTAAAACAGCCCTTGGCTGAGTCTCACGGACAGCCCGAATCATCTCCGGGAAGAGGTTTCTCTGGTCATTTTGCCCCTTGTGCTTTCCTCCCAGGGACCACGGCTGACAGGGGACCCCACCAGCGATCAAATCGATATCAGTTCCAAAATCGGAATAGCGGAGGGTCCGGACATCCGCTTCCTGGATAGGCCATTGTCGGACGTGTTCCAGGCCACTTTGCCTGTTCGCGTTCATTGAGGAACATGCCTCGTGGTTCCATTCGACGACTCCGAGGTGCTCAAAACCAGCGCGGGATACTCCAAGTGCCAAACCGCCAGCACCGGCAAATAGTTCGAGAGATCGCATGGACTAAGACTCCAGAAATCGCAGAAGGCGGGCGGGGAGCGTGGCCCGCTTGAGCTGACATTCCCACACTATCAGGACTCGCCAACCAAGAGAACGCAACTTCTGTTGATTACGGAGGTCCCTTTCCCGATTTTGGAGGAGCTTGCTCCGCCAAAAATCTAAACGGGACTTCGGCTGTCTTCCGCAGCCCGGATGCTGATGCCAGAAACACCCGTGTACAAAGATGATCTTGCCCAGTCTCGGGAATACCAGATCCGGAACACCGGGGAGGTCGCGCGCATGAAGCCGGTAGCGGAAACCCATGCCGTGTACCAATCGGCGAACAGTCATTTCCTGGCCGTTGGCTCGGGAAGCCCAGCGTATTTGCTTTCCAATCGGTCGAAGACCTGGTCCGGATCGAGGCCCTCGGAATCGTCGGCGATGGCCTGCTGCCACTGCTTGCGGACTGCGGCCAAGCTTTGTTCGCGCAGGTTCCGCTTGTGCGTCCAATCGCGCAAGGCATCCCGGATGACCTCGCTGTTGGAGGAATAGTCCCCAGCCTCTACGGCGCCGCGAACCACGGCTGCCATTTCGGCAGGAAGTGCGATGCTCAGCTTCTCAATGGTAGGCACAAGGCATACTCCAGTAGTAAACAATGCTACCACTTTCTCGCGCTGCTGCCTGGCCGCGAGTACGAAAAAACCTGGCGCGATGCATCGTGGTTTAGCCGCGCGCCGCATCCTCTTGCCCTTTGTGTGCCTCTCCCGGTAGAGTTGGCGCACGCGGTGTCTCTTTGTGCGGCCACTTCCGGAACGCCGCGTGCCACCACGAATATTCCTCCCCAGAAGGACGCTCTTATGTCTTCTTTGCCCGTTCCCGCTGTTGCCAACCAGGATTTGGACTCAACGCTGCGCGAGTTTCGCGTCTTTCCGCCTCCGCCGGAGTTCGCCGCCAAGGCTCACATCAAGAGCCTCGAAGAGTACGAGGCGCTCTATAAGCGGTCCATCGACAACCCTGAGAGTTTTTGGGCCGAAGTGGCAAAGGACCTTCACTGGTTCAAGCCCTGGGATAAGGTGCTGGAGTGGAACGAGCCCTGGGCCAAGTGGTTTGTCGGCGGCAAGCTGAACCTGAGCTACAACTGCGTCGATCGCCATGCGCTGGGAGCACGGCGCGACAAGACCGCAATTATTTGGGAGAGCGAGCCGGGCGAGGTGCGCCGGCTGACCTACGCCGAGTTGCACGCCGAAGTGCAGAAGTTCGCCAACGCTCTCAAGGTGCTGGGAATCAAGAAGGGCGACCGCGTAGCCGTGTACATGGGCATGACGCCGGAGCTGGCGATTGCGCTGCTGGCCTGCGCAAGAATCGGGGCCGTGCATTCCGTGATTTTCGGAGGATTCGCGGCCAACGCAATCGCCGACCGCGTCAACGATTCGCAGTGCGTGGCCATCCTGACCCAGGACACGAGCTTTCGCCGCGGCGGCGAAATTCAGCTCAAGCGGACGGTCGATGAGGCCATGGCGGCCTGTCCCACGGTTCAGCACGTTGTTGTCTATCGGCGCAGCGGCTCGCCGGTGAACATGGTCGAAGGCCGCGACTGGTGGTGGCACGACCTGATCGAAAATGCACCAACCGAATGCCTCGCCGAGCCCTTGGATTCAGAGGACCCGCTCTACGTTCTCTACACCTCGGGGACCACCGGCAAACCGAAGGGCCTGGTTCACACAACGGGCGGGTACGCCGTGCAAACCTACCTGACCTCGAAGTATGTTTTCGACCTGCGCGACGAGGACATCTACTGGTGTACGGCGGATATCGGCTGGGTGACCGGTCATTCGTATGTGGTGTATGGGCCGTTGCAGAACGGCGCCACCGTCTTGATGTACGAGGGCGCGCCCAACTGGCCGGACTTCTCGCGCTTCTGGAAGATTATCGACGACCACCAAGTGACCATTTTTTACACCGCGCCGACCGCCATTCGGGCCTTCATCAAATGGGGCAACCAGTACGTGGAAAAGTTCTCTCTGGCATCGCTGCGTCTGTTGGGCACCGTGGGCGAGCCCATCAACCCGGAGGCGTGGATGTGGTACCGGGAGAAGATCGGCCACAATCGCTGCCCGATTGTGGATACGTGGTGGCAGACCGAAACCGGGGCCATCATGATTGCGCCTATTCCGGGCGCCGTGGCCACCAAGCCGGGCTCGGCAACGCGGCCGTTTTTCGGCATTCAGCCGGAAGTGGTCACCAAGCAAGGCGATCCGGTACCGGCAGGCCACGGGGGACTGCTGGTGGTTCGCAAGCCGTGGCCTTCGATGGCGCGCACCGTTTACGGCGATCCGGAGCGCTACAAAAAGACCTACTGGAGCGATGTTCCCGGCAGCTACTTTACCGGCGACGGCGCGCGCCAGGATGCCGATGGCTATTTTTGGCTGATGGGCCGTGTGGACGACGTGATCAACGTCAGCGGCCACCGGCTGGGAACCATGGAAGTGGAGTCGGCTCTGGTGGCGCATCCCAAGGTGGCTGAGGCTGCGGTGGTGGGCCGTCCAGACGAGCTGAAGGGGCAGGCTATCTCCGCATTCGTCTCGCTCGAAAGCGGCAACTATCCCAGCGAACAGTTGAAGGACGAGCTGCGCAAATGGGTCTCGAAGGAGATTGGCTCGCTGGCCCGCCCGGACGACATCCGCTTCACCGAAGCGCTGCCCAAGACACGCTCCGGCAAGATCATGCGCCGCCTGCTCAGGGAGTTGGCCACCCACGGCGAGATCAAGGGCGACACGACTACGCTTGAAGACTTCACCGTCATCGCCAAGCTGCGCGAGGCGGAAGAAGGGTAGTCGAGTTGAATCGGGGAGCATTGGCGCGTCAAAGAGCGGGCCTCCGTTCTGGCGGTGGCCCGTTCAGAAGCGTTTTCCCGCTCGAATTCCATGCTCTGCCTGCACTTGGAAGCGGGGGACGAACTTGCACCGAGCCCAGCCAGATGCGCGGTTTTCTTCGCCGATGAGGCTTTGAAAGAAAAATCTTCCGTTCAGGAGAATCGTGCGCTATACTTCGCCCATTCGTTTTAGGGCGGAGGTTCAAGCGTACGTGGCGCTTGTTCCGGCCAAGTGAGGTCTTGTGGGAACTCCAGCACAACTGCCAGGTGGCGATGAGCATGACGACCAGCGAGGGAGCCTGCTCCAGAGCATCTCGGCGGGGCTCAAACAGAAGCCTGCTTATCTGCTTATTTTCGCCCTGAGCGCGCTGTTTTTCCTGTTCGGTATCGGGGATGCAGTTGCCGCCATTGCGAACAGCAACCCTCAGCTATGGGCCTATGCGTTTGGCGGGCTTTGTTTCAGCATGGTTGCGGCTGTCTTCGTAATCTTCAAGGTGGAACAGACGCGACCTATTCTTCCGCCCATGCCGCCTCCGCCTCAGCCTGAGCATGAGTCGAGCGGGAATCCGAAATTCGATGAGATTCTGGACGCTATTCGCAGCGGGGTCAGCGAGGGACTGAAGCTCGATAACGTCACCTTTCATGAGGCGATGCTTCAAAGTTGCGCCGGCATTCGGGCGCAAGCCGCGGAGTGGTCTCACGGGGAAATTCATGTTCGTGAGCAGTACAACGAATTGCTGATCAAGTTCTATGAGCGCGCGGAGAGATTCGTCTTCTCTACCAGCATTCCGGGTTACCTGTCGGCGTGGGGTTCGCCGTTCGGCAAGAAACTCATGCAGGCCCACCGCAAAAGCAACGCAGTTGTAAATCGCATCTTCATTTTCAACAACCGCGCCGAGGTCACGGATGAGGCGCTTGCCATTATGCAGGAACAAGTATCCGCAGGCATCCATGTTCGCGTGCATCTCAGCGATGAAAGCAAGGTTTTCACGTTGCCGCCCGAGATCGGCAATGACTTTACTGTCATTGATAACGGCGAAGCCATAGGGGTTACGATAGCCCTCGGATCGGACCGGCTTGCCGCGACCTGGTATGTCCAGGACAAAGACCGCAAGCAGCGATTTGAACTGACATGTGACGCCCTGATTCGGGATAGCGAGGATTATTCGCAGTTCTGTACAGCCTTGAAGCGGGGACAGTGAATTCCGGAAAAGTTGAGACCTTTGTCGGTCCGATCCGTTCCCGATTGGATTGAGGGCAATAAAATGAGACGTCTGCGTTACGGCGTGGCCATGAGCCTGGACGGATTCATCGCTGGACCGAACGGCGAGCATGACTGGATCGTGCACGATTCCGCCATCGATTTTGCCGCCATGTTTGCGCGGTACGATACGCTGCTGATGGGGCGTAAAACCTATGAAGTTGCCAAGAGCAGGCTCGCCGCGCTCTCCGGCCATCGTTGGATCGTCGTGTCGAGCACGCTGAACGCCGAAGAGTGCCCAGGCGTCGACATTCTCAGCAGCGGCGTTGCGGAGGCGGTAGGCGCATTGAAAGCCCAGCCGGGCCCCCAGCCGCAAAAGGATATCTGGCTGATGGGCGGCGGCGTGCTGTTTCGGTTCCTGCTCGACGCCGGGCTCGTTGATGCAATGGATGTTGAGGTGATTCCGGTGCTGCTGGGTAGCGGAGTTCCGCTGCTGCCGGAGGGTCGCCGCCGGAGCCTTCATTTAGAAGAGAGCAAAGCCCTGCCCAACGGCATTCTGATGCTCAAGTATTCCATTGCGCCGGAACAAGGGGCGGCCTGAGTTCATTCAGCTCTTCGGATCAACCGCCTGCTTCATTCAGCTCAGAATTTATACATCACGCCAATTGAGGCGCGATCATTCCAGGTCTTGTGCGGAGAGTAGCCGAGGGCCGCGGAATTGCCGGTGACGGAGAACGATGCGCCGATGTAGTCTCCTGAGGCGCGCACGGAGAGGCGCTGGGTGAGCGTGTACTCCATGCCGCCGCCGAATCCGCCTGCAAAAGAGATGTTGGGGGTCTGGCTTGTCCCGGCCGTGTGCTCGCCGCCGAGCAGCCCATGAATGAATCCGCCGTACTTCCCAATCAGGGTGGCGTGCAGCTCAGGCCCGAAGAACACCGATTCCACCGACGGCTTCAGTGTGCTGTTCTGGATGATGGGGTGCGTGTATGGATATTTGTAATAGTCGCCCTCCGCGACCACGCTGAAATATCTGCCGAAATTGCGGGTGACATAGGCCTCGGCTCCGAACAGGCCGCTGCGCGAAAGGTTGACCTGGTTGAGGCCGCTGTAGCCAAGCCCGCCGTAGACCGAGTACTTGTAGGTGGGCGTACCCGAATCGACGGAACGGGATCCACGGGCTGGGGCGACCTGGCTTGTGGCCACCAGGGGCAAAAAAACGGCCGAAACCACGGCCAAAATTGAAAGCAATAACGTCCTCTTCAACTTGAAACTCTCCTCAATAACGTGCTCTGGCCGTCAAGCTGCTCGTAGGGATCTATGCTTCATCGCAGAGAGCAGGCGCCGTGACTGGTTTGCGGTACCCTCATAGACTATCCTTTCTACCCCGGTTCGCAGAAGCCCCGGCACTGTCAGGCGGTGTTGACGCATGGGAGTCAACCGGAATCTGCTTGGCCGCGCTCAGGAGTTAGGGTCAGGAGTTTGACCGTTGATAGCCGCGATGGTGATCAAGGCGAATAAGAAAGCTGCGGCATCATTCACTTTGGCGGGCAGTACGTGAATGTAAATATTCTCAATCCCGCTCCAGATACCAGGGAATGTTGATGACCACGATGCGCCGGTTGCCGCGCAGAAGGAGAATGACTTTGAGCAGGTCGGCGCGGCGGTTGTGCATCAGGTTCTCCCACCAGTGGCGTACCACCAGCTCCGGCACGAGAACGCAAACATTGTGGGTTTGCGATTCACATTCCGCTCCAAGAATGTAATCGACGACCGGAGCCAGAACGTAGCGGAATGGCGATTTCAAAATCACCAGCTTGGGGATGCTTTTTCCCGCGGCGCGCAGCGGAGCGGCTACATCGGCTTCCCATACCTTGCAGATCTCGTCCTCTTCTTCGCCCGTCTGCACATGCAGGCAGCGCACATCGTTCGACATGGAAAGCGCAAAAGCTAGAGCCTTCTCTGTGACTTTGCTCCAGCGGTCCATGGGCACTACGGCGATGGGCTCGGTGACCTCGGAGGGTATAAGGGGCAGATCGAGGAAGGTTTCCTTGTCAACGCGAACATAGTGACGCTTGACGGCGTGCATCATCAGGATCATGACCACGATCAGCAGCGCAGTGATCCAGGCGCCGTCAACGAACTTGGCCACCAACACCACCACGGCGGTAATGCCTGTGGCCACGGCGCCAATGCCGTTGACGATCATGCGAAGCTTGGCCTTGCCACCGCGCTTCCAGTGCATCACCATGCCCGCCTGCGACAGCGTGAAGGCCATGAACGCGCCGACGGCAAACAGCGGAATCAGCCGGTCGGTTACGCCGTGAAACACAATCAACAGCAAAGCCGTGAGCGCCACCAGGACGTAGATTCCCCACGAGTAGAGCAAGCGGCGGCCGCGCAGCAGAAACACGTGCGGCATGTAATCGTCCAGAGCAATGGCGCGGGTGAGCCGGGGAAAATCGGCGAAGGCCGTATTGGCGGAGAGAGCCAGCACCAGCAGCACCGACCCGATGGTGACGTAATAGAACCATCCATGGCCCATCACCGCGCGGGTCAGCATGGAGAGAACACTCTCGTAGCCCGGTCCGTTGGGATCGGTCGCGGCGATGCCGTAGGCGCGGCAGAGCAAGGCAATGCCGGCCAGCAACATGGCCAGCAGAACGATGATGATGGTCAGCGTGATCTTGGCGTTCTTACGGGTGTCGTCGCGGAAGGCCATCACGCCGTTGCTCACCGCTTCAACGCCGGTCATGGCCGTGCAACCGGAAGAGAAGACCTTGAGCAGCAGCCACCATCCTGCGAAGGTGACCGTAGCTGCCGGGATAGTCGGCATTGGAGTGACCGGGTGTGGATGGCCACCGGTATGAATCACGTGCCACGCACCGACACCGATCACGATCAGCAGCGTTCCGGTAAAAAGATAAGTCGGAATCATGAAGACGACGCCGGTGTCGTGCACGC
>CAZSVJ010000051.1:0-16635 GCA_964610185.1 uncultured Occallatibacter sp. | reverse complement strand
TGTCCCACTCCTGCGAACCTTCGAGGATGATCTTGCGCTGGTTGGCGATCTTGAGGCGGGCGGCGGTGTCGATCCTGGCCTCTTCGCCGAGCAAAGTGGTGAGCGCCTTGCGCGCCTCCTGGCGAATCGTATTGCGATCCTCCTGGAACCCCACTTCGTCGATCTCAGCTAGCGTATCGGCTACCGTGTGGGCCAGCTTGTTGAGCTTGTCGGGACTGATCCTCATAGGCCGATCCTCATAGAACCGCCTTGTACTTCTTGGCCAGCTCGGTCTTCACCTTCTTGAACATCTCGGCATATTGCGCTCCGGATTTGCGCATCTCCTCGGAGTACGCCTCGAGAATCACGCGCACTTCGTCGTTGATGCGGTCTTCGAGCGAGAGTTCCTCGATCAGGCCCGCTGTAACACGCGCCTCTACCACCTTCAAGTCAGTGGTGGAGATCATTTTGGCGTCGATGAGGTGCTTGACCGTTCGGCGGGCCAGATACCCAATGTAGTCGCGGGAAAAGATCATGAGCTAAGTTTCAGGATACCTTATCGGCTTGTCTTCTGTACACCGCCTGCGAACGACATCCGAAAATGCCTTCAATAGTTTCCTGCCACTGCCGCAAAGGTCAACGCCCCTCGCAACAGCCCCTTGCTTTGCGGCGATTTTGTCTGATATCGCACAAAAAAGACGGAGTTAGGCGGCGCATATTGAGGTATAGTGGCGTTGCCGGGAAAGCAGGTGATTTTCCCGGCTCAAAAACAAGGAGAAGGAGATCATCGTGGCCAGCGACAATCCGAACGGTGGAGAACAAGCAGCCCCCGACCAGCAAACTCACACGGCAACCGGCGCTCCGGCGACACCCGGTGCTACGTTTGTGGCCCCTGCGCAAACAGCGCCCGCGCCGGTACAACCAGCCGCCGCGCCAGCCAAAACCGGGCCCAGCGCGCTTAAGATCATCCTCATCGTTGTCCTTATCTTCGTTGGGCTGGGGATTCTTGGCGTGGCCGCTGTCGGGTACACCATCTGGCATGTTGCGCATGGCGTACATGTGACCGGCCCCAACGGTCAGTACACAGTGAACACGCCAGGCGGCACAATTACCGCCAACTCGGGCGAGACGTACACAGCATCCGACCTGGGCACCGACATCTACCCCGGCGCCGTATCCAGCAAGGGCGGCATGAAGATGACCATGCCTACGGGTTCGTCAGTGACTGCTATATTTCTGACGTCGGACTCCAAAGACCAGGTCGTCGGGTTTTACAAGGGCAGATTGGGCAGCGACGCCACTTCGCTGGACTTCGGCAGCAGCGCAATTCTTACGGTGAAGAAAGGCAACGATGAAACCGTCACGGTGACGGTGACCGCCAACCCTTCGCAAAATGGCGGCAAGACGCAGGTCGCCATCTCGCATACGATCGTGACCAAGTCGTCGTAGAGTCCGCTGAGCCCGTTTTTTGACGCATGGGGCGAAGGTTATAGCAAGCCAGCAGCGGCGGACGCGGGTTCACGCTTCCGTTTGTGGCGGAGGTGCGGGCATCACTGCCAATATCCGGCAGCGCTGCTTGCCGGCCGCGCTCCAGGCCATCGCCATCTCGGTCTCCATATAGGCGCAATCGCCCGCATCGAGCACCTCCTGCATTCCGCCCGCGTCCAACTGCAGTCTTCCTTCCAGCACATAGACCAGCCCGCTCATTTGGGGCAGCGGATCTTTGCCCGTCGAAACGCCGCCAGCCGGAAACTCGATCATCTGCGCGATAATCCTCGCGCCCTTTCCGGGCGCATTCAACGGGATGAACTTTGTTGTTTCCGGACCGCGTCCCGCAGCCTGCAGGTGGCCCTTGCGCGTGATGGAAAGCGTGTGCCGCGACGGCTCAGCGAAGAAGTGACTCAAACCCACGCCGTACACCCGGCTGATGGTTGCCAGAGTCGGCAGCGTCGGTATCATGCGGTCCGTCTCCAGCTTTGAGAGCAGCGCCGTCGAAAGCCCGGTCTCGGCCGCGAGGCGGGCAAGCGTCATCCGCTTCTGCATGCGCAGAGCGCGCAGTTTGAGCCCGATGCAGTAAGGCGCCAAGGCCCAATTTGCGTAAGAAACAGATTTCGCCATCGCAATCTCCCAGAGGGGCCGGCTGTTTGGCCCACCTCCAGTTTGACTGCGGGCGATCTTCCGTTTCCTGAAGAATTTCTGAAGTTTTTTGAGAGCGTATTCAAGCAGCCAACGCTTGTTTCAAAAATGGCGGCCGAATCTCGTTCGCATTCTCTCAGGAGTTAAAATCCCTTGTTTGCCTGTCCTTCAATGCTCCCCAAATCCCTATCCCTCCGAGCGCAAACAGCATGGGAAAACATTCCAGCGTGTAGCGCGCCTCAGGACCCTCAATGGTCGTGAGGAGCAGGCTGCGCATCGCCATGTAGGCGACCATCCACGGCCAATACCGCGGACGCAGCCACAGGCCGGCCAACGCGAGCATCAGGTAAAGCGCATTCAATCCCGCGTAGGCCCAACCGATTCTCGTCTCCTGGTTGTGATGCGCATATACCCACCAATCCAGATCGATGGGCAGGTTTTCCACGCGCGGGCGCAGCCACATATCGGCCATACGCCCCAGGGGCAGCCAAAGGTAGAAGCGGAGCGGGTGAGCTCGAACGCGCTCTTCGGCCAACCGCGCGAAACGCTGATCCAACTCCGGTGAAATGTCCTGGCCGTTTTCGTCGTAGGCCTTGGCCAACTCGACTGTCTCAGCGTATTGCCGTGGCGAGTCGAACGCTCTGCTGGGCAACTTGGAAAGATCCAGCGCGCTCCCCGGCACATTCCAGTAAATATCGTACGTGGAGACGAAATCCAGGGACCAGGTCTTTACCCATCGCTGCCAGCCGGGATTGCTGCTCTCGCCGGGGTCTGTAGCGTAGCGCGGCGCCAGCGGCTCAAAAACATGAAACACTTGCCAGTTGCGTGCCGTCCATACAGCAAAAGGAAGCAGCGCCAGCGAGACGCACACCACCCCCATTCGCATGGCCCGCGGAATCTCGGCCCGATCCAAGCCCATCACCATTGGCGGCGCCAGCGCCACGCCAACCAGCGCTCCGTCAGGCCGTAGCAGCGCGGCGTAAGTTACCGCAAAAGTGAACCACAACGCGCTCGACCAACTCGGCCGCTCGTGGAACCGCGCAAGAGCCCAAAGCGCCAGGGCGATGACAAACAGGGTCAGCGTCTCGGTGAGCGGAGCGACCGCATACGACGCGGTAAAAGGACAGAGCGCCGAGAGCCAAAGCGTGCACACCGCGGCGCCACTGCCGATCCGCGGCGATGCAATTCGCCGCACAAACCCAGCCAGCAGCAGGCACCCGGCCAACTCCAGCACAGTTTGCGCGTAGGCGACGGCCGTATAGTTGCCGATGCCAAACAGCCTGAAGCAGAGCGCCAGAAACAGCGGATACCCAGGCAGCCGGATCAGGGTTGAGTGCAGCACGCCGCTGCCGTCGGTGATGGCAAACTGCCCATGCAGCAGCAGGTTCTTCGCCAGGTTGCCATAGATGAGGGTATCGCCTGAAATTTGTGGAAAGGCTCGCAGCATCCAGACCCGCAATGCCAGACCGGCGGCAAGCGCCAGAAGTACGGAGACCCACGCGCCGACGTTGCCGTTTTCCCTGGCAAGCATTCGGCCCAACGCTCTGGATTGACTGTCTGGGGTAGCTTCCATAGATTCGTAATGTATAGCCTAGACCGTTTCCCCGGTTTTAGCCCACGTAGAATTAATGAGACCGGTCATGCCCGATAAACAAATATTCTTCGATCCCCAACGCAAGCGGTGGAAGCGGCTGCGGCGAATTCTCGACGTTGCGGCCGTGCTGTTTACGCTGGTGTTCGTCGGCTTCATTTTCAACGTGCTTCGCTTTCAGCAATTGCCGGAACTCCTGCTGCCTGTTCCCAAGCACAATTACAAGGCCCTGCCTGACCGTGACACCATTCTTCGTGGCGCCAAAGGTCAACGCCCAGCGCGGCGAAAGACGGAGCGCAAGCCGTCTGAGATTCCACTGAACTCCGGCGAAGGATTGCGCGCCGCCTACTACGTTCAAGACGATGCCGCCAGCTATTCTTCGTTTAAGGAGCACGTCCACCAGATCGACATGCTCTTTCCGCAGTGGCTCCATGCCAATTCGCCCACGGGAACGCTGATGATGATGAGCGGCGACAATATCCGCGAGTATCCGGTCGTTGAGCGGGCCACTGTTCACGATCCCGACGACGGAAACAGAATCAAGCAGGTCATTCAGGAGACCAAGGAAGACACCGAGATATTCCCACACCTGAACAACTACAACCCGCACAATCAGAGCTGGGACGCGAACTTCGGCGACGTTCTTAAAGATCCTGTAAAGAGCGCGGCGCTGCGCGGCGAGATACTTCGCTTCTTCAGCACATATCCCGCCTATCGCGGTCTCTCGCTCGACTTTGAAAGCCTTCCCGACGACGCCGATCCGGCCTATCTAAGCTTCATCAAATTGCTCTACATCGACCTCCACTCCCGTGACCTCCGCCTCTGGGTCAACACTGCCGTCTCCACAACCGACGACGACCTCAAGTTCATTGCGGCCAACTCCGACGGCATCATCCTGATGAATTACGACGAGCACCAAACCACCAGCGATCCTGGGCCCGTGGCCAGCCAGGATTGGTTTGTGAGCAACCTCACCCGCGTGCTCAAGATCGTCCCGAAGCAGAAGATCATCTGCGCCGTAGGCAGCTACGGCTACGACTGGACGATGTCCATTCCCGATCCGAAAAACAAGCGGCACCAAAAACCGAAGGTCATCAATACTGACGATCTGTCCGTCTCCGAAGCATGGCAGCGCGCCTCCGACGCCGACGCCGATCTCGATCTCAATTACGACACCCTCAACCCCCACTTCGAATACATCGATGACGACAACAACCAGCGCCACGTCGTGTGGTTTCTCGACGGCGTCACCTTGCTCAACGAGCTCCGCGCCGCCCGCCAGCTTGGCCTCTCAACATTTGCACTCTGGCGTCTCGGTGAAGAGGATAGCTCGCTATGGAGCGTGTGGGACAAGCCAAGCGATCCTGGTTCGCTGCAGGCGCTCGCTTCCGTCCAGCCCGGTCACGATGTGGACAACGAGGGCGATGGGGACATTCTGCGCGTAACCGGGTTGCCTCTGAATGGTAGCCGCACCGTTACCGTGGACACCGACGAGGAAGATCCGCGCAAAAAGCTCATCATCGATGAGCACATGGACGTCTACCCGCGCACTTACACCATCGAGCAGTATGGGTACCATCCCAATGAGGTTGCGCTCTCATTCGACGACGGACCCGACCCCAAGTGGACACCGAAGATTCTCGATGTCCTCAAGAGCAAGGGAGTTCATGGAACGTTCATGCTCATCGGCGCAGAGGCCGCCGACAATGTCGGTGTGATGAAGCGCATTGTGCGCGAAGGCAACGAGATCGGGAACCACACCTACACTCATCCCGATATCAGTAAAATCTCGCCACGCCAACTCGACCTCGAGGTCAAGCTAACTGAGCGGCTATTCGCCAGCAAGCTGGGCATTCAGCCGCTGTACTTCCGTCCGCCCTACGACATCGACGAGGAGCCCGACACCGATGACCAGGCCAAGCCCGTTGTTCAGATCCAGCGGGATGGCTACACCATCATCGGCAACAAGATCGACACCGACGACTGGAATGAAAACCCTGTCAAGACTCCCGACGAGATTACCAAATCTGTTCTAAACCAGCTGGAAACCATGAAGACGAAGCCGCAATTCCGCGGCTCGATTATCTTGCTTCATGACGGAGGGGGTAATCGTCAGGCCACGGTCAAAGCGCTGCCCGTGCTGATCGATGCGCTTCGCAATCACGGCTACACCATCGTCCAGGTCTCCGCGCTCATGGGCAAGACCACCGCCGAGGTCATGCCGCCGATCACGTTTTGGCAATACCTCCGAGCCTTGCCTGACTCCATTGCGTTCTCCAGCGCGGCCCTGGTCGTCAAGTTCATCGTTTATGTATTTTTCTTCGGCGACATTCTCATGGGCGCGCGCATGATCATCGTCGGGCTGTTCGCCATTATTGACCGCCTGCGCAAGCCATACCATCAGGCGACGCCCGGCTATAACCCGCGCGTAGCCGTCCTCATTCCCGCGTATAACGAAGAGTCCGTCATCGTGCGGACTGTCCGCTCGGTTCTCAACTCCGACTACAAGAACCTTCACGTGATCGTCATCGACGATGGCTCGCTTGACCGGACCGCCGAGGTGGCTCGCGAAGCCTACCCTGCCGAGATTGCTGCCGGGCGCTTGCAAATATTCTCCAAGGCCAACGGAGGAAAGGCCGCCGCGCTCAACTTCGCCCTCGAGCGAATGACGGAAGAGATTTACATTGGCATCGATGCCGACACAGTGATCGCCGCCGACGCCATTTCCAAGCTCATTCCCCACTTCGAAAACCCGCTGATCGGCGCCATCGCCGGCAACGCGAAGGTCGGCAATCGCGTCAACCTATGGACGCGCTGGCAGGCCCTTGAATACATCACCAGCCAAAACTTCGAGCGCCGCGCCCTCGACTTGTTCCATGTGGTCACTGTGGTTCCTGGCGCTATCGGCGCATGGCGCACAGCCCCCGTGAAAGCCGCCGGCGGCTATCCCCTCAACACCGTCGCTGAAGACGCCGACCTGACCATGAACCTGCTTGAACAGGGTCTCCGCGTCGATTATGAAGACCGCGCTCTTGCTTTCACTGAAGCTCCCATCGACGTTCGCGGACTCATGCTCCAGCGTTTTCGCTGGTCTTTCGGCACCCTCCAGGCCGTTTGGAAACATCGCGCCGCTTTCGTCCGCAACAAGGCCATGGGACTCTTCGCGCTGCCCAACATTCTCATCTTCCAGATGTTCTTGCCTTTGGTCTCTCCGTTCATCGACCTGATGTTTGCCTGGGGAATCGTCACCTACTTCATCGACCTTCATTACCACCCCGAAGCCGCCTCCGCCGAGAGCTTCGAGAAGCTGCTTGCCTACTTCCTCACCTTCCTGCTCATCGACTTCGTCACTTCCTCGATAGCCTTTTCGCTGGAGCGCAGGCACCCCGCCAACAAGGGCGACGGCTGGCTCCTGTTTCACATCTGGCTACAGCGTTTCGCCTACCGGCAGGTCTTCTCGGTGGTGCTGTTCAAGACACTCAAGCGCGCCATCGACGGCAAGCCTTTCAACTGGGACAAGATTGAGCGCACCGCCAAAATGAGCAAAGCTACCGAAGCCCTGACCGAAACGCCTTAGCGCTGCGATAATAACTCACCGACTGATTCGCTCTTTGAGAGCCTGAAAGAATCTCTACCCAGGATGGAAACCCATGGGAGGCTTGATCCCGCTAAGCGATGTATCCCGGCGTCCCACGCGGATGCCCATCGTCACCCCACTCATTGTTGTCGCCAACGTCTGCGTCTTTCTCATGGAGATCAACAGCGGCGATGCCTTCGTCAACAACTGGTCCGCAATTCCTGCGCAGATCGTCTCCGGGCATAGATGGATCACACTTATCACCTCCATGTTCATGCACGGAAGTTGGATGCACATCATCGGCAACATGGTCTTCCTGTGGGCGTTTGGACCTGAGATCGAAGACGCCATGGGACGAACGCGCTATCTTTTCTTCTATTTTGCGGGCGGCTTCGTTGCCATGCTGGCCCAGGTTTTGGCCAGCCCGCACTCCACAGTCCCCAACCTCGGTGCAAGCGGAGCCATTGCCGCCGTTATGGGCGCGTTTATCGTCACCTATCCCCGTGACCGCATTCGCTCTGTCCTCTTTATCTTTATCTTCGTAAAGATCACATTCATACCCGCCTCCTTGCTCATCGGATTCTGGTTCATTACCCAGCTCTTCAATGCCGGCCAGGTCGCGGACGCGCAAACTGGCGGGGTAGCATATTTAGCTCATATCGGAGGATTCATTTTCGGCGCATTCGCGTGCCGTTTCTTTGAAGATTCCCGCCGCATCGCCCCCGCGGGGCTTGATTGAGTTTGCCCTAAGTTGCTGCTCCCTCAAGCACCGTCACCGCCATCCAATTCAACGGCGTCGCGATGCCGTGTTTCTCGCCTAGCCGAACAATCACGCCATTGCGTGCGTCCGTCTCCATCCGCCGCCCCGCCATCCTGTCCGCGAGCAGAGAGTTCACTGAATCTTTAGGCTGGCCGCGGTACATGTCAAGCACCTGTTGCCCCACGGAGTCGTCGAGCCGCGCGCCCTCGGCCCGTCCCACCGCGATAACTTCAGCTACCATTCCCAGCGCCAAGCGCCCCACCGCCTCATCGTGAAACACACCTGCCGGCTTCATTGTCAAAGCGTTGATTGCCCCCGCGGCGTTGGTGCACAATTTACGCCAGGCCGCTGTTTTGAAGTCGTCCACCAACTCGATCTCTACCTTGCTTCCTTTGAATAGTTCCTTGAACTCGCCTCCCAGCGGCCCTTCCTGCACCTTCATGGTGACCTTCCCGCGCTGTATTACAGTGCCGTCCGCCTGCCGCTCGACCGGGCAATCGATCACCACGGGCACAATCCGATCCGCGCTCACGTAAGGCGCGAGCCGCTCCCGATGTTCAACGCCGTTCTGCACCACCGCCACGCGCGCCCCACCTTTGGCCAGCCCACGCAGCCACTCGCCCGCGCCGGCCGCGTCGTAAGTCTTGGTTGCCACCAGCACCCAGTCCACCGCATCCGCGTGCTTCGGATCGGTCAGATTCCGCGCCTTCACAATCACCACGCCATCCGGCGTCTTGACCGTTAGCGCTTCCATCGCCCGCCGAGTGCAAAGCGTAATCTCATGCGACCCGGTTGTCTCGAGCAGCGAAGCCAGCACTCCGCCGATTGCTCCCACCCCAACCACTGCCACTCGCGCCATCTCGACCTCCCAGCCGGCACAATCCTAAAATACACGCTTGGCTCGGATTGCCAATGCGGAAACACCAACAAAAGCGGCTCAGCCCGGCAGGTTCTCGCGTAAAATAACCCTGCCGAGCGAATTCCCCAATACTTCACCTCAGGAAATGCTATGGCGCCGCAGCAGTTGAACACTTCGATCGCATGCGCACACCGGCTTCCATCCACAAGCTGCCCGCTAGCCGACTGCCGACTCGCGCTCGCGCTTGCAGTTGCATTATTTATGCCGCATGGCACAGCCGGCGCGGTCGCTGCACAGAACCAGCGCGGTGTTTCCCCCGAAGACCAGCCCATTGGAAACTACTACGCCCTGGTGATCGGCATCGATAAATACCCTCCGCCGATGAAGGAACTCAAGACTGCGGTAAACGATGCCAAGGTCATCGCCAAGCTGCTAGCCGAGCGCTACGGATTCCAGGTGCAGCTTCTGCTCGACGCCGACGCCAGCCATAACAAGATCCTCAACTCGATCAACCAGTACCGCACTGCGCTCAAAGAGAACGACAGCCTGCTCATCTACTATGCGGGCCACGGATACACCGACCCCGATGCCGAGAAGGCCTACTGGCTTCCCGTCGATGCCGAATCCGGCATGAGCGCCAATCACATCATCGCCGACGAGCTTACTTCCGACGTTCGCGCACTGCCCTCGCGCCACGTGCTGATCATCTCCGACAGTTGTTACTCCGGCGGCCTGGCCCGCGACGCCGATGAGCCCGCGCAAACCGGCAACAATCCGGCACTGCTCAATCGTATGCTCCACTCCAAGTCACGCACGCTCATGGCCAGCGGCGGCGATGAGCCGGTGGCCGACAGCGGCACGGATGGCCACTCGGTGTTTGCATACGCCGTGATCCGTGCTCTCGACCAGGCCAACGAGCCGATGTTCACGGCAACCGACCTCTTCTACAATTCCGTGCGAAAGCAGGTGGCCGAGCGCTCTGCGCAGCTTCCGCAATACTCCACTATCCGAAATTCCATGGCCGCCAACGCCGACATCAACGCAGGCGACTTTGTGTTCACGCGCAAGCTCCCGCCCGCTCCTGAAATCGCAGCCACTCCCAGCGAAGCACAAAGCAAAGGAATGGCCTTCTACCAAGCCAATCGCTTCGCCGAGGCCCTGCCGCTCTTCATGCTCGCCTGCAACGGTGGCCAAACCAAGGCTTGCGTCTACCTAGGCGAGATGTATCAGGGAGGCCTCGCGGTGGGCATGGATCAGGTTCAGGCTGACACCCTCTACCGCAAGTCGTGCGACGCGGGCTATCAGGTGGGCTGCATGCATCTCTCCCGCCAATACGCGGTCGGCAACGGCGCGCCCAAAGACACGGCCAAGGCGGAGGAGCTTTATCGCACCGGCGCCTCGCTGGCCCGCAAGGCATGTGACGTCGCTGACGCGGAGGGATGTTTCGACCTCGGCCTGTATTACGAAAACGGGTGGGGCGTCGGCAAGAAGGATAGCGCTCAAGCAGCGGACTTCTACCGCAAGGCATGTGACGGCGGTGAGCCGCGCGGCTGCACAAATCTGGCCGGCATGTACGACACCGGCAAGGGCGTGGACCAGAAACCGGAACAGGCGGTTGCTCTCTATCGCAAGGCATGCGATGCCGGCAACAACGTTGGTTGTAGAAACCTGGGCATCGAGTATGCCAGGGGCAATGGAGTAGCCAAGGACATGAAGCAGGCCGCCGCCCTGCTGCAAAAAAGCTGTGACGCCAATGAGGCAATAAGCTGCTCGCTGCTCGGCAGCCTTTATCTACAAGGCGATGTGCTGGAAAAGAATCTGGGCAGAGCTGCGGCACTGTTTCAGAAAGCTTGCGATGGAGGCGTCGCGGTGGGCTGCTCGAATCTCGGGCTTCTCTACGAGGGCGGTCTGGGCGTGGCCAGAGACGTCGATCTTGCCCTCAGGCTTTATCGCCAGGGATGCGGCGGCGGCTTGGAAACCGCATGCCAAAATATGCGGCGCTTACAACCATGAGGCGTTTGGCTCGTCAAACACCTTGAAACCAGCCAAGCGGAACAGCAAGTAATCTTTCATGCGTTCCTTATTGAAGCCAAATCGCGTTCTGGCCGGCCCGGCGATTTTTTGCGTGCTTGGGAGTTTGATTCTCGCTTGCGTTGCGCAGGATGCGCCCGTGACTTACCCAGTGCGCGGCGTTGTGCTGAACAGCCTGACCCATCGCCCCATCGCGCGAGCGCTGGTAGACGGCCGATCCGACGCGGTTCTAACGGATAATGACGGCCGCTTTGAAATCAATCTTACGGAAGGCATGACGCAGATCAATGTCCGGCGTCCCGGCTATAACAACTTTACCGGCGGTATGATGATGCATCCTGTGAAGGTGGGGCCAGACATGCCCGGACTCACCTTCTATCTGGTTCCTCAAGCGAGTATTACGGTCCACGTCATGCTTTCCAACGGGGATGCGGCAGACGATATCCGCTTCGTTGCCTATCGCAGGCGAATCAACCAAGGGCACGGAAGATGGATGCAGGAGGGTAACTTCACCACCGACAGCGAGGGCGTGTTCCGCATGGTGAATGTCGATGCGCCCGCCTCTTATCTGCTCTGCAGCACGCCCACGCAGGAGATTACCGCCCCTATGGGACCCGGAAAAATCACTTATGGCTATCCGCCAGTATGTTATCCGGGAGTTACCGATCTTTCCACCGCAAGCCCGCTAACTGTTTCTCCCGGCCAGCAAGTCGAAGCGGAAATCGCACTTAGTCGGCAGCCATTCTACCCGGTCACGATTTTGATGCCCAATCGCGGCCAAGGGCAGCCGGCAGGGATTTCAATTAACGATCAAAGCGGGTTCGGGACCGGATTTCCGGCACGACTCAATTCGCGGCAGGGACTGGCTGAAGTGAATCTACCCAACGGCCGCTACTATGCCGAATCTCGCACCAATAACGGCCAGACCTCTGCTTACGGGCGCACCGATTTTCAGGTTTCAGGCGAGCCCGTCACGGGCTTGAGCTTGGTGGTGCACCCGCTCAACCCCATCTCGGTTGAGATTCACCGTGACCTCACGCACAACGAAGCAATTAGCTTTGTGGGAGCGTTCCCTGGTAACCCCGGGAATGAAACTAACCCAGGACTCAACATCAACCTTATAGCTGTGGAATCGGCCGGAAACACGGGTGGCTCACAGCTTCGCCATCCAGCCGGCTCGTCCGACAACAGTCACTTTGAGATGGACAACGTGACGCCGGGGAGTTATTGGGTGCAAACATTTGCATTCCAGGGCTATGTAGCTTCGATTAGCAGCGGCGGAGTCGACCTAGCGCGGGAGCCATTGGTCATCGGTCCCGGCGGGGCTGCGGCGCCCATCGAGATTAGCCTCAGCGACAACGGGGGCAAGATCAGCGCGACGATCAATCCAAATTCGTTGGCTAACTCCGCATCCAACCCCGGCGAAGGCGAGATGAGCATCATCTTTGCCTATGCTATTCCGCAATTCCCGAGCACGGCGCAGCTTGTTATGGCGGCTACACAGGGCGCATTCCCCTTGATGTTCGGCAACCTGGCGCCCGGCACGTATCGCGTGGCTGCATTCGACAAGCCCGACGAGATCGACTTGGACGATTCGCAGGCGATGGCGCAATTCAATTCCCAGGGCCAGACGGTTACCGTGGAAGCCGGGGCGACTGCCTCGGTGGAATTGGACGTGATTCAAACTGCCCATGGCGGTGGGGAAGGACAAACGCAATGAACCGGGCCCAGAGCCAGAATCGATTCCGGGCTCGCTTCTTGGTTGCCCTTTCCCTGGCGCTTGTTGCCACATGCTTTTGCCAGTCAGTCCTGCTGGCTCAGTCGCAGCCCGGATCTGAAACCGGCAGCCGCGTCATCAATGGAGTGATGCTGAATGCAAAGACAGGCCAGCCCATTGCAGAAGCCACCGTTACATTGGGCGAGGCCCACGATCGCAAGCTTTTTGACTCTGTACAGACCGACGGGGAAGGCCGCTTTTCATTCACCAATCTGCCCGACGGCAAGTACGCGCTGCGCGCATCGCATCGCGGCTACATCGCTGCCGCCTACGAACAGCATCAGGCCGGATCGTTCACCGCCATCCTCACCGGCGACGGGCTCAACTCCACCGATCTGAAATTCATGCTGGAGCCGCAGTGCGCGCTTTACGGCACTATCAGCGACGACTCCGGCGACCCAGTTTTCAACGCGCGTGTCTCCCTCTATCGGGTGGACCCGGCGAGCGGCGCCGGCAAGATGACGCGCGCGAATTCAGCTACCACTGACGGAGCAGGTTTCTATGAGTTATCCCGACTAGCGCCCGGCAGTTACTATCTGGCTGTTAGCGGAACACCGTGGTATGCTACCCGGCGCCAGATACGCGACGCACGGGGCAATCCAATCGATAACATGCCCCGCTCTCCGCTGGATGTGGCTTTCCCTGTGACTTACTATCCGGATGTTATCGATGCCGGCTCCGCTGCGCCCATCGCGGTAACTGCCGGTGATCGCGTTCAGGTGAACCTAACGCTTCACCCCGTGCCGGCGGTACACATCGTGATGCAAGTTCCAAGTCCCAGTCCCAACCAGGGGTTGAGTGTGCCGCAATTGCGCCAGGATATTTTTGGGACCTCCGATTTCGTCCCATCTGCGGGCGCCACGTTTGGCCAGCGCGATCCGCGCAACCCCAACTCCGGGATGACAATCGAGATGAACGGTGTGCCGCCGGGCCAATACGACCTGGTGTTCAATGGATCCAATGGTCAGCCGGGCCGGTCTATGAGCGTCGATGCGGCGGGCGACCGTGTCAACCTCGATCCCTCCGCAGCCGTGGCGCTTGCGGATGTTTCAGGAAAGGCAACAATGGTCGGTGGTAGCGCTCCGTCCTCGGATCTGACCCTTTACTTCACCTCCCAGCAAACCAATGAACGGCTCGTGGCGCGCCTCGCACCCGATGGCAGCTTCCATCTGCAGCCCATGCATCCTGGCGCTTACGAGGTGACCGCAAGCGCGGTGGGCTTCTCGATGGCGGTGACCCGGCTAAGCGCCACGGGCGCTGCCGTCGATGGCCGCGTTTTGAAAATTGGCAGCGAGCCGGTGACCGTGACTGCGCAGGTAGCGGAATCGATTGCAACCGTAAATGGCTTTGCAAAGCTGAATGGAAGCCCGGTCTCCGGCGTCCTGCTGGTGCTGGTGCCGGCCAATCCGGCGTCCGGCCAGGAAGACTCGCGTTTCAACCAGAGCGACTCCGATGGCAGCTTCGAGTTCCAGCACGTCATTGCCGGAACCTACATCCTGGTGGCAATTCAGGACGGATGGTCGCTCGACTGGGGCCGCCGCGAGGTGATGGCGCGCTACCTGGCGAAGGGCCAAAGCGTCATTGTTCTCGCGCACACCCGGGAAATCAATCTCAAAGATCCTATAGAGGTGCAGCCAAAGTGAGCAATAAAAGAAACAATGCAAGATCGACAGAACAAGACCTCGACATTGAGTTCTATGCACTCCCACCCATTGGACATCCGCCGCGGCGGATCTTCGATGGATGGGGCACGGTTTCATTTCCAGTGGGTCGGCAATGCCAGTGGGGGACTAGACTAAAGAGGTTATGACCACCGCTTCCCTCGGTTCCAAAATTCAGCCGTGCCAGCCTCAGGGCGTCTTCCGCAACGAGCCGTTCATCGACTTCAAAGCGCCAGAAAATGTGCGCAAAATGCAGGCCGCGCTGGAACTTGTCGCCGGCCAGCTCGGCCTGGAGTACGACCTGATCATCGGCGGGCGGCGTCTGAAGACCGAAGCGAAGATTCGCTCCCTGAACCCTGCTCACCCGGCGCAGATCGTCGGAATCCACCAGAAGGCCGGGGCGGAACACGTCGAGGAGGCTATGACGGCCGCTCTTCAAGCCTTTCAGTCATGGTCCAGAACGGGCGTGGAGACAAGAGTTTCCGTCATTCTCTCTGCAGCCGGGATCATCCGCGAGAGGAAGTTCGAGTTCTGCGCGTGGCTCACCTATGAAGTGGGCAAGAATTGGGCCGAGGCCGACGCGGATGTGGGCGAAACCATTGACTTTCTGGAGTTTTATGCCCGCGAAGCGCTGCGCCTGGCCGGGGCGACTACTCCGATCCAATACCCCGGCGAACGCAATGAACTTCTGTATATTCCGCTCGGAGTCGGCGCCGTGATTCCGCCGTGGAACTTCCCGTTTGCCATCATGGCGGGCATGACGGCGGCGGCTGTCGTTACCGGCAACACGGTGATTCTGAAGCCCTCCAGCGACGCGCCCACGATTGCCGCCAAGTTTATGGAAGTGTTTGAAGAAGCTGGGCTTCCGCCGGGCGTGGTCAACTTCTGCCCAGGATCGGGAGCGACGTTTGGCAACGCGATCGTGGAGCATCCCAAAACGCGATTCATCTCGTTTACCGGATCGAAGACGGTTGGATTGGAGATTCACGAGCGCGCGGCTCGCGCCAAAGCCGGTCAAATTTGGATCAAACGCACCATTCTGGAAATGGGCGGCAAAGACTCGATTCTGGTCTGCGCCGATGCGGATCTGGACGCCGCGGTCGAGGGCGTGGCGGCTTCGGCCTTTGGATTCAGCGGGCAAAAGTGCTCCGCGTGTTCCCGCGCGATTGTCGAGGCTCCAATTTATGAGGAGTTTATCGAGCGGCTCCGGGAGCGAGTCGGCAAGCTGACGGTCGGCGACCCCGCAGCCAACCACAACCTGGGGCCCGTGATCAACGAGAGCGCGCTCAAATCGATGCTCGCCTACATCGAAACGGGCAAGCAGGAAGGGCGGCTGGTGACGGGCGGGCACGCTGTTTCAACTCCGGAAGGCGGCTACTTTGTTGAGCCTACGGTGTTTGCGGATATCGCTCCCGACGCTGTGCTGGCCCAGCAGGAGATCTTCGGGCCCATTTTGGCGCTCATCAAGGTGGAGGATTTCGAGGAAGGGCTGCGGGTGGCGAATAACACGGAATACGGGCTGACCGGTGCTATCTACACGGCCGACAGGGAGCGGCTGAATCGTGCTCGGCTTGAGTTTCACGTGGGCAATCTTTACTTCAACCGCAAGTGTACGGGTGCGATGGTGGGCGCGCATCCGTTTGGCGGTTTCAATATGAGCGGGACGGACTCCAAGGCGGGTGGCCCGGATTATTTGACGCTGTTTACGCAGGCCAAGAGCGTGGCTGAAGCACTGCGTGCGGCGGACGCTCGCTAATCGCTCGCAGAAGGCGTGCGTAAGACGAAGGTAGACTACCCGCCTTCTGCTAGAATCGGAAGCCGTAGTAACCTTGTCCATAAGCCGTCGCCTTGATTCGACACTGCGGACTATCGCTCCATCCCACGCCGCCGATGTCCGTCCTAAAAGCGTAACCGGAGTCTTCCAATGAAATGCCTGAACTGCGGTACCGAGATGACCACGAATCAGGTCGTCACCAAGAAGAACAGCATCTCCTATAACATGTGCGATAAGTGCGGCAGCCTCTGGCTCGACGCCGGCGACCTCGACAGGATGGCCTTCGACGTAACGGGAAGCATCGAATACTGCGAAGAGATTGGGACCGACGAACCCGAGAAGAAGCCAAAGAAGTGTCCCCGCTGCGACGACTTCAATCTGAGCAAGGTGAAGTTTCTGGAGTCCGACGACGTTCAGCTACACCTCTGCAGAAATTGCGGCGGCTTCTGGCTCGATGGAGGCGAGTTAAAACTGATCGACAAAGAACTCG
>CAZSVJ010000050.1:0-16989 GCA_964610185.1 uncultured Occallatibacter sp. | reverse complement strand
GCAACAGCCACGCCAGTCATTTCCCCCGCCGCCGGAGTGTATTCAGGTACCCAAACAGTAACTATTACAGACACGACACCTGGGGCCAAGATTTATTACACGTTGAACGGAAGCCTGCCGACGACGAGTTCGGCGCAATACTCGGGTTCGATCGCGGTGTCTGCGTCGGAGACCGTGGTGGCCATGGCGATCGCGTCGCCGGGGTATTCGCAGAGCGCAGCGGCGGTTGCGCAGTACCTCATCCAGGGATCGCCCACATCGTTCATCTACTCGATCGCGGGAAATGGACATTTCGGCTATAGCGGCGACGGGGGGGCGGCAACCCTGGCGCAAGTGAATGGGGTTTCAAAGGCGATTCTCGATAGCGCCGGCAATCTCTATATTGCCGATAAGGCCAACAACCGGGTCCGCAAAGTTGCAGCCAGTACCGGAATCATCACCACATTTGCCGGCAATGGAACCGCAGGATATAGCGGCGACAACGGGCCGGCAATCGACGCCGAGGTCTCCCCCGCGGGTTTGGCGCTGGACAGCGCCGGCAATCTCTATATTGCGGATGAGACCAACAACGTAATTCGCGAGGTGGCAGCGGCAACGGGGGTCATTACGACCGTTGCCGGCAATGGCACTGCGGGTTACAGCGGCGATACCGGAGCGGCGACGAGTGCGGAGTTGTCACAGCCGTCTGCGATCGCCGTTGACAGCATCGGCAACCTTTATATCGCCGATTACGCCAACGATCGCATCCGGAAGGTCACCGCATCCACGGGAATTATCTCGACCTTTGCCGGGAATGGCACCATCGGCTACAGCGGGAACGGTGGACTCGCAATCAACGCTGAATTGAACCGTCCTAGCGGCCTAACGCTGGACGGCGCCGGCAATCTCTACTTTGCGGATACATTCAACAATGTGATTCGGAAAGTGGCTGCAAGCAGCGGGGTAATTACGGCCGTTGCAGGCAACGCGTTTGGAGCCGGCCAGTTTTATGGCGGCTACAGTGGAGACGGCGGCTCGGCAACCAGCGCCGAGCTCTACAGGCCGGAGGATGTTGCGGTTGACACCGCGGGCAACCTCTACATTGCCGACACTTACAACCAAGTCATCCGGAAGGTGACGGCAAGCAACGGAATCATCGGCACCCTTGCCGGTAATGGGAGCAATTGCAGCGCGGCGAGCGGGGATGGCGGGCCGGCATCGAGTGCCGGGCTTTGCTACCCCCCGGCAGTCTCGGTGGACGGCGCCGGCAATCTTTATATTGCCGATAATTTCCAGAGAGTCCGCGAAGTTACGGTAGCGGGCAATCCTCCATCGGCGGTTACGGCAGCGCCCGTGTTCAGCGTATCGGGAGGGACTTATCCGGGCCCGGAATCGACCACCATCAGCGATTCGACGCCCGGCGCATCCATCTACATGACGATGGACGGCAGCACACCGAATGGGGCTTCGGAAGGGAACAACGGGCCCATCGACATATCCGGCACGGTGACGATCAAAGCCTTGGCAATTGCGCCTGGCAACCTACAGAGCGCGGTGGTCACAGAAGCCTACACCATTTCGTCTACGCCCTCCTCGGTGATCTCGACCGTGGCTGGAAGCGGGGTCAACGGATTCTCGGGAGCTGGAGGTTCGGCAACGAGCGCCGCGATTGGCTATACGAAGGGGGTCGCGCTTGACGGCAACGGCAATCTCTACTTCACCGACAGCTCGAACAGCGTGGTTTGGATGGTATCTGCCGGCACCGGCAGTATTTCAATTGTCGCCGGCAATGGGAAGCCGGGGTACAGCGGGGATGGAAGCTTGGCGACTTCCGCGGAACTGAACGCTCCCTCCGGGCTTGCATCGGACAAGGCGGGCAACCTGTACATTGCGGATTCCAACAACTCAGTGGTGCGCAGGGTCGCTGCCGGCACGGGTGTTATCACCACGTTTGCGGGCAATGGGCATGCAGGCTACAGCGGCGATTCGGGAGCGGCAACCGCGGCGGAACTGAACAATCCCGATGGCGTGGCATTGGACAGTGCCGGCAATATCTACGTTGCAGATTCCGGCAACGGAGTTATCCGAAAGATACTGGCCAGCAATGGCCTCATTACCACGATTGCCGGCAACGAGACTACGGTCTACAGTGGCGACGGCGGACTGGCGACTAGCGCCGGATTCGGCGGCATCAACGGAATAGCATTGGACGGCGCCAACAACCTTTACATCGCGGACGGTTCCGGGCGAATTCGCGAAGTCGAGGCGAGCACCGGCATCATTACCACCGTCGCGGGCAACGGGGACTGGGGCTATAGCGGCGATGGGGGGCCGGCAACCGGCGCGGAGATCGCGGACGAAGGCGTAGCCATCGACTCGGCAGGCAACATTTACATTTCCGATGGCGGGGAAGCGATTCGGGAAGTTTCAGGAAGCCCTGCGTTCATAACGACAGTTGCCGGAAGCGGATTTTACGGCTATTACGGCGATGGCCTTTCCGCAACTGTTGCCGAGATCGACGGACCCATGGGAATTGCATTCGATGGCACGGGCGATCTTTACATTGCGGATTCGAGCAACTACAGAATCCGGGAAGTGCAGTTCCGTGGTCCGGCGGCTCCACCTGTGTTCAGTCTCGCATCGGGCAGCTACCTCGGCGCGCGGACGGTAAGCATTTCAGATAGCACAGCTGGCGCGGTCATCTACTACACAACCGATGGAACAACGCCAACGACCGGCTCCGCGAAATACAGCAGCGCGATCGCGGTGTCACAAACTGAGACCTTGGAAGCGATTGCAGTGGCGACTGGCCATGCGCAGAGCGCTGTGTCAATCGACACTTACACGATTACTCCGTTTTCTCTGTACCCGGTCGGCAACCTCGAAGCGGCGGAGGACAGCTCGACTTTGAGCACAACGGTATCGCAGGCGGATTTATTGTATGTCGCGGGGTGGGTTGTCGATGCGACAGATGGCGCGCCACTGAGCAATGTGAAGGTGTACATCGACGGAAATCTGCTTGGTACGCCGACCGTGGGGATTGCGCGCCCGGATGTAGCAGCGGCCTTTGGCAACAGCGCTTTCACCAACTCCGGATACCAGCTCCACTACCCGGCGGCCACGTTTTCCGCAGGCACTCATGCCATTACCGCGGTTGCGATCGACTCTGGCGGCCGGTCAACTACTTTTGGCCCGCTCGCGATCACGGTAACAGCGCCCCCTCCTCCCTTTGGCAACCTCGAAGGGGCAGAGGACAGCTCGACTCGGAGCACGACGGTATCGCAGGCGGATTCATTCTATGTCGCGGGGTGGGTCGCCGATGCGACCGATGGCGCGCCGTTGAGCAATGTCAAGGTGTACATCGACGGAACCCTGCTCGGTACGCCGATCCTTGGGATTGCGCGCCCGGATGTGGCAGCGGCCCTTCACAACCCCGCCTACCTTAACTCCGGATACCAGTTTTACCACTCCGCGGCAGCGCTATCTCCAGGCGCGCATGCCGTCACCGTGGTTGCGATCGACTCCGGCGGCCGGTCAACCACTTTCGGTCCGCTTACGATCACAGTTACCGGGACGCCTCTTACGCCTCCGATCGGCAACCTCGAAGCGGCAGAGGACAGCTTGACTCGGAGCACGACTGTATCGCAGTCAGATACGTTGTGGGTGGCGGGATGGGTGGTCGATGCGGTGGATGGCGCGCCGCTGAGCAACGTGAAGGTGTACATCGACGGGACACTGCTGGGTACGCCGACCATGGGGATTGCGCGCCCGGATGTGGCAGCGGCGTTTATGAACCCCGCCTACCTTAACTCCGGATACCAGTTCTTCCATTCCGCGGCAACATTTTCTCTAGGTACGCATGCAATTACTGTGATTGCGATCGACTCCGGCGGCCGGTCAACCACTTTTGGTCCCATCACGATCACCGTTTCCTCGGCGCCCGCTCCTCCGCCTCCCCCGATTGGCAACCTCGAAGCGGCGGAGGACAGCACAACGCTGAGCACTACGGTATTGCAGACGGATTTATTGTATGTCGCGGGATGGGTGGTCGATGCGACGGACGGCGCGCCGCTGAAAAACGTGGAAGTATACGTCGACGGTAACGTTGTGGGTACACCGACCCTCGGGATTGCGCGTCCGGATGTTGCCGCGGCCTTTAACAACCCCGCCTATCTGAACTCCGGTTACCAGTTTTATTACTCCGCCGCAGCGCTCATTCCAACCACGCATTCCGTCACCGTGGTTGCCATCGACTCTGGTGGCCGATCAACCACTTTCGGTCCGCTCACGATCACCGTCGCGCCATAGCCAATCGGAGGCGGAAGCAGTTCCGCCTCTCTTTGGAGTCCTCGCCTAAATGTTCAGCTTGCCCATTTCCCCGGCAAGATGCTCCGCCGCGCGCATCGACAAGGAGAGAATCGTCATGGTTGGGTTCTGCCATCCTGAACTGGTGAAGCTCGCGCCATCCACCACAAAAAGATTCTTGTGATCGTGGCTCTGGCACCACTTGTTCAACACGCTGCGTTTAGCGTCGTCGCCCATGCGGCACGTTCCGACCTCGTGAATACTGTATCCCGGCGGATTGGGAACCGCGTTCTTCGCGAGCACCTCGAATCCCGCCGCCTCGGCTACCGCGCAGCCAACCTCAACGGCATCTTTGGCCACGTTGAATTCGTTGTCGGTGTAGTGAGTCTCCACGTGCAACACCGGAATTCCCCATGCATCCACCTTCTCCTTGTTGATACGCACGTGGTTCTCATAGCGGCCCAGCACTTCGCCCATGATCGTAATCTGAAAGGCGCTTCCGTAATACTCTTTCAACTTGCGCTCGAGCTCTTCGCCGTATGCGGCAAAATTGCGCGGCTCGACCGCCCCCGTCCGGCTAGTCACATTCAACGCATAGCCGCGCAAGAATCCTTCGGTCCTGGTCGTAATATTCCTGAACCGCGGGACGATGGCGCCGCCGCCCATCAACCCCTTGACCGTCGCTCCGCGCGCCTCCGGCACCGAGCACACCAAGCCCGCCCCATAGATCTGATCCATCAGATATCGCCCCACGAGGCCGCTCGAGTTGCCGATCTTCGAGTTGAGCAGCAGCCGCGTGCTTTCCAGCGTGCCCGCCGCCAGCACCACCACGCGCGCCTTCACGCTCATCTCGCGGCCCGTCAACCGCTCCACAAAGTTGCAGCCATTCGGCTGGCCCGTATTCTTGTCGACAGTCAGTTCGCGCACCACAGCATTGGCAATCGAAGTGAGTTTGCCCGTCTTCTCCGCATCGGGCAGCAGCAGATTCACTGAGCTCGCCAGCCCATCACGCCCTTGCGCACGCCGCTGTTTGCAGACCGGCATGTTGTAGGGCTTGGCCGCCGCCATGAACCGTTGCATCGACTCCGACCACGGGGCGTCATCCAGAATGAAGTTGCCGTCAGGCATCTGCGGCGGACCGTCGAGCGCGCCCACTACCTGAAAGATTTCCTCCACTCGAGAGTAAAAAGGCGCAAGATCCGCATGGCTAATGGGCCAGTCTTCGCCAAACCCATCGCGCGATTTGGCTTTGAACTCGTAGTCGCTCAACCGAAACGACTGCCGCGACCAAAACAGCGACCGCCCGCCGAACAGCCGCACCCGCACCCAGTTATACGGATGCGCCGGCTCAAATGTATACGGAACCTCCTGCTCATCCACCCACACATTGGCATTGAACTCATTGGACTGGAAGACATGCTCCAGCCGTCCCGGCGGCTTGAATCCTCGATACGGCAGCTCGTAGGCCGGCTTCCTCTGCGCATCCCGGTTCACATCCGCCACCGGGCCGGCGTTCAGCATCAGGCAGCGGATGCCGCTCTCCGTCAGCACTTTGGCCGCCATGCCGCCCGCATGGCCCGATCCGATAATCAGCACATCGAAAACTTCGTCTTTCATCGCTCTTCGGCTTCCTGATGCAATCCTGTCTCGTACTATCGCGGATACACGGGCATCGCGTGGCCGCCCTTGGGCGCGCCCAGCGCACTCGCCGCAACCGGCGCACAACCCGAGCCGGCGGCCTCGTGTCCAATCGGTTCAATCGGCTCCCAATAAAGCGCGACCGTCGTCGACTCCTCGGTGACTGTTGAAGTCGCCTCGCTCCAGGCCTTCGAATTCACCGTCGCGGCGCGAATGTCGCCGTGAGCAACGTTGATAAAATCCGCGTGCGGCTCCGTTGGCGGATGATCGCTCATCCATGACTGTAGCCAGGGCTCAAGCAGCGCGCCGGCTTGCCCTGCATCGAGCTTCGCAAACGGCAGCGTGTGCTTTCTCATCGACTCTGCGTCCAGCCAATCAAGTCCCTCGGTGTAAATCTTCTTCCGCGGCTCCGGCGAACTGCCGACCAGAAAATCGAGAAATTGCGGCGTCTCCGCTTCCAGCGCTCCAGGCCTGCCGTTCATTGCCGGCAGCAGCACCTCGCTCATGCGCGTCAGTGCGGCCATCTGCCGAGGAGTAAAAAACCGCGCCCCTGCCTCCGCAATGCCCTCTGGAACGGTGGTATGCGGCAATGGCGTGCTGGGATTCAATCCCAGCGTCCACGGCACTGGCGCTGGCGGAGGCGGAGGACTCCCGGCCTGCTGGGCTCGCAAGACCCGCGAAGAAAATACCGCCGACAGCAAAGTCCGCACAAAGTCCCGCCGCAACATATGCCGCTCCTCAAGAACCTCTCCAACCTACACTGTCGCCATTTGCCAAGTCCACCGCAAAAAATCCGTCGCGCACTACAATGGCTCCATCGTTCAGGGCGAAAAAGAAGGGGCACTCATTTTGATTGCAGCAAAACCCTCTTCCATTCTTACCTTCGCCCTCAAGATTTAGACTGTCACTGGCCTATCTGACCAGGGGATTCGCCGACGTGGCGGCAAGGGGGTATCATCCTTCGATGAACGAGATCGAGACCAAATCGCTTCCAGAGAATGCTTACAAGCCGCTGAAACCCGGCGAATCCTACAAGCCCATCGTGCCCGCGAATGCCAAGCAGCCGGAATTGACGCCGCGATCTATCACCTGGGGCGTGGCACTCTGCGTGATTTTCACGATTGCTTCAGCATACTCGGGGCTGAAAGTCGGGCAGGTCATGGAGGCGGCGATTCCAATTTCCATTCTTGCCATTGGGCTGGCGCGCGTTTACAAGCGCCGGTCGAGCTTGCTTGAGAATGTCATCATCACGGGAATCGGCGGCGCTGCGGGCGGCGTGGTGGCAGGCGCAATTTTCACTCTTCCCGCGCTCTATATCCTCAACCTCGATCCGCATCCGGTGCAGACAATCTTCATCTGTCTGGCGGGCGGGTGTCTGGGCGTTCTCTTCCTGATTCCGCTGCGCCGCTACTTCGTGCGCGAGATGCACGGTGTGCTTCCTTATCCTGAAGCGACCGCGATCACCGAAGTCCTCGTCACCGGCGAGAAAGGCGGCTCGCAGGCCAGGCTGCTGCTACAGGCAACCGCCATCTCCGGGATCTACGACCTGTTTGTCACCACATTTCAGGTTTGGAAGGAGTACGTGGATTTTCAGTTCGTGCCCTTGATGCATTCGCTCGCGGATCGCGCCCGCATGGTCTTCAGATTCGATGCTATCGGATTCATCCTCGGCCTGGGCTATGTGATGGGCTTGCGCAGTTCCATGATTCTCTGCGCGGGCGGCGTCCTTTCGAACTTCGTGCTGGTCCCCGTGATCTGGTTTATTGGCAGCCATCTCAGCGCAGCCGTGTATCCCGCCACAATCCCCGTTTCCAATATGTCAGCGGTCGATATCTATCGCAACTATGTGCGCTTCATCGGAGTTGGCGCCATCGCCACTGCCGGCATCTTTGGCATCGTTCGGTCGCTCAAGGTTGTCGCCGGATCGTTTGGAATTGCTTTGAGAACTTTCCGCAAAGGTGAAGTTGCACAGTCGGAGCGGACGGACCGCGATGTGCCCATGATTGCAATTCTTCTCGGCGTCGTGATCGGCGCAATCGCAGTGGCGGCCTTCCTTGGGCAATTCCCGGTCTCGTGGACTTCAATGGCGGTGGGTCTCGCGCTAGTGCTGCTCTTCTCGTTTTTCTTCACCTCGGTGGCGGCGAACGCGATTGCCACCACGGCGCGCAATCCGGTGTCGGGGATGACCATGCTGACCATCATCATATCCTCGGCGGTATTGCTCCGGTTCGGCTTGTCAGGGACTACAGGCATGTTCTTCGTGATGGCGATTGCGGGCATGGTGTGCACGGCCTTGTCGATCGCCGGCCAGACCATCACCGATCTCAAGGTCGGCTATTGGTTGGGTTCCACGCCGGCAGCGCAGGAGAAAGTCAAGTTCCTGGGCGTTACCGCATCGGCGATTGCAGTCGGATTGACCATCGTCATGCTGGCTCACACATTCCAATTCGGCGAAGCTCTTGTGGGAGACGCGCGGCCAGTTCTGGCATCGCCGCAGGCATCGATCATGAAAGCGCTGGTTGAAGGTTTCATGAGCCACCAGCCGGTCGCCTACGTCTTGTTTGGCGTCGGTGCGATGATTGCGCTGATCATGGAGATGCTGGGCCAGCCCGCGCTGATTTTTGCGCTCGGCATGTATCTGCCGCTTGAGCTGAATACGCCGGCATTGGTGGGCGGGTTCCTATCTCATTTCTTGAATAAGCGATCGGAGAAAACCCCCGGCGAGCATGGCAAGAGAATTCGCGAGCGAGGCGTGATCATTGCATCGGGACTGATGGCAGGCGGCGCGCTAGGAGGCGTGTTGGGCGCAGCCCTCCGGCTCTTCCCTTGGTATCGCGAAGATCTGATCAAGACCCCCTTCTATGCTTACAATGCTGTCTCGCAGTCGGTCTCCGCGCTCATGTTTGTTGGCCTTTGCATCTATGTCTGGTTTGGTTCTTTGAAGAGAGAGAAGGAAAGCTGATGGACCAATTGGGAATGTACGTTGCTGACGCCGTCCTAGGTATTGACACCCTTTGGGGTGGTGACGTCATGTGTCCTTCGGGCACCGGTCGGTTCATTGCCGATTCGTGGTTTTCCGATGAGCCGTTGCCCGCTGCCTACACCCATCCGGTGGCGGCGCGCCTGAGGGCATCCGGCGGCGTCTCCGGCGAAACCATCGATCAAGAGGCGGTCGAACGGTATCTGCGCGAGGTGAATCTTCCCAATGCGATCACTGGAATTCGCAAAGAGGCGTCGACGATCCAGGGTTTGCGCCAGTCCTATCTGATCGGGTTGGCGGTCTCGCTTGAGGCGATGTGGGACCTGGCCATGGAAGCTCTCGGCAAGGGCGATCCGGTGCCGTACGCTCGCGCGGTCGAGGCGTCGACAGGAAAGCCGCCTGAGCCGTCCAAGCCGGAAGCCAAGCGCGAACGTGTTGCTGAATTGCTCGGCCGTGCCGGGTTTAAATCGTCGGGCTCCGCCGAGCTGTTGTCGGCAGTCGACGCCTGGCGCAAGGATCGCGTGATTCCGATGGCGTCGGTGCGTGGTCTGGGCGCGGCTGTCATCGCTCACTTTGATAACCTGAGCGCGAAAAACCTGTTGCCATACCTGCCCCAGGAATTGGCGGGCGTGCCTCGAGCCAACATCGACTTTCTTCCTATCACAGACGCCTGGTTTTCCGGTTCCATGAACTACATTGGGCGAGCGCGCAACGCCGACGGCTCTCCGCAATACGAAGCAGGATACGAGATCAATGCCTCGTTGCAGATTTCCTTCCCGGAGTTTGAGCAGCTGGTAAGCCACGAGGTCGTACCAGGGCACGTGACCACGTTCGCCTACCTACAGAACTTGTACGTTCGAGGTAAGGCTGGCTTTGAGGCGACGGTTCTCACCATGAACACCCGCGCCGCCACGCTGTTTGAGGGGATTGCCAACAACGCAATCCTGATTGCGCATGGCGTTACGGAAGTGGACCAGTTGCCGGACGAGGATTTGCAGATCGGTGTTTTGCTGGCTCTGTTGCAGGACGACGCTAAGAATCAATCTTCCTGGTTAACCTGGGGCGAACAAAGACCACAGCCCGAAGTAGCGGCCACGCTCCGCCGGGATTTTCTGGTGACCGAAGAGCGCGCCGGCAAATTGTCCGGAGCATGGGGACGGCATCCGCTGCTGGGCAGAATGTATCTCCCTGCCTATCGCTCCGGCACAGAAAAAGTTGCTGAGCTTAGGCGAACTTACCCTGCGGATAAAGTGCTGCCAGCGATCTACGGATGCAATGGGCTGGTCGACATCGAGACAGTCGATGAGGTCCTGATGGGAAAGCTAAGATCGTAATTGCGCAGTAACGCGATCCAAAACAAATGCATTCCGGACGGGCACAATGCCGAGCTTCCCTCACGAAATGTTGCGCGAAATCTACGAACAGCCGGATGCGATTCGACGCACCGTCGCGCTCTACCTGGCGGGCAATCGATTGAAACCGGAAGTGGCCCATCTCCTGGCAGGCTGGCCGAATCCGGCTGGAGAAGTCCTGATTGCGGCCTCCGGTTCCAGCCGTCACAGCGGCCTGGCCGGCGAAATTCTGCTCGAAGACTTGTGCGGCCTTGCCGTGGATGTCGAGTACGCTAGCGAGTACAGTTGCCGCGGCGGCAAGGATCCCAAGGATGAGAGGCATCCGAGCGTCCTGGTGGTGTCTCAGTCGGGAGAGACGTCGGATACACTGGCGGCTCTTCACGAGGCGCGACGTCGAGGGCAAAAGACCCTGGCCATCACCAACGCCACTTCCTCGACAATGGCCATTGATGCCGACGTCTCAATGCCGTTGGCTGCCGGCGTAGAGCGTGCGATTCCCGCGACCAAGAGCTTTACTTGCCAGTTGACCGTGCTCTACGTGCTGGCACTCTACGAGGGGGTTCGCCTGGGGCGTATCGATTCCGCGGAGTTGGACAACTACATCGAGCAACTTCAGGCTCTCCCACAAAAAATTGAAATTCAGCTCGTCGGCTGGCGGGAGCAAATGGCCGCTCTTGCCGCTAAATACGCGACGGCGGCTACCTTTCTTTACCTGGGCCACGGCATTCACTATGCCATTGCGCGCGAGGGCGCGCTCAAGTTGAAAGAGGCATCTTATGTTCATGCCGAAGGCTACCCGGCGGGCGAACTGAAACACGGGCCTAACGCTCTGCTCAGCGACCGCGTACCGTTGATGGTGCTTGCCACCGTGGATCGTGCGCTCGACGCATCAGTCCTGCGTTATGAGAAGACCGTGCAACTGCTCTCCGACATGAAGGCGCAAGGAGCAAAGGTGATCGCGATTGCGAACTCTGGAGATGAGCAGGTGAGGGAACTGGTGGACGAATGCGTCGATGTGGAACCCGCCTCAGAGTACTTGCTTCCTATTCCTGAGGTGATTCCGCTACAGCTGTTTGCCTACTTCATGGCCCTGGAACATGGCGTGGACGTGGACCGGCCGCGAAATCTTTCCAAAGCGGTGGTTGAGAAGTAAAGCCTGCGTCAGTGGTAGGCCAGGGATTCATCTTTGGCGCAGGATCTACAAACGACGTGCGGCTTCGGCGCTTGAGGAACGGTCCGCTCTACAACGAGTGAATAATCAATCGGTCGCGTTGCCCTCAAAGTGCGCTTCAATTTCCTCGAGCGTCTTTCCCTTTGTCTCCGGAAGAAAGAATGCCGCAACAATGAAGTAAATCACCGTGAAGCCTCCAAACAGAAAGAACATTGAAGAGTAGCCGTACTTGCTGACGAAGGGCAGAAAGATGCCGGCCAGCGTCGTCGAAACCAACTGGTTGATTACCAGCGCAATGCTCATGCCGTTTGATCGGATGCGCGTCGGCATCAGTTCCGACAACGCGAGCCACACACAAACGCCGGGGCCCACAGCAAAGAAGGCCATGAAAACATACAGCCCCAAAGCGACCAGCCAGCCGTGATGCTCATCCGGTACTTGGCCAATCGGCGCCTTCACAATCTTCAGCGGCGCGGACTGTGACGCCTCAAGATTCGCAAATGGATTCTTGAAAAACGCCTCAACTTTGTTGTCAGGCACACAGCTTGCGCGCGTGATCTGAATGGGCGCCGCTGCCAGATCGTCAGAGCGCACATAGCTGGTCGCGGCGGTAAAGTCGCCATAGGAATAAATAATTGCCAGCGAGGCGCGATTGCCATCGATCTGTTTGTTTTGTCCTGCCAGCAAAGTGTTGGCTTCGTCCCGGTCAAAGCGCAGATTCAGCTCCTGATTCGGGCTGACCATGGCCTGCACACGGCTCCTTGCATCCACGCTTACTTTCTCCGTGCGCAGAAAAAGAATGCCCACCCCCGCCAACGAGACGATGATGCCGCTCGTTCCCAGAACCAGCAGAAACTTGCGCCCCTTGCGATCGACCAGCATCATTCCCACCATGGTCATCAGAAAGTTGACCACAGTGAAAATCACATAGCCCCAGTGCGCCTGAAGGTCGGAGAGACCGCTCTGTAGCAAAATGCCGGCGTTGTATCCAATAATCGAATTCACGCCCGTAGCTGTGTTGCAGAAGAGGATGATACACGCCAGCAGGAACGGAATCGCATACTTCCGTCGCAGCAGCGAGTCGCGCTTTTCGCGGGAGCGATTGGCGCCGCCCGCTCGCGCCGTCTCGTCCATCTCCGCCAACTCAAGGCCGGCCTGTTCCGGAGTGCGAGAGCGCAGCAGCGCCTGATGCGCCAACTTCTTTTCTCCGCGCCTGAAAAGCCATCGCGGCGACTCAGTCACGAACAGGCTGCCCAGCACAAACAGCACTCCCGGCGGCAATGAAACCCAGAAGATTCGCCGCCATGCCTGGTCCTTAAAAGCAAGCAGCGTTCCAGCGTCTGCCGTTCTTGCCACTGCCTCCACGCGGTAGCTAAAATACATGCCCACCAGCGCAGCTGCAACAATTCCCAGCGTCAGCAGCCACTGGAATGCTCCCGTCCCTTTGCCACGCTCGCGCGCCCCGAGACACTCAGCCAGATACAGTGGAACGACCACGCCAATCAGTCCGCCACTCACGCCCTGTAGCAGACGACCGAAGAATAGCGGCTCGTACCCATGCGAAAGCGCGATCACCGGGATGCTCACAATGAAAGCAACTCCGCTGAGAATCATGAGCGGCTTGCGCCCCAGCCAGTCTGCAAGCAACCCTGCAAACAACGTTGAAAACACGCTTCCCAGCAACACCGCCGCCACCACCACCGAGAGTTGCGCGGCGGTCAAGTGCGAAGTCGCTTCCAAGTAGGGCAGCGCGCCGCCGATGATCCCAACGTCGACTCCGTAGAGCAATCCGCCCAGGCCGGCGACCACCAGCAGAAAGAGGTTGTAGCGGCGCCTCGACGAGGCGTCTGCCGATGCGGGTATAGTGTCAATGCTGGCCATGGAAATCACAGTCTACTCTCTCACATTCTGCGCAGAGTTCTCATCCATATTCGCCGGGACTATGAACTCTCCATAAGTGAATTAGAGTTGGGTTGTGCACTATCGTCTCTACTCTCCGCGTGACTTCGACTCGCTGTATGCGATCGAAGAGATGTGCTTCGAAGCGCGGTTTCGATTCAGCCGGAAGTATATGCGGGAACTCGTCAGCCACTCTAATACCGTAACCTGGATTGCCGAGGAAGACGGGCGAATGGGCGGCTTCGCGATCGCTGAATGGGCGCGGGGGGCGAGCGGAGCGATCGGCTACATCCAAACCATTGAAGTTGCTCCGGACCGGCGCAAGCAGGGCATTGGCCGGGAACTCCTGCGCCGCATCGAAGACTCCGCGCGCGCCGCGTCTGCCGAGGCCATCTGGCTCCATGTTCATGCGGAAAACGCCCCGGCCATTCGGCTCTATGAGGCGAATGGCTATGTGCGCGAGGGCAGGGAGGAAGACTACTACGCGCCTGGACATGCGGCGCTGATCTATGGAAAGCCGCTTGAACCTGAACTGGCGAATTAGCTGGCCGATGCCTTGAGCAACAGCAAGCAATCCCGCATTTGCGGTAGCGGCTAGAATGTAGATACTTCAAATGTCGATCAGCAATCCGAATCTTCCCAAATCGATTCTTGCCTTCCGCTCCTACTCGGCACAGATGTTCCTGCACGATCTGCTGGCCGGGATCATCGTGGGTTTGGTTGCTCTGCCTCTTGCCATGGCCTTTGGCATTGCTTCCGGGGTCACCCCGCAGGCCGGTCTTTACACCGCGGTGGTGGCCGGGTTTTTGATCTCCGCGCTGGGAGGTTCGCGTACGCAGATTGGCGGACCAACCGGTGCTTTCGTGGTCATTGTCGCGGGCATTGTTCTTCGTTTCGGGATGAGCGGACTGGCCATGGTGACGCTGATGGCCGGCATTCTGCTGCTGCTGATGGGGCTGACGGGCCTTGGCGCCGCCGTGCGGTTCATTCCTCGGATGGTGGTCATCGGGTTTACCAACGGCATTGCCGTCCTGATCGCCTCAACGCAGATTAAGGATTTCTTCGGCCTGCGCACGGGACCGGTTCCCAGCGAGTTTCTTCCCCGCATCAAGTTGCTCGTGGCCGATTTTTCCACTCTGAACTTTTCGGCGCTCGGGTTGGGCCTGGGCGCCTTGGCAATTCTGCTCTTGCTGCCGAGGGTTACGAGGCAGATTCCGGCCTCGATCGTTGCTTTGCTGGTTTGCACCGGGGCGAGCGTTCTGTTTCACCTGCCAGTTGAGACCATTGGCAGCAGGTTTGGCGGTATTCCACGCGGGTTTCCGCCTTTTGCCATCCCTGATTTTCACGCCGAGCACATTCTGCCTTTGATTCCATCGGCCTTCACGGTTGCCATCTTGGCGGCGCTTGAGAGCATGCTCTCCGCGGTTGTGGCGGACGGAATGACCGGCGACCGGCATAACCCCAACGTGGAGCTGGTAGCGCAGGGAATTGCCAACATGGTTTCGCCGTTGTTCGGCGGCATCCCCGCCACCGGAGCCATTGCGCGCACCGCGACAAACATTCGTTCCGGCGCGCGCTCGCCGGTCGCGGGCATGGTCCATGCGCTCACGCTTCTTTTAGTTCTGCTGTTCGCCGCTCCGCTCGCAAGCTATATTCCGCTGACCGCACTGGCAGCCGTGCTCTTCTTGGTGGCCTACAACATGGGCGAGTGGAATGAAATCGGCGCAATTTTCCAAATGGATCTGGCCGCAATCTCAGTTTGGCTGGTCACTTTCTCGCTCACCGTCTTCGCCGATTTGACGGTTGCCGTTGGAGTCGGACTTGCTCTCGCCGCGCTACTCTATATTCATAAAATCTCAGACACCACAACCGTGACCCCGGTAACCGACGAATACATTCGCGACGGGCTTCCCCACGTGCTACAAGGCCGCATCGTTCCGCCGTATGTAACCCTGCTGAGAATTCACGGGCCGTTTCTCTTCGGCACCACGGAAAAGCTTGTCGAAGCGACGGTGAATATTGAAGCCTTTGCACCCGTGGTGATACTGCGCCTGCGCAATATGACCGCCATCGACGCTACCGGCATTCACGCCATCGAGACGTTTGCCAAGCGTCTCCACGCCTCCGGCCGAACCATGGTGCTGTGCGGGGCCATGCAGCAACCATCCAAATTGCTTAGCGGCAAGCGATTCCTCGACTGCGTGGGCCGCGAGAATATCTTGCCGAATATCCAGGCCGCGCTAGACCGCGCGAAAGCAATCCACCCCCAACAGCCCGATGCAATCGCGAGCTGAGGCCTCAGTAGATCTTGGCCATGCCCTGGAACAAATCTGGAATCCCTTCGCCAGAGGAGACAAGCGAGTTTTCAACCGTGCGCGGACTGATCAGAGTAGCTCTGTAATTTCGTATGCCGAGCATCATACTAAGGCATGAAAAAGATTCTCCTCGCACTGGCTCTCGTCTTCTGCTTCGCGGCACCCTATGCGGCGCAGGCGCAGGTTGTGGTGGTCGTACACCATCGCCACCACCACCATCATCACCACCACCCCCACCTTAACCAGTAATCGAGTGAGCACACAACGGTCTCGCCCCTCAATAGGACTGATGATCGGCCCACGCTTCCCAACCCATCCGCCGAGTGCCCCCATCCTTTACGGTCGCCGCAGCGACTGAAGGGTGGGGATCTCAGAGGCTGGAAGCGAGACTGTGAAAGGGCAAACGCCTCCATTTTGTGCGCGATGAAGTCCTGACCGCATGAAACTGCCTCTTGAGGGGTTCTCTTGCGACTGAAAGTGCCGCAGTCTACCGCCTGAAAAGAGCCGGGGACTGCGCTATCCACAGCCTTCAATATCTTTGGCAAGTGATTCTTGACGATCCGCCATTCAACTGAAGACGTGGAGATGACCGCAAGTCGCCGGCCGGTCAGATTCTGCTCGTAATGGAGACTTTGGTCTCCGGTTAGGAGCACCTCGAAACCTTCGCTTTCGGCCGCATCCAAGAGTTTGCCGTTCTTCAGACCATCCCAACCCTTGAAGCTGGCTGTGAAAACCTCGTGCGAGCCAAGATATCCGCGTAGCCTGTGGTCGAGGTTTTCGTCGAGCAATATCTTCACGGTTGCCGCTGCCCGCGCTGGGCGTTGGCGAACTCAATCAAGCGCTTGATCTGCGCGATAGAAAGTGTGGGAAAGCCTTCGTGAATATCGTCGATGCTGTCGCCAAGCTCGTAGCTGTTCGCAATGGCGTCGGGCATGATGCGCGTTCCGCGCACGACGGGCCCCCCGGAGACCTTGCCGGGGACTCTCTCGATCAGCTCACAGGCGGTCCAGTCGATCTTGAGATCTGTTTCCATGTTTGCCATATCCCAGCCCTCATTATCATCGTAGCCCCTTCTTTGGTCCGAGAATAGAGTCTTGTCAGGCGCTGGCCCGGAGACGTCCAGGTCTCAAACGCGAAACCTGGGGCACCCGGCACAGTTTTGCCGAGTCCAAATCTTCAAAGTAACGTTATTAATCGGCCATGTGTGAGAACCCACGAGCCGGATGCTTCTCTGCATTTCCTAGGGCTTTTCGTTTGCATTACGCGAGACACGAATTCACGCTAGAACTGGTTGAATAAATCGGGTTTTGAAAGGGCACGGCTTTAGCCGTGCCGCGAAAGCCCCATAAA
>CAZSVJ010000049.1:0-17025 GCA_964610185.1 uncultured Occallatibacter sp. | reverse complement strand
CGGCAAAGCTCTCCGGCGCATAAGCGCTCCCCGTCTGCTGTTCGGCGCGCCCGTAGGGTACCTCGTAGGTGAACTTCCCCTGCGCCGAATCCGCAAGATAGAGCAGGCACTCTGGCATGTTCTCGTCTAGGCGCACAGCCATTCGCTGCGAACCTGTCACCTCAATGCGATCCCCCGGTTTGTACTCCCGGTTGATCGAATGCGCATCCGACGCGTGTCCGCTGTCTCCCGCGACAGACGTTCCATTCGCATCCAGCACATCCACATGGAACGGGGCAGCGCCGCCGTGCGGTTTGCCCGCCAGTCCTCCCGCAGCAGACGCTTCGCAAAAACCGATAGCCAACAGAGAGAGCAAAGCCACGGTTGTAGATGACTTTAAGTCTTGCATCGTTCATCCTCCCTGAAACAGAGCATTGCGGTCGCCAGCGGTCCCACTCCAGATCGCGGATGCGGACTGCAACGCGCAACTCAAGATTTCCCAATGCTGGAGTTTTGACAGTAGTCGAAATTGTAGCGGTCAAAGCACCCAGAAGCCACAAGGATCAACAGGTCCCGGCAGGCGCTTTGTAAAGCATTCAATCAAAGTGACTTATTTTCTTTCGATTTCAACAAGTTTCCGTAACCGGAAGGATCTTTTTGGGGAGCAGAGGCACGGGGGTTCGAATCCCTCCACCCCGACCAGCATAGATTATTGATATTACAAGCGATATTGCGATTTATGGTCGCGCATCTGCTTTTTCACACTACACCTCCGTAGTCGATTTTGTGTCGGTCAGTGCCTCCAAGGAAACCTGCAAGCATTACAAAGTTTTAGCGGGACCTTTCTGTCGGTGGTCTCTGACCGAGTGGCGACGGTTAACAAACCGCTTTCTGTACAGGACGGCGCATTTCCGAGTGCCAAGAAGGGCACTTTTCTTTGGACCGAATTCTTGAAGTCAGACGACGGACAGACTTTGTACTCCAAATTTGACGATGGACGAGCTTACCGTATTCTTCCCGCCAGGAAGGGTGCTCCTTTTTCGAACGAATTATTGAGGTGAAATTATTGCGTGGGCTCGGGCGTCTGCTCAACCAGTTTGAATCGCTTCCGGTCGGTTTCCTGCTGAAGAGTGACTTGCTGCAAATCTGCAAGGCGTTTTACCAGTGCCGGGATTTCATTTCGCTCGTCGCCTTGTGCTGAGTGCCGCAACGCGATGATCAAATGATAAAGCGCGCTTTGGTCGGAAGGGGCATATTGCAGCGCGAGGCGGCATTGCCCAATGGCAAGACGATATTGGCCGGAACTCATGTACATGCTCGCAAGAAGGTCTCTTGCTTTTACTAAGTCAGGTTTTAGCTTAACCGCCAATTGCGCGGATGCCATCGCTTCCGCGGACCCTTTAGCGCCAGTGTCGGATTGCTGGTCTACAAGCAGTTTGGCGAGCAGGAAATGCAGAAAGGCGCTATCTGGATGAGCCTTTAGTTGCGAGCGTATCTCGGAGATCGACAATGACTTGTCAGAGTGAGTCTTGTCGGACATACCTCTTTGGAATTCGACAATGTCCTTGGCATACAAGCTGATGCTCTGCTTCCCGTCAAGACGCTCGGCAGTATTGAAATCGGATTCGGCCTTGTCGAATTCCGCGAGCTGCCCATAGAGCAAGCCGCGCGAGATATACAACGACGGATTGTCGGGAATACGCGCCAGGCCGGCATTCATCATATCGATCCCAAGCTGAAAAGAATCGTGATCCAGACAGAGCGTCGCAAATGCTACATAGTTATCCGGATTCGCGGGACTGAGGACGATTGCCTGTCGCAGAAGCGACACCGCCTTGGGAGTATCGCCCACAGCCTCATAGGCCAGGGAAGCGAGGCTCAAGATATCCGGATCTGCCTGGTCGGGCGTGAGCAATGGTTCAAGAACCGTGAGCGCGGCATCGTTCTGTTTTGCTTCAATAAGTAACACGGCGAGATCGTATTTTGGATAAGCGCTCCCCGGAAGCAGCGCGGCAAGCTGCTCGAATACAGGAATAGCCTTCTGCGGTTGCTTTGTTTGCGCAAGGCATTTGGCAAATGCTCCCAGAGAGCTTGGATGGGTGCTGATGGAGTCCGCACTGAGCTGAAAATGGTCATTTGCAGCCTCGCAGTTCCCTTGTTGCTCCTCGAGGTTTGCGAGCATTTCGTGCGCGGTCTCATCTTTCGTGTCGGCCTTCAAAATCCTTTCGAGTAGTGGGATTGCGCGCTTGTCGCGCGCCTGATAGAGGAGCTGCACTTCGCCTTTCAAAGCTGCCGTGTAATTCGGAGAGATGCTCAACGCCATTTGAAAGGCATCGATCGCATCATGGTTGCTGCCCTTGATCGAAAGTACGATACCTTCCAATGTCAAAAGCCGGAAATCGCCAGGGGTTCGGCGCAAGGCCGCTTTTGTCATCTCCAGAGCCTGATCGTACTGCTGCGAGCGAATCAGCAATTCTATCGATTCAATGGACGCCTTGGCTTGTTGACCTGAAGCAACAATAGATGCGCTCAAAAGCAAAAGCGCCACGCATGATGTACGGACCATCGAACTGCCTCATCCCAAGTGTAAATGCGAAGAATAGTGTAAGCGTTGGCAGGCACGCGCCTTCAGGGCACAAGTGAATGGTAACAAGTCCATTTTGCCGCCTCGGAGGCAGACGGGGCTTTCGCAGTACTGTCGATGAGAGATAGAATCCGAGCGAAACCAAACGAAGAAGGATGCTCGTTATGAAATCCGCAATGCCGAGGGAGCCGATCCGCCATACGCCGCTTCCCCTGACGCTTGGCGCCCTTATTCTGGGATCTCTGCTACTTCCATCGGCCGCTGTTGCGAAACCACATCCGGCTGCCGGCAATCTAAGCCAGTCAAAAGGCATCGATCGGACGCATTCGGAATCACTGCGTCAACGTCTCCTTTTGCTTAACCGAGACATCGCCGCAAAAGGCTTGCACGACTTCCCGCAGTCCACGGAGAAACTGCTCACCGGTTATGCCTATGGCGAGTTTTTCGATTGGGACCTGTACTTTGAGAATATCTACTTGTCATATTACGGTGTCAGTAAGTTCGACTTTTCAAACTTTGCGGTGTTTTTCAGCCGTCAGCAGCCGGACGGTTTCGTTTCCCGGACCTTGGGTACTGCTATTCCGAAGCCTAAGCAAATGTTCAAGCCGTTTCTCGCCCAGCTTGCAGTGCTGGGTTCGCAACAAACCGGCTCCTATGAATGGCTGCGCGTGAAATACTACGGCCAGCTACAGAGATATCTGGATCGCTGGTTTGCCTATGACGCCGACCACAATGGGCTGCCCACGTGGAACAGTTCCGACGCCAGTGGAATGGACAATCAGTTGAGCCGCTCCGGCGATTTTGACGCCTACTTCGATGAGGGCGTCGATTTGGCATGTTATCTGGTCCGCGAACTCCAGGCCATGGCCATCATTTCTGGAAAACTGGGAAAGTTGAAAGAGCAGAACGAGTATCAGCGACGCGCCGAGGAACTCGCAAAGCTGATCAATCAGGTTTTTTGGGATGAAGAGGATGGGTTTTACTATGACAGGAACGAGAAAACAGGGGAACGGATCCGTGTCAAGTCCGTCGCCGGCTTCTTCCCGCTCTGGGCCGGAGTAGCATCGCCAACCCAGGCGAGCCGTTTGGTGCATGAGCACTTATTAAATGAAAAGGAGTTTTGGCTATCCTATCCCGTGGCTACTTATGCCAGAACCGAGCCTGACTTTTATGAAGGGAGTGCAAAAGGCGAGTGCAACTGGCGCGGGAGTAGCTGGATTCCCGCCGACTATATGATCTTTCATGGGCTGATCAAGTATGGCTATGACAAGGAAGCGCGCGAGCTTGCGGATAGGACTTATAAGATGGTCTTAGGCAAGAATCCCGCAACGCGCGAGTATTACGATTCTGAAACTGGACAAGGTTATGGGATGAATCCCTTCTGGGGCTGGTCATCTCTGGGTTACATCATGCCCCTCGAATACAAGCTTCATTACGATCCCACTGACCTGACAGGTAAAGTTAGGCCCATCGTTACCGAGGAGTTAGGAATTCGGTTCAGCGAGAGCGCTTCGACTAGCCCTTAGAGCAAGCGGACAAGAGCACTGCAGTTCCAGGCTTAGGAAATCGTTAGCGCGTCCAGCCGGCATTGGGAACGATCCCGTGTGCCTCGCGAATTGTAATAAGTCGATCGCATTTGACCGTTGGGTATCTTTCCATCAGGCCGCTGGGCCAGTGGATGGTCAGATCCGCAGTGGTGGCTTGCCCAAGGCCGAAATGAAGACGAGAGTCGTTGCACGAGTAATAACTCGACTGACTCACGACTGCCTGGGCCTGAACCTTACCGGAGTACCGGGCCAACACCCGGGCGCCAATCGCGCTGCGATTTGACTTAGTGCCCATAAGCTTCACTTTCAGCCAATGGTGCGTTCCTTTCAGGTCGTTGCGCAGCAGCGACGGAGGCTCGTTCATGTTCAGGATTAGGATATCGATATCGCCGTCGTTGTCGATATCGCCGAACGCGCAGCCGCGGCCCGAGTGCGGAGCGGTAATACCGGGGCCGGCGTTGGATATCTCTTCAAACGTGCCGTCGCCAAGGTTCCGGAACAGAAAGCGGGGAGACTTATCGGGATACTGCGGAAGCAGCTTTTCAATCTCCGGGTACACGCTTCCAGTGACAAAAAAAATGTCCGGCCATCCATCGTTGTCGAGGTCAACCATCCCAGCTCCCCAACTGGTAAAGCGGGTCTCGACGCCGATCTTCGCCTGTAGCGTCGTGTCGTCGAAATTGCCAGTGCCGTCGTTGCGGTACAAGCCATCGGAGTCTTCGCTGAAATGGGTCACGAAAAGATCGAGATGCCCGTCCAGATCGTAGTCTCCGATGCCTACTCCCATCCCGGATTGCTCCATGCCGTCGCCGCTTAAGGCCACGCCACGCTCCACGCCACTTTCTTTGAATGTCCCGTCGTGCTGATTGATGAAGAGGAGGCTGGGAGTCGAGTCGGAGGCTACAAAGATGTCCGGCCAGCCATCCTCGTCGAAATCGGCCGCAACCACGGTCATTCCATAATCGTTCCACGACTTCCCGATTCCGGATTCGATGCTGACATCGGTAAACGTCCCATCGCCATTGTTTCTGTAAAGGGAGTGCCTTCCAAAAGGCAGCCCTCTTGGACCGCAGTTGACGGGAATGCCTTTCCAATTGCAGTTCACACCCGATCCCGGTTTAGGAACGTGCTCGAAGTCGAATTGCAGGTAATTGGAGACGAACAGGTCCAGGTGACCGTCCCGGTTGTAATCCAGGAAAGAGCAGCCCGCGCCCCACCGGACTTCGGATGTTTCCAGGCCGGCTTCTTTGGTGACATCTTTGAAAGTTCCATTGCCGAGGTTTCGGTAAAGCCGGTTCTGGCCATAATACGTGCAATACAGATCTTCATAGCCGTCGTTGTTGTAATCGCCGATGCACACGCCGTTAGCCCAGCCAACCGCCTCCAGTCCCGCCTGTTGAGTGACGTCGGTAAATGTTCCGTCGCGGTTGTTTTTGTAAAGCCGATTGGAGGCTCCTGGAGGAGCGCTGCTTAACCTGGTGCCGCTGAGCAGGAAAATATCGATCCATCCGTCGTTATCGTAATCAATGAACGCACAGCCGCATCCATTCGCTTCCAGGATGTAATCCTTGTGATCCGCGGGCCCATAGATTATCGGCGCAGTCAGCCTGGCCGAGACCGCAATGTCGGTAAAGTGAGCGTCAAACGGACGGCCGGATTCCTTGGGCCTGTTTTGAGGCGTTGCAACCCTTCCTCCCATTCCTCCGGCCTGCAGGGCGCCTGCTCTGCGAGAGAGGGCTCCAGCAAGAGCTGTCAACGATAGATGAAGGAATTTCCGCCGTCCCGTGAGCATTCTTCCGATCATTGTCTCATGGAGATTTGTCTCAACACGAAACAATGAATTCATTTTCTAAATGCGGTCTTCGTTCTGTATTCAGGATTCGGAATTCCATCACGTCAGCGGCACATGTTCGTTACCAGACGTAAATAGCAACAACCTCGGGAGGACCGGGCAATCCGTCAGTGACCGGGGTCCGCAAAAGTATCTGCATGTTCTTCTTTTCCCAGTCCGGCGAGGCTTTCTGCAGGGCCGCCTGGAGGTACTCGGGACTTGAAACGAACTCACCGGCAGCCTGCGTGCCGTAAGACTGGATTCCGGCCACGAGTACAACGAATTGACCGGTTCTGGAGTTCAGAAGCCTGGTAACAATAGCGTAGTCCTCCTGGGATCTGCCGTTCGCGTCAGTCTTTGAGTACCATCGCATTCCCGACGGGCCTGCCTCCTGGATGAGCGATTGTTTACCGTCATCGACAAATGCAAAATGAAGACTGGATGTCATTTGCATCGTCCAGCGGTTGTTGAAAGCTCCAATAATGACGGAAGGAGAGCTTCGCAGGTCTTCGAAGGAGTAATTGCCTCCGATTCTGACCTGATTCTTCTTTCCGATCTGGCCAAAAAGAGCAGAAAGGCCAATCGCCGCGTAGACATCTCCGGCTGCAACCCCATAGTCTGGGTACTCAACCATATCGCTCCATGCGAGGGTGTCGTCTGGCTGCAAATCAGGCCTCTGGCTGAGCCTCGCGAACTGTCCCAGAAACTTCTCCGGAGCCTTGGAATGTCTCTGGTAGAGCTTGACTGAAGGCAGGTAGACGGACGGCTTGGCAAGGCAGATGAGAACCGGCTGCGTCGAGGAAAGCGCCGGAGACCAGAACTTCTGTAGCTCCGATTGGTGAGCTTTGACGCGATAAACGTTTGACCCGATTATTGCCAAACCGGCCAGCATGGCGAGGCCGACTGTCGACAAAGCCCACAGAAGCCGCTTGTGTTTCCCGGAATGATGTTTTGTCTCCGCCAATGGAGGCGATGCGGCCTGGGATGATTCCTGGCCGTGCCCCATTTGCCGGGGAGATTCTTGAAGTTCCGGCAGAGCCTGGAGCGGGTGTCCCGAGGGCGGCGCGGAGCTTGCCCACTTAAATTCGGGAGTGTACGACCCCACATGAAGTTCAATGCGGACCGGCGAGCCGTTGGGGGTTGCCTGGTAATACTGGTCCAGCCTTCTGCGAACTTCTCCCGCCTGTACCCGAACGACGGGATCATCTCCGGTTGCGTACCCTACATGACGCTGAAAGAGGTCCACTCCTATTGTGCGTTCTTTGAGCCGCTCGTGGTTCCCTTCAAGGCGATGGTGGACTACGTAAGACAGAAACTGCTTGCAGCGCTTGCTTGGTTGAAAGGTGGGACTGTTCAGGATCGCATCCAATTCGCGAAGGATTGATGCTCTTTCAAATTCATCGAGGACGCGGGTATCGCCATCAGCTTCATCGCGCAAAATCTGATTTGTTGTCAAATCCATGGCACTCACCGGCTTCCGTTTGAGGGCAACTGCGATTGGGTGAACTGCGACCGACGACCATTTTACTCTCCCCCGTGCAAATGAGCGGCGTTATTGTTACGCCTCTCTTAACAGGTTAGCCGGAGCCCAAAAATCTGTCATTTCCAACTGACTCCATTTCGGCTCTATCTTGCGCCACCGGAAAGGGTTAGTCAGCCAGGCAATGGACTGCCTAGCTGCCACCACACTGTAATATACCGTGTCCTACTTGAAAAGCCCCGCCACGGCGGCAGATGGTTGCACGGTGCCTTAGCCGGTAGTGTTCCTCCTTCAACTATTTGATTCCGGGCAAGGTCTTCCGGTCGAACACCCTGGGCGAGGGCGCCATTTTTGAGGGCCATGACGTGCGCTCCTGAACTTGGGACGCGCCCGCAGAACTTCGAAATCGTTTTCACACGGCCGCCCGGAATGAGAGGGCGCAAAAACTCAGCGGAATTCCCGAAATCACAGGAGCATACCTGCGATTCGATTTACACAAGGAGACCACATGACCCGCATCAGATTTGCGATAAGAGTTTTGATCCTCGCGGCCCTTCTAGTGGGCTTCGGAGGATTGCCGGGATTCGCTCAATTCCTAAGCGGAATTGAGGGAACGGTAAAAGATCCATCCGGGGCCCTGATAACAGGAGCCAAGGTCACCGCTACAGATACCCGGTTGGGGATCGAAAAGATCGAGACAACCAACCAAGCCGGCTATTTCCACTTCGACAGCATAGCCGCCTCGAATTACACGGTTCAGATCAAAATGAACGGTTTCAAGACCTGGGAACAGAAAGACCTTATCCTTCAGGTCGGCGAGACCCGCTCCCTTGCCCCCACGCTGGAGGTGGGACAAGTATCGGCCGAGGTTAATGTCAGCGCCGCCGTGACTACGGTCGATCTTGTATCGGCGAAGACCGAGTCGGTCATTTCGGATGTCACCCTGCAGGAGACGCCGCTTTCAGGCCAGAACGTCTACGGCCTGGCTTCTCTTACGCCGGGCATGACGGGCGCCGCAACGCAAACCGGGGCAGACAACTATACCAATGAGTACTCCATCAACATCAACGCCGCCGGACTGCGCCAGGAGCAGAATGGATACGAAATCGATGGCGCGCAAACCAATACGCCCTCCCGTGGCGGCGGAACCTCCATCTCTCCCAATCCTGAAATCGTGCAATCGATGGAGATCAAGACCAACGACTTCGATGCTCAGAAGGGACGCAATGGCGGCGCGACGGTCGACGTCTTTACCGTTTCAGGCTCCAACGGGTATCACGGAACCATCGACTACTGGTTCACAAACAATACTCTTACTGCGCTCAACCATTTTCAATCTTCGCTTAAGCCCTCCCAGCGCAACGAGATAAGCGGCACCATGGGCGGACCCATCCTGAAGAACAAGCTGTTCTGGTTTGGCGCAATCGATGTGCTTCGCTCCAGCGTCACCAGCTCCGGAACGGCCACGGTTGAAACGCAGGATTTCTACAATTGGGTCAAAACCAATCTCCCAAGCGTTGGCGGCAACACAAACTATGCGCTTCAATCCCTTACCGAGGCTCCGCCCCTGACCTACGCAAGCGCGTCGAGTGCGAAGACAGTCGCCCAAATCGAATCGACGGCGTTCGGCGGCACCTGCGCCACGTGTTCAGAACTGGTCGCGCCTCCGGCCGGCATCCCTGCCACTCTGGATGCAATCGGCACTGTGAATTTCACCGGCGTGGCGCCCAAGAACGGATACCAGTGGAGCTTCCGAGTTGACGACTATCTTGGCAAAAACGACCGTATTTACGTGGATGCCATTCGAACCTGGGACTACGGTTATAGCAACGGTCCGGGCATACGGTCGGCGCAAAACGCCAACGGCACAAACCATTCCGATTTTGTCAACGTCGATGAGACGCACACGTTCTCCCCGCATCTGCTGAACGAGGTGGGCGGGAATATGATTCGTCCCTACGGCCAGAACGGGGGAAACGACACGTTTGCCATACCGGGCGTCAACATTGGTTCGGGAGTCTCCGGATTCGGAGGCTGGGGACCTGGGAACTTTACCCAAACCACGATCGCCTGGCGCGATGTGATGACGGCAACCGTGAAAACGCACACGCTCAAGTTCGGCTTCGAACAGGACAATATCCGCGAGTACGATTCGCAACAACCCGGTGAAGACCGTCCCTCGTACAACTTCGAGAATCTGCTTGACTTTGTTCAGGAAGCGGCACAATCGGAATCCGGCACACCGATCACGCTGCGCCCTGGGACAGCGGTCAACGGCTTCTACACACAAGCACCCTATAACCGGCGGTACCGCGAGTTGTTCACGGGAATCTTCGTCCAGGACGACTGGAAGGTCATGCCGAGATTCACCTTGAATGCCGGAGTCCGGTACGACATGATGACCAATATGTTTTCCATCCTCAGTCCGGCTTTGTCCCCCCTGACGATGGGAACAGGCTCAACCCTGAATGCTCAGGTCACCGGCGCAACCGTCGGATTAGCTCCAAACAATCACCTGCTGAATCACAGCCTGTGGGGCTTAACCCCTCGCGTGGGATTCTCCTGGGATGTGTTCGGAACGGGCAAGTCGGCATTGCGCGGCGGCTTTGGTATGTTCACCGATCAACCGCCGTATCTGCACATATCGGACATACTGGCAAGCAACCTGCCACTCACCTACCAGCCGAGCTTGAACGCGTTGTCGGGTAATGCCATCACGTACCAGCTTTGCAACGCTCCCGTGGGCTTCACGATCGTTTGCCCCGTGGTTCCAATCAGCACCAGCGCTGCCGTGATCAACCCGACTACGGGCGCGCTCACCGTCAATGGAGTTCTCGATCGAGCGTCTCTGGGAGGATACGATCCCCAATACAAGATGACTCAGGTCCTGGCATGGACCCTGAGTTGGCAGCAGCAGTTGCAAAGGGATCTCATCGTTCAGGCGAACTACTCAGCGTCGGCCGCCCATCACCTGCCGATCTACAATCAGGACATCAACCGCGTCGCCGGCGACCTGATCGCGCACAACGGGGCCTTTGACCGCCTCAATCAAAACTTCGGCGGAATCAATTACGCCACTTCCGACGGCAACTCCATTGGCAACTACTTCTCCGCATTGGTGGCCCGCCCCCCATCGCACGGGCTGGCTATGAGCGGCATTTACACGGTCGGGAAGGCGATGGACGATCTCAGCACTTCGGCTTCGCTGCCAGGTGGAAACATCACAAGCGGCAACCAGAACGGTCCAATCATTGAGAACGGCAATTTAGCGTTCCAGCGGGGCCGGTCCGACTTTGACATTCGCCAGCAATTCACAGCCACCGGCTCCTGGATGGTACCCAGCAATTACAGCAGTGTCTTGGAGAGAAACGTCCTCGGCGGATGGGAGTTCGGCGGCGCGTGGATCATTGATACCGGGCTGCCCGCCTGGGTAACAACCAACCAGTCCTTCTCTCCGATCTGCTCAACCGGAACGCCTAAAGGCGGCATTTGCCCGGTCGGCACCACCGTGATCGGCAATGCCGGCGGCAACTACAACGCGGATGGAAACAGCCTGGGTGTGCCGATGGCGCCCAGCTTCGGCAGTCACCTGAGCGGCAAGAAAAAAGCCGATTTCTTAGCCGGAGTGTTTCCCGGCGGCGCATCGGCATTCCCAGCTCCAACCTTTGCGGCTACAGGAACGGAAGGCAACCTCGGCCGTAACACCTACGACAACCTCGGATATAACAAATGCGACTTCACCTTTGGTAAGTTCTTCTCGACTCCATGGTTCTTCGGAGAAAAGTTGAAATTCGAGGCCAAAGGCGAGCTCTATAACGCGTTCAACCGCTCCAATTTGATCGGCCTGGACACGAACATGCCCGACAACAATTTTGGAAAGGCGACGAATCAATTGCCAGCTCGCAGTCTGCAAATGCAGTTGCGCGCCAGTTTCTAAACTTAGGCGACCTTCCGGAGAAGCGGTGGATGGCGGAATGCGGTTCTTTCGACGGCATCCGTTCCATCGCTTCTCCGTAATTGTTTCTGAAATGATTGAGTGGCGGCAGGCTCCAATTGGGAATTAATGGGCAACGAGCCGCAGGGCAAGCACGTTTTCAAGAAACGTGGAGAGATAAATATGATGTCGATTGCATCTCAGGTCAGAATCCTGACGTGGATGTTGGCGGGGTTTTTCGGAGCGACGGCTCTCATCGCACAGGGGACGGGAATAACGCTTGATCGAGAAGGCGGCGCGGTAGCCCTCGAGCCCTATGCGCCGAACATTCTTCGCGTGACCATAAGCACCTTGAAAGATCAAGCGACGGCAGGGCCCGGCTACGGGATCGTGGGCAAACCCGATGCGACCGGTTGGACTCACGAGACGGCGGAGGCCGGGGACACTTATAAGTCCGCGCGGATCGCGGTGTTCATCGCGGCCCCAGTTCCCCCGCCGCGCAGGCCGGACGGCTCCATCCCGAGAGGTCCGCGGAAATACATCGGCGGGTCTAGCCGCGGACCGTTCATGGCTTTCACGGGCGTGGACGGCAAACCTCTGCTCAACATGCTGAACGTCGAGATGGGGGTGCTGAATGACAAGGATGACGACAGCCAGCTTAATTATGACCGGCGTCCGGACGATCCGCAGTTTTATCGCGTTGGAGCTACATTCGCTTCGCCCGACGATGAACATTATTACGGCCTGGGACAGAACCAGGAAGGAAATCTTGACCATCGCGGACAAAAGGTGGAGTGCTGGGCAGACTATTCGGCGGCTGGGGGCGCGAGCTTCTGCGTGCCCTTCCTTGTCACCAACAAGGGATACGGTCTGCTGTGGGACAACCCCTCCAAGACAACGATTCTGCCCGGATTCAACGAGCAGACGAAGTGGATATCGCAGGTTGGCCAGAGGGTCTCTTTTTTTGTTGTGGCCGGCGCCACAACCGACGAGATCTATGCCGGCTACCGGCTGCTGACCGGGGATACGCCCATGCTGCCAAAAGGGGCGTATGGCCTGATCCAGTGCAAGCAGCGCTATTCGACGCAGGCGGAGATGCTGGCGGTTGCCAAAGGCTATCGCGAGCGTCATCTGCCCATCGACATGCTGGTGCTGGATTGGTTCTATTACACAAAGATGGGTCAGATGGATTTCATCAAGGAGGCGTGGCCGGATCCCGCGGAGATGAATCGCCAGCTTCATGCCATGAACATTGAGACCATGATCAGCGTATGGCCGCGCTTCAGGCCGGACACGCGCTTCTACGATCTGGTCCAGAAGAATGGGTGGTTTTTGCATCATGCGGACGGGACGCCGGAGGACGGCCTTCCCTACGATATGCAAGGGTCGGACATCGATACGACCAACCCGGAAGCGGCCAAGTGGTATTGGGGCGTGATTCGGGAAAATATAGCCAGCCAGGGATTCGACTCTTTCTGGGCCGATGAGACTGAGCCCGACCTGCCGCCGGATGGGGGCTATTTCAAGATCGGACCGGGCACGCAGTATTTCAACGTGTACCCGCTGTTCCACACCGCGGCATTCTACGACGGGATGCGCAAGGATATGCCTGACCGGCGGGCGCTGATCCTGGCTCGCGATGCCTACACCGGCGCGCAGCATAACGGCGCCATCTTCTGGTCTTCCGATATCTTTCCCGGCTGGGACGCGCTGCGGCGGCAAATTCCTACCGGTCTCGACGTAGCCGCTTCGGGAATCGCGTACTGGGGAAACGATATCGGCGGATGGCAGGGCTTGCCGAAGACCCATGTACCCGCGCATCCGCCGCTCATCGATCCCTCCGACGCGCGCGACGAAGTAGGCGGCTACGACGATTATCCCGAGTTATATGTCCGGTGGTACGAATATGGAGTCTTTCAGCCGAACTTCAGAACTCACGGCACGCGGCCGCATAACGAGGTATGGTCTTACGGAAAACAAGCCGAGCCGATCTTGGAAAAGTATCTCCGGTTGCGCTATGAGTTGATGCCGTATATCTACTCGCTGGGCTACTTCGCGCACACGACGGGAGCTCCGTTTATGCGTGCCCTGTTCATGGATTTTCCCAACGACCCAAAGGTGACGCAGATTGGCGATGAGTATATGTTCGGCCCGGCATTCTTGGTCGCGCCGGTAACCTCTCAGGGGCAGACGACGAAAAGCGTTTATCTGCCCGCGGGTACAGCATGGTTCGACTATTGGACAGACAAGCGCTATGAAGGCGGCCAGACCATTGAAGCGAGTGCGCCGATCGATAAGATTCCGCTCTTTGTTCGAGCGGGTTCGATTGTGCCGCTGGGCAGCGCTATCGAGAGCACGCATGACACGCAGAGCATCGTGCATGTGAGGGTCTATCCCGGAACCGATGGTAACTTGACGCTCTACAACGACGACGGGCGGACGTATGCCTATGAGAAAGGCGATTTCCAGATTACGCATCTGCAATGGGATGATGCCACCAAGAAATTGACCCAGACCGGAAAGAAGGCGTGGAGCGGAAAAGGAGTGGTGGAGGTGGTCCGGGGACGGTGAGCCATTCTCCAGTCCGGCTATGTCTCCGCCAACGATCCACGTCCGCACTTCGGCCTCGGCTCCGCGTATTCGGTCGAGCTGGAATTCCGTTGGCCGTTGGGAACGATCGAAGTTCACAAAGAGTTCCCAGCCGATCGGCTCATCACACTGCTCGAAGGTTCAACATCGCTGAAGGTCGAAAAACTCGCTCCGGCTACTTGGGGAGATCGTCGAGGATGGGGAGCCTGCGGATCGGGGCCTGGATGACAGCGTTGATCAGAGCGGCCTTGGGGGTGTCGAGGACCACGGTGTCAAGGGTGCAGTCTTCGAGGAGTATGGTGTTGGTAACGCCGGCATTCTCGCAGTAGGCGCGGGCCCGAGCAGTATCGATCGCGGGAAGGTCGGCAGCGACGAATGGCCGGGCGGGATCGGAAGGCGCGACCTTGGGCGTGTCGCAGAGGATGGACTCGTCCGCGGGAACGCGCCAGGTATCGCCGAATTTCTTGTAGAGACTGGTAAAGGGGACAGGCTGAACGAGGGGCAGTCCGTTGCGGGGCGCGATGTCGTCCCTGGTGAGCCCGTCGCCATTGCCGAGGAGCCCGGTGACGGGGCCGGCCGGATTGCGGCCGAGACTGACCTGGACATCGATCCAGTTCTCATCGAAGGGATGCCAGTCGGGCCGGAAGCCGAGGCCGACGCCGCGGGAGTTTAGCTGGGCTTGAACCGATTCGCCGTCCTTGCGGACGAAGGTGTAGGTGTCTCCGGAGCGGGAGACTGTAACGCCGGGGCCGGCGTCGAGGGATTTGCCGTCGTCGAGCGAAGCCGCTTTGCCGTTGACGTAGAGTTGCGTGGGAGCGAGGCAGATAGCGACGCGGGTGTCGCCAAAACGTGCGGCAACAGCCTTGTTGACCGAGGCCAGGGGCCAGAGAGGCGCGCCGTTAGCCTGACGGGTCTGGACCTCGAAGTCCTTGCCGGCGCGAGTGAGGACGTAGTCGCCGGCGGCCTGGAAGTCATAGTGCAGACCGTCGAAGGTGATGAGGTGTGTGTCTCCGTGGGTTGCGCCGATCTTGCAGGTTCCGTTGACACAGCCGGCGTTCAAGGCGCAGACGTTGCCGCATGTGCCGCAGTGGTTCGAGTCGGTCTGGAAATTGATGCAGGAATTGGAGCCCGGCGTCCCGGCGGAAGCGGTCGAGCCGCTGCACTGGGTACAGGTGAGCTGGGCGATCAGGCCGCACTTGGGCGAGCCCCATCCGGTAGCCAGGTCGTAGCCCGTGACGGCGGGTGCAGCCTGCCCCAATCCGCCGCATGAGGTTGTGTCCGAGGAATTGCCGATCACGTCGTTGAAGCTCTTTTTGTACGTGTTGGCGTTGAATCCCACGGCATAGAGCGCTGGGCTCACGAAGCCGAGACCGGTTCCGTTGGCGCAGTTCGCAGGAAAGTTGGAGCAGTTCTGCTGTTCGGCGAGCGCCGTAAAGCCTGCCATCAGCGGCGAGGACGCGCTGGTTCCGCAGAAGGTGGTGGGACTGTCTCCGTTGAACTGATTGCTGCTGTTGATGACCGGCGCCTCGATAAAAACGTTTTGCGCAGGCATGGCCACGTCGGGCACATTGTCGTAGGTATTGGAAGCTCCGTTCTGCGCGTTCCCCACGCCGGCCTGCCAGGACGGGATGCAGATATTGGAACACTGCGGCGAACTTCCCGGAACGCATCCCGGTGTGCACTGGTTTCCGGGGAACTCCACTACCCCGCCACCGCTGAAGGCCCAAGCCGCCTCGCCGTTATAGGATTTCCCGGCCCCGTTCATCGATAGCACCGTTCCGCCAACCGCGGTAACGTCGGCGTTTCCGCCGAACCAATTGAAGTTCGCGTTACCGCTGCTGTTGTAGCCGGTTCCAGCGTCTCCCGATGAAGCAAAGACCGACTGCCCCATGCCGGCCATGATCTGGAAGGTGTTGATACTGTCGCTGGGGCAAAAGCCGACCGAGATGGAAAAGACCTTGATCTCGGGCGCGGATGGCCACAAGGCAATGGCTTCGTCGCCGGGTGTGCAGTATCCTCCCATATTTGGATCGGGCTGGTAGACAACTACTTGCGTAAGGCCCGGCGCCATGGCGAGCAGCAACTGGATGTCGGCGGAGGTTTCGTCGGCGGTTAAATCAGGGTTCGGTGCGGTTGGATCGGGCACGGGAACCGGCGTATATGACGAAGGCACGGGAAAACTGGCGATAAGGGGCCCAGGGGCCGGGATGTTGTTGGCCGTCTCGTAGTCGGTGATGTCCTTAGGATCGAAGGCGGCGTAATCCAGCAGTCCCGCCGATTGCCCGGCGCCGGTAAGTCCCAGGCAGCCTGCCGCGTAGGCGTTGCGAAGATCGGACGATCCGTAGGCTGTTCCGTTCAACTGCGATCCCCCGAAGTGCCTGGGAATGAACTGATTGTCGAGGCCGGCCAGATGCGAGATCCTGACCGCAAGGTCCAGCGAGGGCAAGCGGTCGGGCCGGTAGAAGCTGGTGCCGTCGGGCCGCTTGGCGTATCCGAGCTTGACCGCGAAGGCCTGCTCAACGTCCGCGGCGCGGCCGCTCAAAGCAAGAAGCAGCCGGTGCGGATACTGCCTTTCCACAACGAGGTGTTTGGACTGCGCCCATACGATCAATGCCTGATAATCGGCGGCCGTAGGCCCGAAGCGCTCGGTGAGCTGATTGAGGGTGAGGAAGTGGCGGAACTGAGGGCTTTTGGGGTCGGAGACCGCGGCAGCAAACGCGGCCAGTCCGGCTTCGTCGCGCGGCGTGAGGCCGATGGCGAGATGGAGGGTGGTATCAGCGGGAACCGGAGCGGTAATCGCGACCTCGGGAACCTTATAGGTGCCCACGATCTGCCGCGGCTCTTCCGCCGCATGAGCGGCGAATGCAAAACAAGCAGCGGCCATTGCGGCGAGAGCAACGCGAATGCGTTGTGCCATGGATCGTACCTTTCCGGCTTTACCAGCAAATCGCAAAGCGCAAAGCGCGACAAGAGTTTGATAAAAGCGGAGAAAATTTGGGCCAGAAAGGGTCGCTCCTGAAGAAAAAGAGCCAGTGAGATTATGGATCGAAGATCGAGGCATGTCAACCGTAATCCGCAGGG
>CAZSVJ010000048.1:0-17046 GCA_964610185.1 uncultured Occallatibacter sp. | reverse complement strand
AAACGAAGGGCCTCGTCGGACTTGTCGAGGCATGTGACGCGATGGTGAAAGCCGCAAGCGTAGAGCTGGTAAAAACTGTGCAGATCGGCGGCGGATTCGTAACAGCTATCGTCCGCGGCGATGTGGGCAGCGTGCGCGCCGCAGTGGACGCAGGCTCGGCCGCGGCAAAGGTTGTAGGTGAACTTGTGTCCTCTCACGTGATTGCGCGTCCGCACGATGCGCTGGTTGAAAGCTTCTTGAAGTAACGCGGAGTCAGGAGAATTGAAATGGCCAATGAGGCGATTGGAATGATCGAGACGAAGGGCCTGGTGGCACTGGTCCAGGCTACAGACGCAATGCTGAAGGCAGCCAGCGTGCAATTCGTCGGCTGGAACAAAATCGGCAGCGGCCTGTGCTCGGTGTTTGTCCAGGGAGACGTAGGCTCGGTGCGCGCGGCGGTCGATGCCGGCGCAAGCGCTGCGCGTGCCGTGGGCGAAGTGCAGAGCGTGCATGTGATCGCGCGGCCGCATGGGACTCTCGGAGCCGTATTGCCGAAATAACCGCAAGCGGCAGTGATTCCACCGGCGCGGCGCACGAGGTGAACCGGCATGTTTATAGCAAAAGTCATCGGCAACGTTGTTGCCACTCAGAAGAACGCGAAGTTCCTGGGGATGAAACTGCTGCTCATTCAGCCCTACATCAGCAGGGACGGCAAGCTGCAAATCTCGGGTAGTTCCGTGGTCGCGGTTGACAGCGTTGGTGCGGGAATAGGCGAGTGCGTGTTGTTTACGCAGGGCAGTTCAGCTCGCCTCACGCCGGCAACCAAAGATGCGCCGGTCGATGCGGTGATCGTTGGCATCGTCGATTCCGTTGAGGTCGAAGGCAAAGTTTTGGAGAAGCCATAGATGCAGATCCAGGAACCAATTCCGGCGCAACTGATTGCGGATATTGCAAAAGAGGTTGTGGCCCGGCTGCATGCTCAGATGCAACAGCCAGCTTCGCGCGCTGCTTCTAGCGCGAAGGCCGCTGCGCCGCGCGACGGAGTATTTTCGACTGTGGACGAAGCTGCCAACGCGGCATTCGATGCACAAAAGAAGGTTGCGGCCATGAGTCTCGATGAGCGCGGGCGCATGATTGACGTTATTCGCCGCATCTGCATGGAACGCCGCGAGGAACTTGGCCGCATGGAGATGGAGGAGACCAAAGTCGGCCGCCTCGATCACAAGATTCTGAAGCTGACCAATATGCGCTATGTGCTTGGGGTCGAGGCGATGCGCAGCGATGCGCGCAGCGATCAAACCGGGCTTTGCATCATTGAACGCGCTCCCTGGGGCGTCATCGGCATGATGCTCCCGGTAACGCATTCTGTTCCGACCATGGCATCGAATGCCATTAACATTCTGGCTGCGGGCAACACAGCGGTCTTTGGGCCGCACCCATCAGGCGCGAACGTGGCGCGGTACGCATTGCAATTATGGAATCGCGAGATCGAGCGTGAGTTTGGCGTCGCCAATGTGTTAACAGCAGCGCGTGAAGCCAGCCTCGAAACTGCCGAGCAAATCTTCAATCATCCCAAGATCGCGCTGCTGTGCGTTACTGGTGGCACGGCGGTTGCCCATGCGGCAGCCAAATCCGGCAAGCGTGTTATCGCTGGAGGCCCTGGCAACCCCCCAGTTGTGGTCGACGAAACCGCCGATCTCGATCGAGCCGCGAAGTGCATTATCGAGGGCGCGGCCTTCGACAACAACCTGCTTTGCATCGGAGAAAAGGAAGTCTTTGTTGTCGCGTCGGTTGCGGATAAGTTTGTCGAAGCGATGCGCCGCGCCGGCGCTTACCAGCTTGATGCGGCGGCCATTGAGCGGCTGACCAAGGCCGCGTTTACATTTGAAGGCGGAGCGGGCGGCTGCGCCAGGGCGCATGTCAAAAAGGACTTCGTCGGCAAGGATGTCGCGGTGCTAGCAGCAGCCGCTGGCGTGCGAGCGCCAGCCGGCACCGATCTTCTTTTTGGCGAGACCGATGAGAACCACGCCTTCGTGGTTGAAGAACAGATGATGCCTTTCGTCCCCGTGGTGCGCGTGCGCGATGCAGACGCAGCCATTGCCGCGGCGGTGAAAGCCGAACACGGCTACCGGCACACGGCCATTATTCACACGCGGAATCTTGAAACGGCAACCCGCATGGCGCGGGCCATCAACACAACTCTTTTCATTCAGAATGCCGCATCGCCTGCCTCGCTGGGCGTTGGCGGTCCTGGATACTTCAGCCACACCATTGCTACTCCGACGGGCGAGGGAATCACGACACCGCTCACTTTCACACGCGAGCGGCAGATGGTCGTCGGCAACGCGTTGCGGATCATTTAGCCATGTTTCTGGCGCGCATAGGCGGAACTGTAGTTTCGGCGGTAAAGCATCCCACCTTGGAGGGCTGCCGGTTTTTGATTGCGCAACGGCTTGAAGCCGATGGGAACGTTGGACCGGAGCCGATAGTGGTTGTGGATTGGCTGGGCGCGGGAAGAGGGAACTCGGTAATCGTCTCGACGGATGGCGACATTGCGCGGGCCAAGCTCGGCAACACCACGCCGGCGCGAATGGTCGTTGTAGGAATTGTCGATCAGGCACAGAGCGGGGAAACGCGAGTTGGGAGTAGCGCATGAGACTGGGCATTGTTCGCGGCCGCGTAGTTCTCAATCCGGCTGTAGCTTCGTTTAGCGGCAGAACGTTTGTCGTCCTGGAGCCGGTGACGATGGAGAATCTGATAGCAGGCAATGGCCTGGGCGGGGGCAAGTCTCTGGTGGCCGTCGATGAACTTGGCGCCGCCGATGGACAGATGGTGGCATTTACAGAGGGCCGGGAAGCAGCGAATCCATTCTGGCCTGATTCAGTGCCAGTGGATGCGTATTGTTCGCTGATTGTGGATTCCATCAACATTCATGCGAAGGCAGTTTCTTAAGGATCTGAGGTGGGGAAGTGAAGAACGGAACTGAGAGCGTCGATATTTCAGGCAAAAAACTTTTGTCAATGCGCGATGCCCAGAGCGCCCTGGCGGCAGGCGCAAGCCGCGTTCATATCGGAGAGAACTGCGTAGTGACGCCATCGGCGCGCGACTTCCTAGCTCAGCACAATATTGCCATTGAGTCGAACGGCGGCGCAAGAGTCACGGCACCAGCGGCATATGGTGAAGCTCCCGCAGCCGCTGCTTCCGCGCAGCAATCCGGCAACAGCGGCGCGGCGCAGAACCGTCCCGCTCCGAATCCAAAGTTGTTTTTCACGCGTGAGGCGGAAGAGATCAAGAAAGAAATCTGCGCGGTGGGACGCAAGCTCTGGATGCGCCAATTTGTAGACGGCAACGGTGGCAATATTTCTTATCGGATAGGACCCAACGAGGTGATCTGCACGCCGACGTTGGTGAGCAAGTTCGATCTAACCCCCGAAGTATTGTCGCTTGTAGATCTCGACGGAAAGCAGATTGCTGGAACCCAGCCGCGTACAAGCGAAATCTTTCTGCATCTTGAAATCTACAAGGAAGTGCCGGAGGCCAAGTCCGTTGTCCATTGTCATCCTCCTCATGCAACCGCGTATGCGATTACGGGACGCGTGCCGCCTAACTTGATCGTTCCGGAATTTGAAGTGTTTGTTGGAAAGGTAGCGATATCGCCTTACAAGACGCCGGGCTCGGTTGAGTTTGCTCAGACCGTGCTGCCCTTCGTCAAGCAACACAACACAGTGCTGCTCGCAAACCATGGAATTGTCTGCTGGGCCGATACAGTGACTCACGCAGAGTGGTATGCCGAAGTTCTTGAGACGTACTGCTGGACCTTGATGCTAGCCGCGCAGCTAGGCGTTCCCATCTCACACATTTCGGAGCAGCAAGGCTCCGACCTGCTGGCCATCAAGAAGAAGCTAGGGCTGCCTGACATCCGGTTCGATACTTCGAGAATGAAAGAGTGTCAGCTATCCGATCTTGAAGTGCCGGGATCAATCGCACTAACTCCGACGCCATGCGACGGGCCAACCGGTAAACCACCTGAGGCGGATCTGGACGCACTCGTGAAGTCAGTGACGGATGCGGTGATGGTAGCGATAGCCGGCAAGTGAATGCTCCGCGCCGGTGCGCGCGATTTTGCAGGTGATTCCCCGATGGAACCGTTGCGAATATGAATCAAGTCGAGCGGCTTCGACACATTCAGGATGCCTTGTCAAGGCAAGACTTCGTGAGCCTTGAGGATCTGTGTGCCGGACTTGGTTCTTCAAGGGCAACGGTCCGCCGCGACTTGATTGCGTTAGAGCAGAGTCATAACATCAGGCGGGTTCATGGCGGAGCCATGTCGACCTCCTCGCGCGACGAGGCGCTCGACTACACGCGGCTATCGGTAAGCTGTCAGCAAGAAAAGAAGCTCATCGGACGAGCGGCGGCAGATCTGGTTCAGGATGGGCAAACGATTGTCCTGGGCGGCGGGTCGACCGTAGCTGAAATTGCCAAATGTCTTTTGGATCGCCCGATTCAGATCGTCACCAACTCGATTCCGGTTGCCCAAATTTTCTGGGAGTGCAGGCAAACCGAGGTTACCTTGACGGGCGGATATCTATATCCGCGCTTGGGAATTCAGTTTGGCCCGATCTGTGAACGAATGCTTCACAGCATTTCCGCCGACGTCGCCATCCTGGGAATCCGCGGCATCACCGCGGATGGCATCAGCGACACGAGCGCGCTTGTGGTCGAGTCGATTCGCGCCATGATAAGGTGCGCACATCGAGTAGTAATCGTGGCGGACCACACAAAATTCGGCAGAGAGGCGATGATTCATGTTGCGGATCTAGCCGAGATCGATCAGGTCATTTCGGATCGCGGCCTTGCACCGGAGCAACGTGAATGGCTGGATGAACGCGGCGTCAGCTACTTGCTGGTATAGCGGCCGCCGCATTCTGATGCCGTCAACGATTAGTGGACGGTAACACAATGGTGCTTAGTGTTACTATCTCGCCGGGCTGAATCACGATCGTCCCAGGCACAGCTTCCGGTGTGTTTTCCGCGTACTGGCTCACGCGCTCTAACTCTCTCCATGTAGTCCCCGGCCAGTTTACTGTCAGCTCTTGCGGGCTGGTGGAGCGGTTTGTGGCAATTAGAGTTCGCGCCTTGTTGTTGCCCTCGTAGGCGGTCACCAGCAGGTCGGGATTGGTACTGCTCGCATCCACGCGAACCATGCCTTCGGGAAGATGCCTGCTATATGCTCCCAGCACGCGAAGCTGGTAGCTGCTTGCCACCGGGATATCGCCGTGATAGCGATCGGGAACAAGCAGCGAGCGCGTCGCGCCGAAGTTGGGCTGCTCAACATCCAGGATCAGCCAGCAGTAGGCCAGCCCAATCGCGTCGAGCAGCGTCATGTTTTTGTGGTAGAGCTGGCCGACATTGAAAGCGGCGCGGTAAGAGTCAATCTGCAGCCGGACATTGTTCATGGAAATCTCGGTAGCGAGAAATGGCTTATCCCCGTTGGCCGCGTGCAATGCCTTGAACTGATCGTCGAACGTGTCCGGGTCAGTGAAGTGGTCCTGATAGTCGTATACATGCGAGGCCGCAATGTCGATCTTGCTCCACACTTCAGGATCGGACCTTAGCGTGTTTGCGACCTCTGTTCCCAGCGCCACATAACTGGCGTCGGGCATTTGTATCTTCACGTCCTGGAATCCAGCCGCGTCTAACTCGCGGCGGAGAGTCTTCACCATCTCAAAGCTGATTTCTTTCGGCTGCTGAACTTCGTTTTGCACGCCGATCAAATCCGGCGCACGGCCGGTCTTCTCTTTTTCCATTCGAGCATAGGTCACCATTGCCCGGGCCCACTCAATGGGATTCGCGGCGCCTTTAAATACCTTTCCGTCCGGGTCTGTGTAATCCTTGGTCGCCCATGAAGGCAACGCCCACAATTCGTAGATAACTTTGCCGCCTAACTTCAAAGACTCGGCGTTATAAGCAAAGTTAGATAGCTCGCCATTCGGGAAGTCATCTCCGTAGTAATGGGGCTTGGCATCGGCAGGGTTGTCCAGGTTTGACATGTCGGGAAGAAGCTTGGTTCCCATTGGGTATTCGCGGTCGATAAGAAGGTTATACCGCGCAAGTATGTCCCAATACATCTTCTTGCCCTTCTCGCTCAAACCAAGATAGGCAGGCATGCCAGGACTTCCGCCAAAACCGTAGATAGTTTGATGGCGATGTGCCGCGTCCACCGTCACGGCTGCGATCGTATCTTGCGGAGGCAGCAGCTCGCCTGCAAGCACGACGTGCCGTGCGCGCGGCCCCGTAAATAAAAGCTGATGCCGGCTGACATCCATCATGCAGGTTTGTTGCACGAGTGGGGAACCGTTCACCAATACGCTGAGCGATAGGTGCGCATCGAGGATCACGGTGAGCGAATGAATCTCTCCCGGCGCAATCGCCACGGTTTCCTGAACGATTCTTTCCGGATTGGCAGTGTGGCTGTCGACCAGGCCATAGGAGTCATAAAACTTTTGATAGACCCGCACCAGCGTATGGCTCACTTCTACGGTGAAGCCTCCATTGCGGCCGGTAAAAATCCAGTTGAGCCTAGCGTCGCGGGGAACGCCGTTGTCGAGCACGATCGTCTTTGAAAAGAAGGCCGGCAAGCGTTCGGGAAAAAAGACACGAGGTATTTCGTCGGCTCGCCCCCAAACCTGCGATAGAGGACCGTCGGAAACGAACTGAAAATGCTCCGATGTTTTCGTTGAAGTCTGATCTGGCGCCGGCGTCTGAGCAATGATCCGGCTCAATGGCAATTGTAAAAAACACATGGAAACAAAAAGGATCGATGAAACTGTAATGCGCGACATATCTTCTCCCGAAAAGTCTTGGCCTGTTGATTACAGGGCTAACAATCGAATTAAGTCGGCGCCGCAGGGAATTTCGATTCCGATATCTTTGCGGCGATTCACCAGGTGCTGCCGATTCTGCGCAGTTCGGTTCCGGCGCTTGTTGCTTCTCAACAGATTATTCCCCGTACGGCACCCAGATATTCTTCACCTGCGTGGCGTGCTGCAGGAACCAGCGGCCTTCGGCCTGGGCCGGATTAAACCAATCGTATTCGTGGCCGTCATTGGTCCACACCTGCTTCATGTTGCCGATCGAAGCGGCGCGCACCATCGCCGCTTCGATGCCATCGTGCTCCGCCAGAGTCTTGCCCAATTCCGCCGGCTTTCCGGCGACAAGATTGACAACCCCGCCGGGCAGATCGCTGGTGTCGAGTACCTGATAGAGGTCACCCAAAATGAGCGGATAGCGCTCTGAGGGTACTGCAACCACGGTGTTGCCCACGGCAATTGCGGGCAGCACCAGAGAGAGGAGCCCCAGCAGCGGCGCATCGGTTGGTGCAAGAATGCCGATGGCCCCTACCGGTTCAGGCATAGCGATGGTGATATTGCGCCCTGGCGGATGATGCACGGCTCCGTCGTATTTATCTGCCCACGCGGCATACGTGAAGATGCGCTCGATGGAGAGATCGATTTCGGCCGCTGCTTGTTCCTCTCCGACAGACGCAGCCAGCCGATGCGCAATTTCATCCCGCCGCTGAATCATGTTTTCTGCGATGTAATAGATGACCTGTGCGCGTGTATGCGCGGTCGCCTTCGCCCATCCGGAGGCGGCGCGCGCCGCTTCCACAGCGTTCCGAATATCTTTGCGGTTGCCGAGCGGCGCTTCGCCGAGCAATTGGCCCTCTCGCCCGTAAACCGGGAACGAATAGCCTGAATCGGGCCGTGCCTGTTTCCCCCCGATGTACTGCTTCACGGTGCGGTCAATCGACGAGCCCGCCGTTGCAATGCTATCTTGATCGTCAGCAGTACTCGAGCGAGCTGCCGCAGATTTGGCAGACGCCAGTGTGTGCAGCCACTTGGGCGTCAAATACTCCAGCATCCCCTCGCGTCCGCCTTCGCGGCCATAGCCGGATTCGCGATAGCCGCCGAATCCGCAAGCAGCGTCAAACTGGTTGGTGCAATTGACCCAGACGACGCCCGCCTTTACCTGCGCAGCCAGGTCCAGTGCCACATTGATGTTCTCGCTCCAGACACTCGCCGCCAACCCGTATACAGTGTTATTGGCCAGTTCAACGGCCTCCGCAGGCGTGCGGAATGTCATCGCTGCCAGCACCGGACCAAAAATTTCTTCCTGCGCCACAGTCGACGCAGGCTGCACATCTGTCAGAAGTGTAGGCGGAAAATAACATCCCTTTTCAGGCAGCGGATTGTGCGGCTGCCAGCACGTCGCGCCTTGCGCCACGCCCGCATCCACCATGCGGCGGATTGTTTCAAGCTGCACCGGCGAAACGATTGCGCCGATGTCGATCGACTTATCGAGCGGATGCCCAACGCGCAGCGTTTCCATGCGCGCTCGGAGCCGAGCATAGAGAGTTTCAGCCACGCGCTCCTGCACTAGCAGCCGCGAGCCCGCGCAGCAGACCTGTCCTTGATTAAACCAAATGGCGTCTACCAGGCCCTCTACCGCGGAGTCGAGATCGGCGTCGTCGAAGACTACAAACGGCGATTTGCCGCCCAGTTCAAGTGAAAGTTTCTTGTGCGATTGCGCAGTGGCCTTGCGGATGATGCGGCCCACCTCAGTCGAGCCGGTGAAGGCGATCTTGTCGATGCCAGGATGCTCGATGAGTAATTGGCCGGTCTGAGCGTCGCAGGTCAGCACATTCAGCACGCCGGCGGGAAGGCCAACTTCCATGGCCAACTCGGCGAACGCCAGAGCCGTCAGCGGCGTATATTTCGCCGGCTTGATGACCACCGTATTGCCCGCGGCCAACGCCGGCGCCACCTTCCACGCGAACATCAACAGCGGGAAATTCCACGGAATGATTTGGCCCACCACTCCGCAAGCCGTGTAGTGTGGGAATTCAGATTCCAGCAACTGCGCCCAACCGGCATGATGGTAAAAGTGGCGCGCCACTAGGGGAATATCGATGTCCCGGCTCTCGCGAATTGGCTTGCCGTTGTCCATCGACTCAAGCACCGCGAGGCGGCGCGAATGCTTTTGCACCTGCCGGGCAAGCGCGTACAAGTTGCGCGCCCGCTCGTGCCCGCTCAGCGCCTGCCATCCGGGCAGAGCCTTCCGCGCGGCTGCCACAGCGGCTTCGACGTCGTCTGCATTGCCCTTTGCCACCTGTGCAAGAGTCTCGCCGCTGGAGGGATCGCTCGTGATTTGATATTCGCCGCTCGCCGGCGCAACCCAGGCCCCGCCGATGAACTCCTCAAACCGGCGATGATGCCGCTCCAACCACTGTACCGCTTCCTTCGGATCCTCCGGCGCGGCTCCGTACTCCATGGTGTGGAACTTCTCCGCTATGCTCACAGCGTCTCCTTCCAATGCTCGAAAGCCATCGAGCTATCAAAAAGCTCTAGGCGATGGGGTGACGAAATGCCGCCGAATAGCGGCCGGTCAGATGATGCTCAAGCTGACGCTCAATGTCGCCCAACATGCCGCTGGCGCCGAAGCGGAAGAGTGACGGCTCCAGCCACGGGCGTCCTAGCTCATCCTTCATCAACGCCAGCCAATCGAGCGATTGCTTTGCGGTGCGAATGCCGCCAGCCGCCTTGAAGCCAACCGCCATGCCGGTCCGCTCCGCGTAGTCGCGAATGGTGCGCACCATGGTCAGCGATACCGGTAGCGTGGCGTTTACCGCTTCCTTGCCTGTGGATGTCTTGATGAAATCCGCCCCGGCCATCATGGCCACCCAACTGGCGCGCGCCACGTTGCGCAGCGTCATCAGGTCACCGGTGGCCAGGATCGCCTTCATATGCGCAAGCCCGCAGGCCTGCTTGAATGCCGCAATCTCGTCGTAGAGCGCTTGCCACTCGCCATTAAAAACATGTGCGCGCGTAATGACGATGTCAATCTCTTGCGCGCCCGCTTCGACGGAGCGGTGAATCTCGTCGACCCGCTCCGCCAGCGGCGACAATCCAGCGGGAAATCCAGCCGAGACCGCGGCCACCGGAATGCCCGAGCCATCGAGCGCCTTCACGGCCGTTTCAACAAAGGCATGATAGACGCAGACGGCGCCCACCGTCAGATGCAACTCCTCGATGCCGAGACCCTCCACCAAATGCCGCTGTAGCGGGTTGCGCGCTTTGGCGCAGAGCCGCCGCACGCGATCCGCCGTGTCGTCGCCGCTGAGCGTGGTCAAGTCCATGCAGGCGATTGCGCGCAGTAGCCACGCTGCCTGATTCTCCTTTTTGACGGTGCGCCGCGCTACGTGAGTGGCCGTCCTGCGCTCTACCGCACTGGTGTTGACACGGACTTTCTCGACCCAGTCAAGATTGAGCGGAACGCCACGGTTGGCTTCAAGTGCGCGCCCGTTCAGCGCGACCGGGAATGTCTGAAATGAGCCTGGCGAGCTTTGCGCGTGTGCTGCCGGTTGGAGGGCCATGTGCATGTCTCCGCATCGAACTAAGAAATCGATCAAAAAAACTGGCTCCCCGCCTTTGGCGCGGGAGCCTCGACCTCAAGGTCGGAACAAGAAGGATAAATCTCTTGTAGCCGCAAATCAACTGCGGAATGCAGAGCCGGATATCGATACGCTCATTCATAATGAAGGTGGACGGCGAAGCATACGTTTGACGCGTTGTCTCAAGCGCAAGACACTGCGGAATGCGTTGAGCCGGCAGGAACGCCTCCGAACCGCCGCTCCCGCTTTCTGAATTCCTCCAGCGCGGCATCCAGATCGTCGGCGTTAAAATCCGGCCACATCCGATCGGTAAAAAGGAGTTCGGCATAAGCGCATTCCCACAGCAAGAAGTCTGAAAGACGTTTCTCACCGCCAGTGCGGATCAGCAAATCGACGTTACCGCTTTCCGCGTCAAAAGCCTGATCTAGCATGTGCCCAACGAGTTCGGCCGAAGTTTCTCTATGCGGAGATATAGCGTTGCTCAGGCCGGTTGCGGCATGCGCTATTGCGTAGCGCGAAGAGTAATCGACGGCAATCCGCAATTGAAGACGGCGACCTTGGGCTGTGGCGCATTCTGCCCGTTCGATTTCGCGCAGCAGCAATCGCGGCAAACGATCGCGCCGTCCGATGACCTCCAGGCGCGCGCCACGAGCCTTGAGCCTTTCCGACTCCAAGCGCAGGAAGGCACGCAGCAGCCAGAGGATGCTCTTCACTTCATCGGGCGGGCGGCTCCAGTTGTCCGATGAGAACGCATAGAGCGTCAGTAGTCGAATCCCAACATCGGGGGCATGTTCGACAACGCTCCGGGCGGCGGCAACCCCGGCTCGATGTCCTGCGACCCTCGGCAGCCCGCGCCTCGTAGCCCAGCGTCCGTTGCCGTCCATGATGATGGCCACGTGCAATCCGTTATGAGAATTACTTTGCACTGCAAAGCTACCTCGCAAAAAAAAGTCAAGCCCGCGACGGAGCCAGACCGTGCACCTGGCCGGATACCTGTGTTTCTTTTGTTACCCTCGCCGCGTCTCGAACGACCTGCTCAAGCGTGGAAAGATACTCGACGTACCGCGCACGGCCTGAAGCCGTAATTCGGCAGATTGTGAGCGGCCGGTTGCGATCCTGTTTCTTTACAATTTCAATCATCTTCCCCGTCTGCAGGACCCGCAGATGCCGGTTCAAGTTGCCGTCGGTAAGAGCGCAAAGTTGTTTGAGATCGCCGAATGCCAATCCTTTCGGATGCGTGACCAGTGAGGTGAGGACACTGAGGCGGGCACGCTCGTGAATCACGCGATCGAGCCCTTCATATGCAAAGCGTGCCTGGCTGTTCTGAGGCTTAGGTTTCATCGCCGGCCTCCGTCGCGGTAAATAGCAAGATCCCTGCCACAAGAAGCTGTCCTGCTCCAAACGCAATCCCCATCACCCAAGGCGAGAGTGCTCTGTTGTCCGCCAGTGCAATCGAACTTAGCCCGGTTAGCAAATACCATCCGCCCGCTGCAACCACCGCACGCGGCAGAAACCGGCACGACGAAAACACTCCCAGGCTGAAAATGATCTGCCACATTCCCGGAATCATCCACAAAGCTTCCGGAACATAGCGCGCCAGCACTAATGTCAGAAGTGTTCCCACCCCCACTGACGGCAGAAATTGCTCCACAGCCATGCGGATCATCTCATCCGCCATGCCAGAATGAATTCGCCGTGTACGAGCGTACATTTCCGTCCCAATCAAGCCAGCCGAAAGCGCGGCGGTCACGATCCATATGCATAAATACTCCATGACATGATTCACCGGATCCGGCAGCCACAATGACTGCGCGCCTGCTGCCGCAATCGCCAGGATGCCGGTGCCGGCAAGCGTGACAGGGCCATAACCGCGAAATTCCGTGGCGTTGGCCACGTGCCTCCGAATGCTGCTAATGTCGCCCAACGCTTTGTTCAGATCGTTCATGTCGAGTCACTTTGTATTGCAAAGTAATTGAATTAGCCTTTCCTGTCAACCGTTTTATTGCGTACCCAGCCTTGTATCCAGGACTCAGGCAATTTGCTTTTTCACTTTTGCAAAGTGCGGACGTAGGCGACGACATCCTTGATTTGAGCGTCGGTTAACTTAGCTCCAATTGAAGCCGGCATCTTGCCTTTGCCATTCTTCACGACCGCGATCAGTTCAGCGTCCGGGGCCTTGACCACCGCCGGGTCTTTAAAAGACGCGGCCTTCAGGTTCTTGCCGATCAAGGTGTTGCCCAGCCCGTCCGGGCCGTGACACACGGCGCACTTTGCCTTGTAGGTATCCGCCCCCGAGCTCTGCGCAAACGCGCTTGTCATAGTGGAGGCCGCGATACAAAGGATCGCAACATAGCTCAGATTCAACTTCACAGGCCAGCTCCTTCATCCCGGGTTTTCACATGCGTTCCCATCATCGCGCCAGTATATCCCACCCCCCAGGACTGGTCTCTGGCATGCCGCCCAAAGTGGAGATCACAAGCTCACCTCAGAGTTATCAGAATGGCCATCCCTGGAATCAATGACGAGGCTTGGCTACAGCAGACGAGTTTCCTGGCGCAACATCGAGCCGCAGTTGCACCGCAATCCAGGAAGAACGGCCCCAACGCAGAGCCGGAGCCGTTGGTTAATCATGTTCGTTGAGCCATGATCGCCGCTTTGCAGGAATGTTTACGGATTGGCCTTTTTAACATCCGTTGCAGGCTTGGCTGCTGCTTTGGCGGCTGTTGCGCCCTTGGGCTTCCAGTAGCCGGGATCGGCCTTGATAAACGATTCCGGCACATAGCTCTGGGCGGGGTTCACGGAGTAGATCTCGGTGCGATCCTCTTCGATGGATGCGGCGCGCAGTTCGCGCAGCTTCTTCTTGTCTTCGTCGGTCAGCAATGCCCAAAACTTCTTGCCGTCCGCAAAGCCGGCGTCGACGTCGTCAAGCGACTTGTCAGCAGTCAGAAACACATAATAACCGCCGTCCTCGCCGTATTCGGCATGGAAGGCATCCCAGTGGACGCTGGTCCCCGCCTTCTGATAGAGGTCGATCCACATCTTCACCAAGTCATGGAATTCCTTTCCGCGGCCTTGATGAACATGGATGATGTCGGCTTCCAGGAAGCGGTGGTGGAGAAGATCGACACTTGGCCGCAGGCTTAGATCGTCGGCGTAGCTAAAGATCAACTGATTGGAGTCTTCAAGCAGTTCGCCGTCGGCCACGTTGATAGGCTCAAATGCTGCCGCGACGCCTGGATTATCGAAGATCTTATTGGCCTTTCCCAGTTCGGCAAAGGAGTCGAATCCGGAGATGTAAATTGCTCGCGGCTTGCCGGACATTGAATTGTAGGCCCAGTAATTGATGGGGAACTTTGCCTTCGTCATGGCTTGAACGAATGCGCCCTCGGTCTTGTCATGAGCCAGGCCGCCCTTGCCGGGCTTGGTGTATTCAACGGTGACTTGCAGGTACTTGGGTGGCGTCATCGGCGCGGGAACCTGATCCTGTGCCGCAGCCATCGAGATACAGGCAACCGCAAGGGGCAGACCCACGAATAGAAAGCTAGTCTTTCTCATGTGATTAGTCCTCCTGGATTGGCTCAATGATCGCTCATGGGGGCGGTGATGCGAGGGAAGTGCGGCGCTCAAGGGGCCTGTGCACTTGTAACCTTTTCTCCGCGTCGATGTAAAGGTATTTTTGATTAGGATATGCGCTCTTACCGGCTGCGCTCAGCATCCTGGCAGAACGCTTCAGAAATAGGAATAGACAATGTGCACGCAGACGACGGAGACTCTGCAGGAGCACCGCATATCATGCAATACTCACAGTCAACAAAAGAGAGGATGTCGTACAAATCATGAAAAGAGAAGGCTTCACAACTTCGTTTACGGTTGACCAATCTCCCGAAGAGGTTTTCGAGGCAATCAACAACGTTCGCGGGTGGTGGTCGGGAGAGGTCGCCGGCGGTGCCGGCAGGGTTGGCGCCGAATTTACATACCGCCACAAGAACATCCACAAGTCCACTCAAAAAGTGACGGAATTTGTTCCCGGCAAGAAGGTTGTGTGGCATGTTACGGGCGCCGACCTGACTTTCGCCAAGGATAAGACCGAATGGGTCGGCACTGACATTGTCTTTGAGATCGCTCGAAAGGATGGCAAGACCGAGCTTCGCTTTACGCATGTGGGTCTGGTTCCCGCATTCGAGTGCTACGGCGGCTGCTCGGGCGCCTGGGGCGCGCTCGTCGAAGGCAATCTGCGCAATCTGATCACAACGGGCAAGAATCAGCCTGACGCATTCGCGTAAGAGAGCACAGAGACCACAGGCGCGTGCATCCGCAGTCGCACGTCCATCACACCCACGAATCTGAAACGTACGTGAGGAACCATGTCGAATCAAAACTACACCGCAACCATTTCGGTCGACCAATCGCCCAAAGAAGCATTCGAGGCCATCCGGAACGTGCGCGGATGGTGGTCCGAAGAGATCGAAGGCAGCACCGCCAAGGCCGGCGACGAGTTCACGTACCACTACCGGGATGCTCACTCGTGCACAATGAAGCTCGTCGAACTGGTTCCCAGCAAGAGAATCGCCTGGCTGGTGACCGACAACTACTTCAACTTCACCGAGGACAAGACCGAGTGGAAGGGCACCAAAGTAGTTTTCGAGATCGCCAGGAAAGGCGATCAAACGGAGATTAAATTCACGCACGAGGGCCTGGTCCCGGCCTACGAGTGCTACAGCGTCTGCTCCGACGCTTGGGGCACATACATCCGCGGCAGTTTAAAGAGCCTGATCGCGGCCGGCAAGGGATCTCCCAACCCGAAGGAAAAGACGATTTGAAGATTTTCGACTTGGCGTGGTTCCCAATCTGGATCGCCTCCCGGGAGATGTGTTTATCGTCTCCGGCACAGGATTCGTGGCCTTGGCTGTTTTATGTTAGGTAATGAATCGGGGGCGAGTCGGAGATGCAGACGGTTTGGGAGCAGGGATATTTCATCTGGGGACAAGGACTGGCGATTTCAGCGCTGATTGCAGCTTTGCCGGCGGCAGTGTTGCTTTTCTTGCTGGGGGCGAGGCGCAAACCGGCCTGGGTTGCGGGCCTGGCCGGTCTTGGCGCGACGTTGGCTGTTGCCCTGCTTGGATATCGCATGCCGCTGAAGCTCGCCCTGAGTTCTGCGGCCCATGGGGCAGCGTTTGGGCTGTTTCCTATTTCGTGGATCGTCTTCTGGGCAATCGTTCTTTATAACATGACAGTCGAATCGGGGAAGTTTGCCATCGTCAAGGATTCCATTGGGTCTCTAACTTCCGATTTGCGCATTCAGTCAATGATCATCGCTTTCGGATTTGGGGCGTTTATTGAAGGCGCAGCCGGCTTTGGAACGCCTGTGGCCGTGGCAGGCGCAATGATGGTGGGGCTGGGATTCTCGCCCTATTATGCCGCCGCCCTCTGCTTGCTCGCGAATACCGCGCCTGTGGCTTTTGGTTCGATCGGGATTCCCATCATCACGCTTGCCGGAGTTACCGGGCTTCCACTCGAAAAGCTAAGTGGTGCGGTTGGAAGTTTGTGTGCGCCAATATCGGTTTTTCTCCCGGCTTACTTGATCCTTTCTATGGAAGGCTTTGGTTCAGTGATCGAGGTTTGGCCCGCGGCGGCGGTGGCAGGGTTGACTTATGCGGTCGTTCAATTCACAGTTTCGAATTACATCGGCGTTCAACTCACCGACATTCTGAGCTCAATCTCATCCATGAGCGCCCTTGTAATTCTGCTTCGGTTCTGGCATCCAAAGTCCCATCAGCGTAGAAGGCCTAAGAGAGGCAGAGCCCCCAGCGAACCGGGCCCATTTGAACTCGCAATATCCGCTCCGATACGAGGATCTGAATCTACAAGTTACACTGCAGGGCAAGTGGTGGCTGCCTGGATGCCCTATATATTTCTCGTCATCCTTGTTCTTTTATGGGGATTCAAGCCCTTTCAGTCCGTTCTGAACCTGGCGACCATTGCGGTTCCGTGGCCGGGGCTTCATAATCTGATTCTGCGCACCGCCCCCGTCATGCCGGTGGCCTCGCCCTACCCCGCTGTGTACAACTTGAACGTGCTATCTGCCGCCGGAACATCGTGTATGTTCGCCTCCATTCTCTCAGCCTTCTTTCTGCGCATGTCCATGGGCGGTTTTGTGAGGGTCATCCTCACCTCCGCGCGGCAACTGGCTCTGCCGACATTGACAGTTTCTTCGGTTCTTTCCATGGCCTTTGTGATGAATTATTCGGGTGCCACGGGAACTCTGGGGCTGGCTTTCGCGACCACAGGTGTCGCATTTCCGTTTTTCAGTCCTCTTCTCGGATGGCTCGGCGTCTTTCTCACCGGCTCGGATACCTCTTCCAACGCGCTTTTCGGAAGCCTCCAAGTGATCACCGCCAGCAGGCTCGGATTCAGCCGTGTTTTGATCGCCGGCGCAAACTCATCGGGAGGCGTGATGGGCAAGATGATCAGCCTCCAGTCGATCGCTGTCGCAGCCGCTGCAACGGGAATCACCGTGAAGGAGCAATCGAAGTTGCTGAGATTCACGCTGAAGCACAGCATCTTTCTGGCCGCGCTTATCGGGATTGAGGTTCTCGTGTTTGCCTATCTGATTAAGG